>NZ_JANFME010000015.1:0-46608 GCF_029616525.1 Streptococcus suis | reverse complement strand
GTTTTGCCCCTTATTTGCCCCTTAAACAAGAAAAAAGCCCGTCGGACAAGCTAGAAAGCTTGATATGACGGGCTTTTTCACGTTAAATTATTTTACCGCATCCTTAAGAGCTTTACCAGCTTTGAATGCTGGAACTTTTGATGCTGCGATTTTGATTTCTGCACCTGTTTGAGGGTTGCGGCCTGTACGTGCTGAACGCTCACGAACTTCAAAGTTACCGAAACCGATCAATTGTACTTTTTCACCAGCTGCAAGGTAGTCTGCTACTGCTCCGAATACTGCATCAACAGCTGCTGCTGAGTCTTTTTTAGTCAATGAAGTTGCTTCTGCAACTTTTGCAATCAAATCTTGTTTATTAGCCATTTGCTAAGTCCTCCAATAATTTTCTGAGTTATTACTCACTTCTATATAGTACCGAATTTTAGGCGTTTGGTCAAGTTTTTAATGCTATTTCACTGTCTTTTTCTGTAGATATCAACAATGAATTGGTCGTTGTACAAATCAATCGTATTCGCCTTTCCATACAGACCAAATTTGTTCTTCAGTTCTGTCAGTTGAACCTGTACTTGCGCTTGTTCTGAGTCTATTTTTACAAAGGCAGGTAGTTTATAATTTTTTTGTAAATAAGCTAATACCTCTGCTTTCGGCAAGGATAAACTTCCAACTGATATTTCTGTTATCCGTAACAAAATACTGCCATCTTCCATTTTGCTAGGTTGAAAATAAATATAGAGTGGGATAGTCACACCAAAAATCTGATAGCTGCCTTCAAAAACAACTTGCTGACTCGTTACGAATAATTGATAGGAAAACTCTTCCGTCTGATACTCTTTTAGATAGTTAGTGAGGGTTTGGTTGAGCTGTTCCCTATTAGTGGAGAAGGTCCCAACCTTTGTGTCTTCTGTACTAGTCTGAACGAGCTTTGTTAAATCCTCTCTATCTGTTTGAATCCGTGTATAGAGGACTATTCCGCAACCAATCAATAAAGCCAACTGGGCTAAAAATAGCCATTTCCAAATATTAAGGTTCCCAGCTTTCCGTGGTCTCATTCATTCTCTCCAATATCGCTTTTTTCATAATCTCATATCCAGTATTATTGGGATGGAAACTGTCTTCCTCATACAGTAAATTATTGGTAACTTGGCTACCATTTTGACTAATACCAGCCTCCCCTTCCAATCCTTTATAGAGCAAATCATTGATCGGAACAAAGTAGACATGTTGATATTTTTCAGTTATCTGTTCTGTCATCGTATTCCAATTATCAACAATTGTCTGCATTTCTGTCAATTCAGGAAAATTGAGGTAGAGTGGATTGTAAATCCCGACAACATAGATGGGAAGATTTGGATTATTCTTACGTGCTGTCTTAATAATTGTATCCAATCGTTTTCCGTAATCTTTTGCGGGCTTATCAAAAGTTGAAACTTTGAGATTGGCAATGTTTTTAATAATAGCCTTGCGCAAATCGTTGCCACCAACTGTCAGAGTTAACAGATCTGCTGTTTTTAAGTAACTTATCAGCTCTCCATCTTCCTTCATTCGCTTAAGAATCTGATTACTGGTATTCCCAGAAACTCCGAAATTTTTATAATCTACTTCATAACCATAATCGTTAGTTAGAGATTGAGCCAACAAGGGAACAAAGCCCCCCTGTCCAGTTGTATCTCCAACACCTTCTGTCAAAGAATCACCAAGTGCCACATATCGAAAACTGATTTTTTCTGATACGGTAAGCTCTTGTCTGGAGATGCGAGATGAGGCAACAGGAATGAGTTGATGAAATAGAAAAATCGACCCTAGAATTGCCAGAAAAAAGAAAACAAAGCCTTGAATCAACTTCCTGTTATTCATAACGAATCAAAATAGCCCAGGCATCCTCACCAGTATGAGTTTGAATGATGGAACCTGTCTCTAAAACAGAAATTTCTTTTGAGACGTACTCTTGTAATTGACTCTTCATTTCATTTGCAAAATCAGCCGTTCCTGAGTAGGAAATACCAATCTCGGCTACTTTTTTATCTGCTAGAGTTGCCGTGAACTCTTCCAGCCATTTTTTAAAGGTCTTATTACCTCGTCCTTTGACAATCGGAGTCAGCTGATGGTCTTTCATTTCCATGATGACACGGATATTGAGTAGGCTACTCAGCATCCCTTGAACACGCCCAATTCGGCCACCTTTGACTAAATTTTCTAGGGTTGATACACCGATGTATAATTCCGTTTTTTCTTTGACTGTTTCAATAGCTGCAAGGATTTCTTCTTTGCTGGCACCAGCTTGTGCCATGCGTGCTGCTTCTACAACTTGGAATTTTTCAGCCTGATCTGTAAAGCTTGAATCAAGTATTGTCACATCAGCACCCGATAGGGTTGCTCCTTGTCTAGCAGCTTCTACTGTCCCTGACAAGGCATGCGACAAGAGAATGGCAATAATCTGACTGCCATCTTTAGCCAAGTCAGCAAAAGTTTCCGCAAAGAGTCCTACTGGGGGCTGGCTTGTTTTTGGCAAGTTTTTCGACTCACGCATGAGCTCTAAGAATTCTCCTTCTTTTAAATCGTTGTCAGAGTATACGACTCCGTCAACCATTACAGATAATGGAACAACTGTTATATTCAATTCTTCGACCAAACTGGGTTCGATAGTCGTACTTGAATCCGTAACAATCTTAATCTTTGACATATTTCATCCTACAATTCTCTTCAATTTTGCCATCTATTATAACAAATTTTAACTAAAAAATAAACTTTGGACATAAGCAAAAAGGCTAGTCGCCTAACCTTTTTCTACTAATTCTTTTGCTTGATTACGGGCTGCATCTGTGATTTTGTCACCGGCTAACATCTTGGCAATTTCCTCAATACGCTCTTCTTTGGTCAAGAGACGGACACGAGAAACAGTCGAATGTTCGTCGGATATTTTCTCAATAAAGAACTGATAATCTGCAATAGCAATGACTTGTGGTAGATGAGAAATCGCCAATACTTGACCATATTGTCCGATTTTATAAATTTTCTGGGCAATTGCCTGGGCCACACGTCCAGACACCCCTGTATCCACCTCATCAAAGACAATAGAAGTTTTACCTTCTTTACGGGCAAAGGCTGACTTAATGGCCAACATCAAGCGAGACAATTCTCCTCCAGAAGCTACCTTAACCAGTGGTTTGAAGTCTTCGCCAGGATTGGTGGAGATGTAAAATTCTACTGTTTCATTTCCTTCTCGATTAAATTTTCCTTTAGTAAATCGAACTTGGAAACGAGCTTTCTCCATATACAAGTCTTGCAATTCTTGGCGAATAATATCTTCTAAAACAACAGCCAATTCATGGCGTGATTGGCTGAGCTGACCTGCTCGTTCAACCAATTCTTTCTCTAAGTTCTTAAGCTGAACTTCCAAATCATCTCCAGATAAATCATTGCCTGTCAATAGATTGTATTCTTCACTGATTTTACTAAAATAGTCCAAAACATCATCGACAGTCCCACCATATTTCTTCGTAATGGTATTGAGCAAATCCATACGACTTTCCAATTGCAAGAGACGATTGCCGTCAAAGTCTAGATTGTCCACCACATCGCTGAGACGCTTGGTCACATCTTCAACGACATAATAAGCTTCTGTCAGACTAGAAGAGAGCTGTTTGTAGTCTGGATCAAATTCTTCCAGACTTTGCAAGTCACTCATAGCTGAGCGTAGGTTGTTCAAGCTTGAAAAATCTTCATTGTCTAACAGTGCATAGGCATTGGTCAGTGTATCTGCAATTTGTTTGTGGTTGAGCAGTTTATCGCGTTCCTGATTGAGTTGAATATCTTCACCAGACTTCAAAGCCGCTGCTTCGATTTCAGCAATTTGGTATTCTAGCATCTCAATCCGCGCCTTGTGTTCTTGCTCATTTTTTTGCTTTTCAAGAACTCGTTTGCGAAGACTCCGATAGGCATCAAAGGTTGTCTGATAACGGTCTTTAAGACTCCAAAATTCATCTTCTCCGAAACTGTCCAAAAGACGGATATGGTGCTGGGATTTCATCAATTCTTCCTGGTCATGTTGACCATGAATATCTACTAAATATTGCCCAATCTGTTTCAAGACAGATAAATTGACCATTTGTCCATTGATACGGCTGACCGAACGGCCATTTTGTAGGATTTCACGACGGATAATGAGCTCGTCAGCTACTTCAATCCCCTGTTCAAGCAAAATTTGCTCGAGAGCTCTGCTATTTTCAAAGGAAAAGAGCCCTTCAATCTCAGCCTTGGCGGCCCCATGTCTGATAACATTTGTCGTCGCACGCGCCCCTAGCATCAGGTTCATGGCGTCGATGATAATGGACTTACCTGCACCTGTTTCACCAGATAGGATGGTCATCCCGTTTTCAAAATTCAGTGATACCTGCTCAATAATGGCGAAGTTTTTAATGGACACTTCTAGTAACATGGCTACCACCCTCTAACCGTCTGTTCGATTTGCGAAATAATACCTTCGTTTGTAACAATGAGCAGAATACTATCATCATCAGCAATCACTGAAAAAACATGTTCTTGAAATTGTTCCAAAATCTGGCGTTTGACCACAGCAGAGCTTCCAGGTACCAGACGGAGATTAATCATTTTATCCATCACTGAGACTTCAAAAACATTCTGCGATTTTACCTTAACAAGACCTGCCTTTGGTAAACCATAAATATATCCCTTATCCGCTGATGGAACCTTAATAATGCCAAGTTCCTTGATATCACGTGAAACCGTTGCTTGTGTCGCATTGACACCCATTGCTTCTAGACGTTCAACAATTTCTTCCTGTGTATCAATAGGAAATCGAACTACCAAATCTTTAATGACTTCTAATCGTTCTCGTTTATTCATCCTTTTTAAATTCCTCATGTGCTTGATAGACTGTAGTTGTTATGACCTCTTTATCAATCTGGTTTGGTTGTGTTGATTTTTCTAAGTGCGCTAAAAATTCGATATTGCCATGACCGCCTTGAACAGGGGAAAAACTAAGGGCTTTGACTGAGAAGCCTGTTTCCACGGCCATTTTTGTCACATCTTCCAAGACTTTCAAGTGAACGGATTTATCCTTGACAATGCCATTTTTCCCAATCTGTTCACGTCCAGCCTCGAATTGGGGTTTGACAAGGGCAACAACCTGACCGCCCTCCGCTAAAATACGATGGAGTGCTGGCAAAATCAGACTCAATGAGATAAAGCTGACGTCAATGGACGCAAAACTTGGTTGACCAAGTTCGAAATCTCCCAACTCAGCATAGCGGAAATTGTACTGTTCCATGCTGATCACACGCTCATCCTGACGTAATTTCCAAGCCAGTTGGTTGGTCCCGACATCCACAGCATAGACCTGCTTGGCACCAGCCTGCAACATAACATCCGTAAATCCGCCTGTAGAAGCCCCAATATCAATCGTTGTTTGACCCTCAACTGATAATTGGAAAACCTGCAAGGCTTTCTCCAATTTGAGACCACCACGGCTGACATACTTGAGTTTTTCCCCCTTGAGCTTGAGTTCAATTCCCTCGTCAATCTTCTCACCTGGTTTGTCGTAGCGTTCCCCGTTAATGACGGATATAACTAAGCCAGCCATAACACCGCGTTTGGCCTGCTCCCGCGTCTCGAAAAGCCCCTGTTTAAAAGCTAGTACATCTACTCTTTCCTTAGCCATTGATTCGTAAACTTCCTATGATTTCTTTGATTTTTTCTGTTGAAAATGGGACTTGTTTAGCCACTTGATCTAGCTCGTTGATTGCTTGATTCAAGCTATCTTCTAGAAAGACTTTTGAGGCTTCCAATCCCATTAGGGCAGGGTAGGTAGACTTCTCAGCCAATACATCTTTTTGGGGAGTTTTTCCGATTTCCTCAAAAGTGGCTGTCACATCCAAAATATCATCCCGAACTTGAAAGGCTAGACCAATTAATTGACCCGCTTGTCGCAAATGGTTGATTACCACATCTGATTGTCCTGCAATCAAACCTGCTGCTACAAAGGGAAAGGTCAATAATTTCCCTGTCTTATTGGCATGAATGGCTTGTAATTGCTCTAAGGTCAAATTCTGCCCTTCACCAGCCATATCCAAGACTTGACCAGCAACCATTCCAAAGGTCCCAGATGCCTGGGAAAGCTCTCTCACGAGAGCAAGGATGGTCTCAGCTGGTAAATCAACTTGGGCTAGGAAACCAAATGGATCTAGAAAGAGACTGTCCCCTGCTAAAATAGCCGTTGCTTCATCGTAAACCTTGTGGTTGGTCAAGCGACCACGACGGTAATCATCATTATCCATAGCAGGCAGGTCATCGTGAATCAAACTTCCCGTATGGATCAACTCGACACATGCTGCCACTTGGTAATGAGCTTGTTTTAATTCCATTCCAAAGGACTCTAAGATGGTCAATAAAAGCAAGGGGCGGATTCGTTTACCACCAGCCTGTAGCGAATAAAGAACCGATTGGTTGAGGCGTTCAGCTACCTGAGGTTGGTAAAAGTCTGCCATGGCTTCCTCAAGTCGCTGCAATTTACTGGCAACCATTAGTCCATCTCCGCTTCACTGCCATCCGCCTGCATGACCTTGACCAAGGTCTTTTCTGCTTCTGCTAGTGTCTTTTGTAGGTCTTTCGATAGGACCATTCCTTTTTGAAACTCGGCAAGTGCTTCTTCCAAAGCCACATCGCCTCGCTCCAATTTGGTTACGATTCCTTCTAATTCAGCTAAGTTTTCTTCAAATGTTTTCGTCTGTTTGGACATGTTTTACCTCCACATCAAGTTGACCATCCTTCATCTGGATGGTTAGGTTTTCACCCATTTGTACATTTTCTACACTATCAATCACCCGACCATCTTGACGAATCATGGCGTAGCCACGGGCCACGATGCGACTGGTATCCAGCATAGTCAAGGCCTCAATCAGCTTGTCCGCCTTGGCCATCTTATTGTCATAGATATTAGCCATATTGCTCTTCAAGAGTCGTTCCTGCTGGATAATTCTCTCTTGGAAACTCTCTACTTTACGACCTGGGTGCACACCTTGTAATCGTTGCTGTAGTAAGAGACTAGCCTGTTTCTGCTGGCTATAGAGTTCTTTCATCCGTGTCTGCAATTGATTGGTCAAGCGGTCTAATTTTTGTAAATAACCATCATACAAGCGTTCAGGCTGGCGGAACATGACTGACTGGCTAATTTTCTCAAGCTGACCTCTTAGGAATTTCAAACGATTGGTCATGGCCTGATAGGCTCTATTTTCCTGCTGATTGAGGTAGCCCAGTAAGTCTGCCTTGGTCACAGGTGTTGCTAATTCTGCGGCAGCTGTTGGGGTAGCAGCTCGTTTATCTGCTACAAAATCAGCCAGAGTCGTATCAGTTTCATGACCTACGCTGGAAATGATTGGAATACGGGATTTAAAAATAGCCCGAACCACAATTTCTTCATTGAAAGCCCAAAGGTCTTCGATAGAACCACCGCCACGACCAACAATCAAAACATCCAAGTCATCCCGTTCATTGGCTCTTTGGATATTGGCAACAACCTCCTGAGCAGCACCATCTCCTTGCACCTTGGTCGGATAGAGAACAATCTCTACGCCTGGAAAACGTCGGCTAACGGTTGTAATAATATCCTGAATAACAGCTCCACTCGGACTGGTAATGACACCGATTTTCTTGGTAAACCGTGGCAAGGCTTGCTTGAATTCTTCTTTAAATAAGCCTTCCTGTGTCAGAGCTTGTTTGAGCTGTTCAAACTTGATTGCCAAGGCTCCAATACCATCTTGCTCCGCTTTTTCAATGACAATGGAATAAGAACCATTTGGTTCATAGAGCTGAATGCGCCCAATGACATTGATTTTCATTCCCTCTTCAAGCTCAAAGCCCAGATTCTTATAGACGCCTGCCCACATGGTCGCTTGGATGACTGCCTTGTCATCCTTGAGCGAAAAATATTGATGGCTAGGGCGTTTACGGAAGTTGGACACTTGACCTGTCAAATACACCTTCTCCAAATACGGATCGCGGTCAAACTTTAATTTTAAATACTTAGTTAGATGACTAACCGATAAATATTCAACCATGTCCACTCCTTCTATATTGTATCCCTACTATTATACCAAATTTTGCACTTTTATACAGAACTAGGCCTATTATTTCCGATAGCTTTCCTGTGTTTTTTTCAACAATTTGCTATATAATAGTTTGTGAGAAAATAAGAACTTGTTGATAGGTTCTAAGGAGATTTATATGAAAATTGATGATTTACGAAAAAGTTCTAACATTGAGGACCGCAGGGGACAATCCAGTTCTAACTCATCTTTCTCGTCTGGTTCATCTGGCGGAAATGTTCTATTGGGACTACTCTTTTCACGACTTGGTTGGAAAGGAAAACTACTTGTTCTTGTCCTTTTATTAGCCTTCGGAGGCATGTCAAACCTTGGTGGGCTGCTTTCCCCATCAACAGGGACCAATCCTTACCAATCGAGTCAAGTCACAACGACTGGTACAGATGTGTCTGATGCAGATGCTGAATTCATGAGTAAGGTTTTAGGATCTACAGAAGATTTTTGGGTCCAAGAATTTAAAGCCAATGGTTTAACCTACAATGCACCGACTATGGTTTTCTATACTAACCAGACCCAAACCGGATGTGGAGTTGGCTCCGCCCAAGCCGGTCCATTCTATTGCTCTGCTGACCGCAAGATTTATATTGATACTTCTTTCTATCAAGAATTATCTAGCAAGTATAAGGCTGCTGGTGACTTTGCCATGGCCTATGTCATCGCTCATGAAGTTGGTCACCATGTTCAAAATGAATTAGAGGTTCTTGGGGCCTACCATCAAAAACGGGCTCAACTATCCGATAAGGAAGGCAATGCGCTAAATGTTCGTTTAGAATTGCAAGCTGACTATTATGCAGGAGCCTGGGCCAAATATGTTGATGGACAAGGCATCTTGGATGCTGGTGATATTGACGAAGCTATGAATGCTGCCCATGCAGTTGGTGACGATACTCTTCAACAAGAAGCCTACGGCCGTACTGTTCCAGACAGTTTTACCCACGGCACTTCTGAGCAAAGGAAAAAATGGTTTAATCTCGGTTATACCTATGGTGACCTTGCTCACGCCGATACATTCTCCGTAGAGAATCCTTAACCTCGATGCTATCAATAAAAGCTCCTGTAAAATGCAGGAGCTTTTATCAATACAGTCTATTCATACTGCCAAGATTAACTGCCAATCTATTTTTTACACCTAGATGATTCTGATGATCAAAATTTTTCATTACTGCAACTAGTGAAATATTTTTCAGTGACCTATCTAAAATCTTTCCTTTTAACCGATAAGTTACTTTCATCAACTTTTACAACTGTTCCAAACCACATAAGTGCAATCATAACAGAAGCTAATCCAACCTTACTCTTTCTCAACGAAAAAATTTCAGTCTGTCTATTCATTTTTTCTCCTTGTTTTCTATCATTTAATACTCAACACACAGTGCCTACTCTAATTATAGAAAACCAATCTCACATAGTATTTGTTTCGTTTGTTTTTTATCTAATCTGCCCATGCTCATTCCTAAGAATATGCCTCAAAACGAAGCTGGGCTCAAGCCCAGTACCACTTCTCTGATTTCGTCTTCCCGTTCCCAAAATAAAAAATACCAGCTACACCACATAGCTGATATTTCAGATAATTATTTTGCACTTCTGACACAAGCTTCATAGGTCTGTTCCATCAACATGGTAATAGTCATCGGACCAACACCACCTGGAACTGGGGTAATATAACTTGCCACTTCTGATACCTCATCGTATTTGACATCACCGATTAGCTTGCCATTTTCATCACGATTCATACCAACATCAATCACCACGGCACCTGGCTTAACAAATTCCTTGGTCACAAAATGACCACGACCAATGGCAACAACAAGAATATCGGCCTGACGAGCAAGCTCTGGCAAGTTTTTGGTACGAGAATGCGCAATCGTTACAGTAGCATTGGCATCCAATAACAGCTGTGCCATCGGTTTACCAACAATATTAGAACGACCAATAACTAAAGCTGACTTCCCTTCCAGCTCAATCTGATATTCCTTGAACATTTCCATAATTCCTGCTGGGGTAGATGGAATCATAACAGGATGACCTGACCAGAATTTCCCCATATTAGTCGGATGAAAACCATCCACATCCTTATCTGGGTCAATGGCCAACAAGACCTTCTCCTCGCTGATGTGGGCTGGTAAGGGCAATTGCACCAAAATACCATGCCATTCATCATCCTGATTATAGCGCTCAATCAAATCCAACAAGTCTGACTCAGAAATCGTATCTGGAACGCGAACAACCTCACTCTTGAATCCAGCAGCTAGAGCTGACCGCTCCTTATTCCGTACATAGACCTGACTAGCAGGATTTTCGCCAACTAAAATAACTACAAGACCTGGTACCAATCCCTTTTCTTCTTTTAATCGAGCAGTTTTCTCCGCCAAGGCAGCCTGCATTTTTACACCTAGTGCTTTCCCATCAATGACTGTCATACCTACACTCCTTTTGTTTTTTCTATTATACCCTAAAATTCTCCGACTGACTATACTTGTCCAAAGTAGACTATAGCATATAGCAAAAAACTCCGAACAATGTCGGAGTCGTACTTATTTATTCATTTATTACAAGACCTTAGACAAGAAATCCTTGGTCCGTTCTTCCTTGGTATGTTCAAAGACTTCTTCAGGCGTTCCATCCTCCACGATGACACCGCCATCCATAAAGATAACCCTGTCAGCTACCTCACGCGCAAATCCCATCTCATGAGTCACGATAACCATGGTCATCCCTGACTTGGCCAAATCCTGCATTACAGCAAGAACTTCACCAACCATTTCAGGGTCTAGTGCAGAGGTCGGTTCATCAAAAAGTAGGACATCTGGGTCCATGGCCAGACCACGTGCAATAGCGATCCGTTGTTGCTGACCACCTGAAAGACTTTGTGGATAGGCATTTGCCTTATCTGGCAATCCTACCTTTTCAAGTAATTCCTTAGCCTTCTTCTCAGCCTCATCCTTTGCAATTCCCTTTGTCTTAATAGGTGATAAAGTAATATTATCTAATACCGTCATATTCGGAAAAAGATTGAACTGTTGAAAAACCATTCCCATCTTTTCACGCATCTTGAAAATATCATTTGACTTGTCAGTAATATCAACACCTTCAAATGTAACAGTTCCCTTGGTTGGCACTTCTAAGAGGTTCATTGTACGTAAGAAAGTCGATTTCCCTGACCCTGATGGACCGATAATAACGACCACCTGACCTTGTTGAATATCTAAATCAATTCCTTTTAGAACCTCATTCTTTCCGAAGTACTTATGTAAATCCTTGATAGAAATAATCGCATTAGACATGGAACTGCCCTCCCTTGTTCAACTTTTTCTCAAACGACTGAATAATCACTGTTAGCACCGTTGTCATAATTAGATAATAGCTCGCTGCAAATACAAGTGGTGTTAAAGGAATATAAGAAGTGGATTGAACTGTCTGAGCACCGTTCCATAATTCCATCACACCGATGGTTGACAAAAGTGAACTATCCTTAACAATAGTCACAAATTCATTTCCCAAGGCTGGAAGAATATTCTTGATAGCCTGTGGCATGATAACGTAACGCATCGCCTGCTTTGGTCTAATACCAAGCGAATAAGCTGCTTCCAGCTGTCCTTTTGGTACAGCATTAATACCTGCACGAACAGTTTCAGATACATAGGCACCCGAGTTCATCGAAATAACAATGATACCTGGAATCAAGCGCGTCAAATCAACCGTCAAAATTCCTAGCTGAAAAGTTGGTGCTACAAAATGTGTCATCGCAAAAGCAATCATAATTTGGACAATCATCGGTGTCCCACGGAAAATCCAGACATAGATATTGGCAGTCCAAGCTAAAACTTTATACTTACTACGCTGAGCAAAGGCAAGCAACACACCTAAAATACTACCAAAAAATACTGAGAAAAATGCAATAATGAGGGTAACAATTGCCCCATAATTAAAATAAGCCCAATACTCAGGCAAAAAAGAAAAATTCATTCATCTTACTCCAATTCTGTCATTTAGAGTCTATTATACCATTTTTTGAATATTTATGCAATACTTTTGTTTATAATATTCAATTTACACCAAGAAAAAAGCACCCTTAGGTGCCTCTCACTTCTTCTTAGTACAATAGCTCATAGATTTCCATTGCAATCAAGTCGATGCTGTCAAACGCGTACGTTTCACGAGCAGCAACATCACGCAAGGTAAATACTGAACCATTTTCCTCGTCATAGCTATAAGCCACTTCTGCAACAACAATACCATCACGTTCGAAATTACGTTTCAACGTACCGCCGTCATTAGCCATAGCTTCCAGACGATTGATAATTCTCACCAAATGTGATTCCATATTCGTTCTCCTAATCCTTTTTATAGGAATATTTTACCACATATTGCCAAAAAAGTCTTATTTTTTCCCTATTTTCTTCCTATCGCCCTATTTTTCATAGAAAGTTTTTCCAAGCGTAGCAGTTTCTTGATTTTTCTATGAATCTTGTTATAATAAAGCTAGAACTGACCTTTTTTGACTATTTAACAATAGGTCACATTTTTTCACAGAAAGAGGTAGAATTATGCTCTGCAAAAATTGTAATATCAACGACGCAACGATCCATCTCTACACCAACTTAAACGGTAAACAGCAGCAGGTAGACCTCTGTCACAACTGCTACCAAATCATGAAAACAGACCCTAATAATGCCATCTTACGTGGGTTGGGAGATTTAACAAATCCTAACAATATGGATCCCTTTAGTGAATTTTTCAATCACCTAGGTGGCTATCCTGGCAATACCCCTGCTGGAAAAAATCGCGAACAGACTCCTCCCACTCAAGCCGGTGGGCATAATGGACGTGGTGGACAGACCCCTCCTCCGCAACAACCCCAACAACCAAATGGGCTCCTTGAAGAATTTGGTATCAACGTTACCGAAATTGCCCGTCGTGGGGATATTGATCCAGTAATCGGTCGCGATCAAGAAATTACCCGTGTCATCGAAATTCTCAACCGTCGTACAAAAAACAACCCTGTTCTTATCGGTGAGCCTGGTGTAGGTAAAACAGCGGTTGTTGAAGGCTTGGCTCAAAAAATTGTCGATGGCGATGTCCCACAGAAATTACGCGACAAGGAAGTCATTCGTCTGGATGTTGTCAGCCTCGTACAAGGAACAGGTATCCGTGGACAATTTGAAGAACGCATGCAAAAACTCATGGAAGAAATCCGTAAGCGTCGCGAAATTATTCTTTTTATTGACGAGATTCACGAAATTGTCGGTGCTGGCTCTGCAGGCGATGGTAACATGGATGCAGGCAATATCCTCAAACCAGCCCTCGCACGTGGTGAAATGCAACTAGTCGGTGCAACAACGCTCAACGAGTACCGTATTATCGAAAAAGATGCCGCCCTGGAACGCCGTATGCAACCTGTAAAAGTTGAAGAACCAAGTGTCGAAGAAACCATTACCATCCTCAAAGGTATCCAAAATAAATACCAGGATTACCATCATGTTAAATACTCTGATGCTGCTATCGAAGCTGCCGCAGTACTGTCCAACCGCTACATTCAAGACCGTTTCCTCCCAGACAAAGCTATTGACCTTCTGGATGAAGCTGGTTCAAAAATGAATTTGACCCTCAACTTTATTGATCCAAAGGAAATTGACCAACGCCTGATTGATGCCGAAAATCGTAAAGCACAAGCTACACGGGATGAGGACTATGAAAAAGCGGCCTATTTCCGTGACCAAATTGCTAAGTACAAGGAGATGCAAAAGGCAACTATCAGCGAAGAAGATATTCCACTCATTACTGAAAAAGAAATTGAGGCCATCGTTGAGCAAAAAACAAATATCCCAGTTGGTGATTTAAAAGAAAAGGAACAGTCCCAGCTTGTGAACCTCGCTAGTGACTTAAAAGCCCATGTTATCGGACAAGATGAAGCAGTTGACAAGATAGCTAAAGCCATCCGCCGTAATCGTGTCGGTCTCGGTGCTCCAAATCGTCCCATTGGATCCTTCCTCTTTGTCGGACCAACAGGTGTCGGTAAAACCGAATTGTCTAAGCAATTAGCTATCGAACTCTTCGGTTCGGCTGACAGCATGATCCGCTTCGATATGTCCGAATACATGGAAAAACACGCTGTCGCTAAACTCGTCGGAGCTCCTCCAGGCTATGTAGGCTATGAGGAGGCTGGACAATTGACTGAAAAAGTCCGTCGTAATCCTTACTCACTCATCCTCCTTGACGAAGTTGAAAAAGCCCACCCTGATGTCATGCACATGTTCCTTCAGGTCTTAGACGATGGGCGTCTGACAGATGGACAAGGGCGGACTGTCAGCTTCAAAGATACCATCATCATCATGACATCAAATGCTGGTACTGGAAAAGTTGAAGCAAGTGTCGGTTTTGGTGCGGCTATGGAAGGGCGGACTCAATCAGTCCTTGGCCAACTTAGCAATTTCTTCACACCTGAATTTATGAACCGATTTGACGGCATTATTGAGTTCCAACCACTGAGCAAGGAAAACCTACTTGAAATCGTCAGCCTCATGCTAGACGATGTAAACAAACGCCTTTCTCACAATGGCATCAGCCTCCATGTAACAGATAAAGTTAAGGAGAAATTAGTGGACCTTGGCTACGATCCAAAGATGGGAGCTCGTCCACTGCGCAGAACCATCCAAGATCAGATTGAAGATGCTATCACCGACTTCTACTTAGAACATCCAGCAGAAAAAGACCTACGTGCTGTCATGTCAAGTAAAGGTACTATTCAAATCAAGGCACAAACAAAGACAAAATAAGAAAATAGAGCTGCTCTCTACGAGTAGCCTATTTTACTGTTTTGATACTCTATTTGTCTAAATTCTTCCCCATCTCCATCCTATAAAAAAACTTTACTTTGTAAAGCCTATCACAAGGAAAAATAATAAAAAAGTGGTATAATGTATACAACTCATTCCAATTATGAAAGAGGATAGAATTGCCTATGGAGAAAATTGCTGTATTTGGAGAAAAGAAGGCTGGCGTCAGCTACCAGAGTCGCTTTGGTGTTTACGCAGTTATCCCAGATGAAAAGAAAGAACAGATTATACTCGTTCAAGCACCAAACGGAGCTTGGTTTCTTCCTGGTGGAGAAATTGAAAAGGGAGAAAATCACCTCATTGCTTTGGAGCGCGAATTGATGGAAGAGCTTGGATTTACCGCTGAAATCGGAAAATACTTTGGTCAGGCTGACGAATACTTCTACTCTAGCCACCGCGATACCCATTTCTATAATCCAGCCTACATCTATGAAGTAACTAGCTACCATCAAATAGGACAACCACTAGAAGATTTCAACCATATTGCCTGGTTCCCAGTCAATGAAGCCATCGATAAACTCAAACGTGGTAGTCACAAATGGGGCATTGAACAATGGAAATTGCAAGAAAATTCATTCAATAACTAGTAAAAACACTCTAATCGTGCTATAATGTAGCCAAAGAGATAGAGGAGGTTCCACATGAAAATCATTAACACGACAAATAGTCATCCCAATCTTGTCCAAAGCCAGTTGGCTAACACTGATGCTTTCCTAGTAGAGACTTATTCTGCAGGTAATACAGACGTTATTTTCACACAGGCACCCCGTCATTATGAACTCTTGATTAGTAATAAATACCGTGCAGTACAACAAAATGAAATCGAGCAAATTCGTGATTTCTTCCTTCATCGAAAAATTGATGAACGAACTATTAACAAGGCTGCCATTCAAACGATTCACACAGACCGTTTAATTGAAATGTCTATTCCTATTATCGCAGAAGTGTAAGAAGCCAGATGGCTTCTTTCAGATTGAAGAAAAGGTCCATTTTGGACAATTTTCTTCAATCTTTTTTCTTTATGTTGAAAATAAAAAAACTCTCAGAAACGCTGAAATATCAATGTTTCTAAGGGTTTAATAACTTGCTATCTTTCGCAAAACTCTTCAATTTTTTTATATTTTTAGGAGTTTGTCTACGTTCTGTAAGAAGCCAATTGGCTTCTTTTTTTCTATTTATACTCAATGAAAATCAAAAGTAGCCTAGGAAACGAAGCCGAAGATAGAACTGGAGTTCATCAAGGCTCTTGACACGGATAGTTTTGATTTTCGAAGAGTATTACAAAAAAGCCTATCGCTAGATAGACTTTAACAAATGTCTTGTGATTACTTAAGCTTCAAAACCTTGAGCTACTGCTTCAGCAAAGTTTTCTTCCACTACGCTTGCACAGTGGTCACAGATTGTCGCACCATAGCTGCGCTCTGCAACACTAGTATCAATACGGCGGCAACGGTCACATACTTCACCGCTTGCACGCTCTACAGTAAAGGCAACTTCTTCTACCAGAACAGCACTTTCAGGAGCTGCTTCCGTGGTTACTGTCAAGTTTGAAACTATGAGCAACTGAGCAAGGTCTGCATTCAAGCTCTCCAAGAAGGACTTGGTTTCAGCTGAGACATAGGCAGTCAAATGAGCTTCAAGTGACTTACCAATCACTTTTTCATTACGCGCTTCTTCCAAGGCTTTTTGTGCCTGAGTACGGAAGTTCATAAAGTTTTCCCAGTCAGCCAACAACTGCGCATCATTCGCAAAGGTTTCCACCTCTGGCATTTCCGCCAATTGTACAAACTCTTCTGCTTCGTGTTCCAAGTATGACCAGATTTCTTCTGCTGTGTGTGGCAAGATTGGAGTCAAGAGCTTGGTAATTTTCACCAAGATGTCATAGAAGACAGTTTGCATCTGACGACGAGAAAGTGATTTAGCACCATCAATGTAGACGACATCTTTGGCAAAATCGAGGTAGAAGGCTGACAAATCAAGGGTTACAAAGTTTACCACAGACTTGTAGATGGCCATGAAATCAAAGCTATCGTAGGAATCACGGATTTGAGCTACCAATTTATTGAATTTCACCAAGAGATACTGGTCAACAGAACGAAGCTCTTCGTATGCCACCGCATCACTTGCAGGATTGAAATCAGAAGTGTTGGCAATCAAGAAGCGAAGAGTATTACGGATTTTACGGTAGGTTTCAGAAACCTGTCCAAGAATATCCATAGACACACGGACATCGTTTGAAGTATCAACGGATGTCACCCATAGACGCAAGATTTCTGCACCAAATTGTTTCTCAACATCACTTGGAAGGATGGTATTACCCAATGATTTAGACATCTTCATCCCCTTACCATCAAGGACAAAACCTTGTGACAAGACAGCCTTATATGGCGCATGACCATTTACAGCAACAGAGGTAATCAATGATGAGTTAAACCAACCACGGTATTGGTCTGAACCTTCAAGGTAGAGATCAGCTGGGTAGGCAAGGTTTTCACGGGCATTCATGACACCATTCCAAGATGAACCAGAGTCAAACCATACGTCCATGATGTCTGTTTCTTTGGTAAATTCGCCATTTGGTGAACCTGGATGAGTGAAACCAGCAGGCAAGAGGTCTTTTGCTTCTGATTTCCACCAGATGATTGAACCATGTTCTTCAAAGAGAGCTGCTACATGGTCTGTTACTTCCTTGGTCATGATGGCTGTACCATCTTCTGCATAGAAGATTGGAAGCGGCACACCCCAAGCACGTTGACGAGAGATGACCCAGTCACCACGGTCACGGATCATGTTGTAAAGACGTGTTTTACCCCAAGCAGGAATAAAGGTCGTTGCTTCGATTTGGTCCAAGATTTCCTGACGGAATTTAGAAACAGAGGCAAACCACTGTGGCACTGCACGCCAGATGATTGGCTTCTTGGTTCTCCAGTCAAATGGGTAGGAGTGATTGATCACTTCACTAGCAAGGAGCAAGTCGCCTAATTTTTCCTTAACCGTTGGTACAACCTTATCATAGAATTGCCCTTCAAAATCAGGACCCGCAGCTTCATTCATCAAGCCACGTTCGTTGACAGTTACCGCAACTTCCAAGTCATATTTGACACCAACATTGTAGTCATCCTCACCAAAGCCTGGAGCCGTATGGACGATACCTGTACCAGAGTCTGTGGTAACATGGTCACCCAAGATGACCAATTCATCCACTTCTCTATCCCATGGGTGTTCGGTCACGATATATTCAAATTCAGCACCCTTGTGTTTTGAAATCACTTCAAAGGATTCCCAACCGAATTTGGCTGCCAAGCTGTCAACCAAGGCTTCTGCCAAGACATACTTACGATCAGAGCCAGCTGGTTGGACCAAGACGTAGTCAATGTCTGCTCCCATGGTCAAACCGCGAGAAGCCGTTACTGTAAATGGAGTCGTTGTCCAGACAACGATGTAGCTATCTGTATCCAAGAGTCCCTTGCCATCTTTGACCTTGTTAGCATAGTAAAGAGATGTTGAGTCAATGTCATGGTATTCGATTTCAGCTTCTGCAAGGGCAGATTCAGATGACCATGACCAGTAAACAGGCTTGGCACCGCGGTAGATATAGCCCTTGTCTGCCATAGCACCGAAGACCCGGATCTGAGCTGCTTCGTAGTCTTTTGTCAAAGTGATATATGGATTTTCCCAGTCTGCAGAAACACCCAAGCGTTTAAAATCATCACGTTGCTTGTCAACTTGGCTGAGAGCATAATCACGACACATTTCAAGATATTCAACCAGGTCCATTTCCTTGCGTTTGACACCTTGTTTTGCCAAGACTTGCTCAATAGGAAGGCCGTGTGTATCCCAACCTGGTACAAATGGAGCACGGAAACCAGACATTGACTTAGAGCGAACGATAATATCTTTAGAAATCTTGTTCAAAGCATGCCCAACGTGGATATTCCCGTTAGCGTATGGAGGGCCATCGTGGAGGTGGAAGGCAGGTTTGCCTTCATTGAGTTCTTGGCGACGAGCATACAAGTTTGCTTCATCCCAGGCCTTTTGCCATTCTGGCTCACGTGTTGGTAAGCCTGCACGCATAGGAAATGCTGTCTTACCTAAATTGAGTGTTTCTTTTAGTTTCATCATAACTCCTTTATCTTATAATTAATTCCATTTTCATTTCTTGGCCTTCTAAACCATTGGATTGAAAGCCAAATTTTTCTAAGATATACCTCATTTTATGATTGCCGATCACATAATTTACGGTAACCTTATGACACTGCTGATCATCCCTTGCTCGTCGTAACACTTGCCGAATGACCTCCTTGCCAAAGCCCTGATTTTGATACTTCTGATCAATGAGCAAGCGCCAGATATAATAACTGTTTTCCATGGGCTGATAGGACAACAAAAGAAACCCCACTGTTAGCTGTCCAGATTTTACAGCATATGGAAATAGGACTTCACTATCTCGATACAGCCATGCCTGAGCTAATGAATATTCAACTGACGCCACTCGGCGCTGATCTTTAGGTGCCACTTCAAGATCTAGCACCTGATCAAAATTATCTTTGTTTACCAGTTCTAATCGTATCATAAAAAATATAAAAAACTCCCGCCAAATAAGGACGAAAGTTCGTGGTACCACCTTAGTTTAGATAGAGTTTCCCCTATCCCTCTATGTTCGTAACGTGAACGGGCGTCTTTCCTTACCATTTTCAGGAAAAATCAAACAAAGTGATGATCCATAGAAAGAGATTGTAGGGCTTCCACCATCTCCTACTCGCTATAAATATTTCTACCGACCGTGTCTCTGCTTATGATCTTTATTATTCTTCTGTTGAAATTTCTACAGACTCTCCACTCTCAAAAGCCGCTGCCTGACGAGTTAATTCTGCAATTTCTTCTGGTGTCAATTGACGTGTATAATCCAAACTTTCTTCTTCAACAGGTAATTCTTCATCCAAAGCCTTATGAAGAATATCACGGAAAGCTTCGTCACTTGTTTGAATGTAACTTGCTGTTGGGCGAAGGATTTCCTCCCATTCAGATGAATTAACCAATGATAATTGGCTTTCCACTGTTGATTTCAGACGCTGATGGAAAATACGTGTCTTGTTTTTTAATTCTTCAGTCTCAATGACAACTTTTTTCGCGTTGTCAGTCGCATTACGAAGAATTTCATTTGCCTTATCTTTAGCTTCATGTAACAATGTTGCCGCATCGTAATCAGCTTGTTTAATAATATTTGCCGCTTGATCTTCGGCCGCAACCTTTACTTTCTCAGCTGTATCTTGAGCTAAAAGAACTGATTTACTCAATGATTCTTTCATCTCATCAAAATAAGCCAAACGTTCCCGCAAATTTTTCAATTCTAACTCTTGGTCATGATTTTTACGAATTAAATCCTCATAATCACGTGTTACAATGTCCAAAAAGTCATCAACTTCATCTGCGTCGTATCCTCTAAATTTTGTAGCAAAGGTTTTATCTTTTAATTCTAATGCTGTAAGTGCCATCTTTCCTCCTAAGTTTTAACAATGTCTAACTTTAATTTTATCTTCCCTTGCTTAGAAAAACCTAAAAATTCATTTAGGCGAACTCTACCATATCTCCTAACACTAATTAATTGCCCTATTTCAACTAATTTACTAGTTTGTTCTGTCAGAACATAATCCAACTTCACATGTCCAGCCTCAATCAACTTATTTGCAGTTGCCCTTGAAAGGTTAAATGCGACTGAAATTAATTTATCCAATCTCATACTAGAAACCAACACATCCTTTGAACGCCATTCCTGTCCAATCGGTAGTCGAACAGTCGTCCATTCTTCTTCCTTTCCCTTAACAGGGACACGAGCAACTTTAGTGATAGATTGTAAGGCAATCTGCCCAAATTTCTGATCGATAAAGACAATCAATCGTTCATCATCAATCAAAATATCACCCAAATACTCCCTTTTAATCCCTAGTTGATTGAGAAAAGTTCCAAGAACTTGTGAATGGGATAAGGTGTGAAATTTTCTAGCATAGGACAAATGAAGAGCGGTTAACTCAAAGTCCTTGATGTCCAACTCATAATAAGCCGGCGCAATAATAACCCGCGAATGTTCTGTCGAAACAAGGTCACGACTAGAAAATGTTTGTAACTGGTAGTAGTTAGCTATTTTGCATACAATTTCATCTTGTCTAGGATGTAAAAACTGAGTTAATCTGTATGAATACGTATCTTCAACTTGCTGACACATATCCATTATTTTTTCTACAAACTCTCTTTCTTCCCTAGAAAAATGTTGCAATAAGTTTTTGTCATTTTTCATAACTATGCTAACAGGAGCAATAACTGAACCAAGAAGCGTGTTCCCATATTAAGCGCAATCATGGCTGCCATTACAGTCCAATCCAACCCCATAAATTGCAGATTAAATCGCCTAAAGGGTTTTAAAATCGGTGCTACCAGCCATTGAATCAAACGTCCAATCGAGCTTGTGTATAGGCTAGGAAACCAACTTAGCAAAGCATATGCTAATAAGAGATAGGAATAAATTTCTACAATTTTTAATAGTAAAAAAATCAAAATTTGCATAGCGTTACCGTTTTATATCAAAGTCAAAATTTGAATCAGCCACACCAGTACTTGTACCAGCATTGCGCAATTCTTCAATATTGACTGTGACATTTACTGGAGTTAACAGCCACATGGTATTTGAGACCTTTTTCAAATTTCCAGATAATACTGAACGAGCACCATCCAAGTAGTCTAGGCAACGTCTAGCTTGTTGCTCCGACATATATTGAAAATCAATGAGAATACTCGCATTATCTAATAAAAGATTTACCATCTCTGGTGCATCTTCATAACGTTTTGGAAACTTAATATCAATTGTAGTTTTGACAATCTCTTTTTCGTTACTATTAGTCATCAATTCTTGCTGCCTTTCATGTAGGCGTTGAAGTTGACTTTCTGAACGTGCTTCCCGACGCGTCTCTACTTTTGGCTGCTGTTCGCGCACAGGTGCAGCTGTAGTATTGGCAACACGCATTTTAGGACGATCATTAGGCATTGAATAGGCATCTGCCTGTTCTTCAACTTCATTGACTTCGTCAACTTCAAAGTAATTAAATAAGTTCTTAAATGTATCTTTTAATGCCATATTTTCCCCCTCTCCATTATTCAAAGAATGCTGAGCCAATTCTCACATATGTAGCTCCGTGAGCAATGGCGCGTTCAAAGTCCCCACTCATTCCCATACTTAACTCTGTAAAGGGCATACGTGGTAAGTTCCTTGTAGCTAGTTCTTCTTGGATTTCCTGCATTTTAGAAAAAATCTCGTCTAATTCATCATCTGTAGCATCAATCGGTGCCATCGTCATCAATCCAACAAGTTCAATGTTCTCCAATAAACTAATTTCAGCAAGTGCCGCATCAATCTCAGATACTGCAAAGCCATGCTTACTCTCCTCACCGGAAACGTTGACTTGGAGGAAACACTTGACTATTTTAGTCGCACGTTTATCTATTTCCTGAGCTAGTTTGACAGAGTCTAGGGCGTGGAAATAATCAACAAATGGAATAATGTCCTTGACCTTTCTTCTCTGTAAAGTCCCTATCAAATGCCATGTCAATTGTTTGTCTGCTAGGGCATTATACTTTTCTAAGAACTTATCGACTCGATTTTCTCCAATATGGGTAATCCCAGTATTCACTAGCTGATTAGCAATAGAGCTGTCAACATATTTGGTGACAGCTATTACCTTTACTGATTCACTCGGACGACCTGCCTTTTCAGCAGCTTTTGCCACTGCTGAAAAGATAGCATCCTTATTCTTTTGAAAATTCATTTTAGTTTAGCGATTACGGAAGAATGGTGGTGTATCCAATTCATCCTCATCTTGATCCATTGTAAATTTTTCGACTGAAACAGTGGATGTTGGTTCTGTGTCAGTTGGACGAATCAAGTTTTCACGACGCAAATCCCACTCTCCGAAGGCAGAAGCTTTCGGCGCTTCAGTTTGTTGTGCAGCTCCACGAGTTGGTGCTGATGCTACTGAATGATCAAAGCGTTGAGAAGGGCGTGGTGAAACAGCTTCCGTGCGATGGCGGGCTGGTTTATCAGCAGTATCTTGACGAACACCTGTAGCCACAACAGTCACACGAATCTCATCTTTCATTGTTTCATCAATAGATGTACCCAACCAAATGTTAACACCTTGACCCGCAGCCTGATTAACGATTTCTGAAGCATCTTCTGCTTCTGTCAGAGTCATGTCATAACCACCTGTAACATTGACAATGACATCCTCTGCACCATCAATTGTTGTTTCAAGAAGAGGAGAATAAATCGCTTTACGAGCCGCCTCAATCACTCGGTCCTCACCAGTACCGATACCGATACCCATCAAGGCGTTTCCTTTATTTTCCATAACTGTCTTCACATCTGCAAAGTCCAAGTTAATCAAACCAGGATTTGTAATCAAGTCTGTAATTCCTTGAACACCTTGACGAAGAACATTATCAGCTTCGCTTAGTGCTTCTAAAAGCGGTGTTTTCTTATCAACAATTTCAAGAAGGTTGTTGTTTGAAATAATTAAGAGTGTATCTACTTGTTCGCGAAGACCTTCAATTCCCTCAATCGCAAAGTTTCCACGTTTATTACCTTCAAAACCAAACGGACGAGTCACAACTGCGACAGTCAACGCACCCAAGTTTTTAGCAATACGTGCAATAACAGGAGCCGCACCAGTCCCTGAGCCACCGCCCATACCAGCAGTGATGAAGACCATATCTGCACCAGTTAATACATTAGTCAATGCTTCTTCGCTTTCCTCAGCAGCTTTACGACCAACCTCAGGTTGACCTCCAGCACCCAAACCACGAGTCAATTTAGGACCTAGTTGGATAACTGTTTCAGCTTTAGAGCTACTTAGCGCTTGTACATCTGTGTTTGCTGCAATGAACTCAACCCCAGCAACACCTTCTTCAATCATACGGTTAATCGCGTTCCCGCCACCACCGCCGACACCGATTACTTTAATGACAGCACCATGACTAGCTGCTGCTTCAAATGAAAATGCCATAGTTTAAATCACCTTTTCTTTTCTCTTATTCAAACATGCTGCCAAACAAACCACGAATGCGATCTGTGATGTTTCCCTTAGCAGCTGGACGAACTTCTTCTTCCTCATCATGGTAAGTAGGAGCAACTTGTTCCTCTACCTGATCAACTGTGTTCAATTCGTTCACGATTTCTCTTTGAATTGGCTGACTAATCCGAGGACGAGCAACAGGAATTTCAACTGGCTTATGTCTCAAGGTAGTTTCACCATTTACTGCATGTTGGGCAATATTTTCAACATCTTCCAACTCACCAACATACTCCACAAAGCTAATCACACTTGCAAATGCAGGATTGCGGATACCAATTTGATTTGGAACAAAAAGTTTAGTGTTAACACCAAACACTTCTTGGGCCAATTCTGTAATTCCTGGTAAGATAGCACCACCACCTACAAGAACAATGCCTCCTGGTAAATCTAGAGCACGTGTACGCTCCAAATCTTGTTTCACACGGTCAAAAATCTGACGCAGACGTGCCGCTATCACTTCTGAAAGGTAGCGCTCGGTCACTTCAACTGGAGCGTTTTCTCCAATCACTTCGACAGTGAATTTTTCCTTATCACTTGCATCTTGCGGATAGGCAATGCCGTAGTTGTATTTCAAGTTTTCAGCAATACTCTTTGAAGTTGTCAATACTTTTGAAATATCGTTTGTGATATAATCTCCACCTTCTTGGTAGATGTTTGTATATTGCAACTCTTGGCCACGCATAACAGCCACAGTCGTTTGACCGCCACCAAGATCAATGACAGTCGCACCAAACTCACGTTCACCTTCATTCAATACAGAGCGAGTTAGTGCCAACGGAGAAATTACAATATTTTCAACTTGGACACCTGCACGCTCCACCGTTTTACGAAGATTGTGAAGAATGGTACGTGGTCCTGTGTACAGCATACCACGCATTTCCAAGCGAATTCCCATCATTCCACGAGGGTCCTTAATGCCTTGGAATCCATCGACAGTGAACTCTTCTGGAATAAATGAAATCACTTCGCGTTCCGGAGTCATACTCTTTGTCAATGCTGATTTTACAACATTCTCAACATCTAAGTCTGTAATTTCTTGTGAATCTGTTGTAACAGGAATCATCCCTTGAGTCGGTTCAATCTGAAGAAGGTTGGCAGGTAATCCAACATTTACCTTTTCAATGCGGATACCTGACTTTTCTTCTGCCTGCTCGATCGCTTTTTTAATCGCTCCAGCAGCCACCTCAATATTTACAATGATTCCATCTTTGACGCCAGCACTTTTTACATTGCTGACCCCAATCACATTCATTTCGTTATCAATATATTCTGCAACCAAGACTTTAACGGAGCTTGTACCAATATCTAATCCCGTAAAAAAGCCGTTTCTAGCCATTCTATCAGTCCTCTCTTACTTCCAACTTTAACAAATCATCTTCCATTTTGAAAAATAGTATAATTAGTCATCATTCATTATACCATATTATATCGAATTATGGTGTTTTTAAAGGATTTTTTTATTACTTTTTCTTTACAAAATTATCTATTTCAGCTTGCATATCTATAAATACCAACTTCCATATCAATTGTCGTTGGAACTGTCACTTCTGCCGCTATTTTTGTATAGTAAGGCAACTTCTGGCTAATCTCACTCAATGGAACTAAAACCGTGTTTCCATCTGCCATATTGAGTGTCAGCAAATCCGCGGTCACTTTACTTGGTGTTAAATTTATTGTCTGAATAGCAGAACGAATTCCTGTATCTATTTTACCCAATTCAATGGCCAGTTCCTTGATTAATTCCTTGTCGGATAAATTTATCGTTGTGTAGCCTTCTGGCATGGAATCTTGTGAAATCGGCTCTCCACCAACCTCTCCACTTGCCAGTACTGGATACCACTGACTTTGTTGCTGAATGTAGCCTATGATAGCGTATTCTTTAATTTGAATCGTAAAGGTAGCTGGAAACTGGAACTTGATTGTTGCTGTCTCTACAGACGAACTATTCTTCTTAATATTCTTTGCGTAAGCATCTGCGTGCAAAGCTATAGTTACATTGTAATCATCCGGAGAGATAAGGCTATAATTTTCCACCTGTTCAGCAGTTAGTCGCTCATTTCCAACGACCTCTATTTGTTTTTTCTTGCTGGTTGGAGAAATAAAATACAAGGCTAGAGCTGCCAGTAACAAACTCGTCACAAGAACCGGAATAGCTTTCCAGACTACCTTGGAAGGAATATCAACTTTTAAAGACTGGACCTTTTTCTCTGTTTCTTTCTTGGATTCCAGACTCTCTTGTCTTCTGTTTATTCCCTGAAAAAGGCCCCTTTTACTCTTTTTAGCTTCTGGGATCTTCTGTTCTGTCTGCCCCTCGTCAACTGCCTGAATATCTGCGTCATCTTTATGAGCAAGGTAGGCTTGGTGGCGTGCTTTCCATTGTTCGAAAAAGGCACTTTTTTCATCATCCGGAGCAGTCATATCAGGTATGTCTACATCCGTAGAAAGTCCTTTTTCTTCGGCTACTACAGATTCTTTCTCTGCTGGTGAAATTTGCTCTGAATCCAATTCTACTTGGGATGCCTGTTCCACTTCTAGCACTGATTCTTCTACATTTGAATCTTTTTCCGTCATAGAACCTACCTTCCCATATCTTCTCTAAGCAAATTGTAAAAACTATCTACTGACTGAATTTCATTAGAATTTGCCATGTTTTGGACATAAAATTCCTTATGTTTCAATAGCTCATCGACTTCTACTAACAAGCTGGCAAATGTCAATTGACTTTCATCAATCTGCTTAGAATATCCCTTTTTCTCTGCATATTGCGCATTTTCAATCTGATCCCCTCGACTGGCCTGTCGTCCTAGAGGCACAATCAAATGGAGTTGTTGCATGGCAATCAACTCAAACAGAGTATTGGAACCACCACGGGTAATAACGACATCCGCTAAATCCATCAACGGTTGATAAAGTTCTGTCACATAGTCAACTCTATATAGGTTTTTATCTAATTGGTTGAGACTACTATCCCCTGTCAAGTTGATAATATTGAATCGTTCGGTCAGAGCAGCACTATTCTGACTGATTAAATCATTAAAGACCTTAGCACCGCCCGAACCACCTACAAACAGTAGGGTCGGTAGACTTTTATCGAAGTGACTGAGAATTTCTGGCAACTGGATTGGTGTAACTTTGTCATTCGTTTGCCCCACTTTTGTAACCGCACCAACATGTTTTACTTTAGTCAAGCTGGCAGGTTGCTCAAAAGTACTATACATGGTTGTCGCAAATTTATAGGCTATTTTATTTGCCAGTCCCATTGTTAAGTCTGATTCATGGATAAAGACCGGAACTCGCAAGAATTTAGCTGCAATAACTGGCGGAACCGATACAAACCCACCTTTTGAAAAAAGAGCTTGCGGACGAATTTTAGCAATAATGGCCAAGGATTGAAGTACACCGAAACCGACTTTAAACACGTCCAACATATTTTGGAAAGAGAAATAACGGCGCAATTTCCCAGTCGAAATAGAATGAAAATGGACATCTAAACCTGATTTCACAACCTGCTCATGCTCAATACCGTTCCCATCACCAATATAGTGGACTTCCCAGCCTTCTTCCAAAAATCGCGGAATCAAGAGGAGATTAAGCGTCACGTGCCCAACAGTCCCTCCGCCTGTAAAAACAATTTTTTTCATGATCATTTCAACTCCTCAAAGGTCTGTAAGAAGACGTCGCCACGCACTTCAAAATTGGCATACATATCCCAGCTTGCATTGGCTGGACTTAAAAGGACAATATCTCCTTTTTCCGCAATGGCAAAGGCTTTTCTAGTCGCATCCTCAATATCGAGAGCTTCTATCGTTTCCACTTCTGCCTTATCTGCTGCGCGTTGAACACGGGGAGCTGATTGACCAAGGATCACCATTTTCTTTAGTCCGACCAAATCTGGGACTAATTCATCAAATTCATTGCCACGGTCCAAGCCACCTGCAATCAAAATGACCTTGCTATTGTCAAACCCTGAAAGAGCTTTTTGAGTCGCCAAGATATTGGTAGACTTACTATCATTGTAGAAGGAAACACCGTTGATTTCACCTACAAATTGCAAGCGGTGTTTGACACCTCCAAAGGCAGACAAACTTTCCTGAATCGCTTGGTGATCTACTCCCAACAATTTTGCAACCACAATTGTTGCCAAGGCATTTTCAACATTGTGTGAACCTGGAACACCAATTTGGTCAGCATCCATGATGTATTCACCCTTGAAATAGAGTTTTCCATCTGCCAAGTAAGCTCCATCAACCACTTCCTGTGTTGAAAATGGAACAACCGTTGCCTTGGTCTGTCCAGCCAATTCCTTAGCTTCTTTCTGGTTGAAGTTGAGCACCACAAAATCCTCAGCCGTCATCTGACGCTGAATCATCCATTTGGCTGCTACATAGTCTTCAAAAGTCCCATGATAATCAATATGACTGGCAATGAGATTGGTCACAACGGCGATATGCGGACGGAAAGATTCTGTTCCCATTAACTGGAAAGACGATAATTCCATGACCAAGGTATCCTCTGCAGTCGCAGTTTGAGCGACCGAAGATGCTGGGTAACCAATATTTCCACATAATTTTGCAGGTTTATTTCCAGCATTCAAGACTTCCGCAATCATGGTCGTTGTCGTTGTCTTGCCGTTCGAACCTGTAATCCCCACGATTGGAGCATCTGATACCAAGTAGGCCAATTCAACCTCTGTCCATACTGGAATTCCTTTGCCAATTGCTTTTTCAACCATAGGATTATCATAGCGAATTCCTGGATTTTTTACCATCAAAGCGAAATCTTCATCCAATAATTCCAAGGGATGGCTCCCGCAAATTACACGGATACCATCTTCCAACAAAGATTGAGCAGTCGGATTTTCTTCAAAAGGCTTTCCATCGTTAACAGTGACGATAGCACCCAATTTATCTAGTAGACGGGCTGCAGATTCCCCTGATTTAGCTAAACCTAGCACTAACACTTTCTTATTTTTTACAATATCAATCATCTTCATCTCAAATACCTTTACTTTCTAACACCTTATTTTACCCTTTACGAAGACCTTTTTCAAGCCAGAGGACAGAAAAACCGACGCAAAGCGTCGGTTAATTTCATCTATATCTATAAGGACCAGGTTGCTCTGTTCTCCTCTGCCTGTCTTTCGGTTCTTTATCGAGATAATAAATATCCCGCATCGCCCAAAAACCAATCAGAATCATTAGTAGACCAACCCAAATTTCCTTTGAAAATTGCATGATTCTTAAAAATCCAAGTACCAAGGCAATCGCTAATGCTACCAGTAAAAATACTGCCGCAATCAAATTCATAGTCCCCTTAATATTGCGAGGTGCAATAAAAATATAAAAAAGTACTAACATGATGGCGAGGATTAAATAAAACATGCTTCTTCTCCTAGAAATTATTCCTCAGTCGCTAATTTTTTCTTCTTCGCAGCCTTATCACGCTCTGCCTTGTTCAAGATTTGCTTACGAAGACGGATAGATTCTGGCGTTACTTCCATGTATTCATCATCGTTCAAGAATTCTAGTGATTCTTCAAGAGTCAAGATACGTGGTGTCTTAATTACAGACGTTTGGTCTTTGGTAGCTGAACGAACGTTGGTCATTTGTTTAGCAGTCGTGATGTTAACGGTCAAGTCATTTTCACGTGAGTTTTCACCGATAATCATTCCTTCGTACACTTCAGTACCTGGGTTGACAAAGATTGTACCACGCTCTTCGATACGCATGATTGAGTAAGTAGTTGCCTTACCTTGGTCGATAGAAACAAGGGCACCACGGTGACGACCACCGATCTCACCTTGAACAACTGGCAAATACTGATCGAAGGTATGGTTCATGATACCGTAACCACGAGTCATTGAAAGGAATTCTGTTGAATATCCAATCAAACCACGCGCAGGTACAAGGAAAACAAGACGAGTTTGTCCATTACCTGTCGCAACCATATCTAGCATGTCACCCTTACGCTCTGAGAGAGATTGGATAACAGAACCTTGGTATTCTTCTGGAGTATCGATTTGCACGCGCTCGAATGGCTCCATCTTCACGCCGTCGATTTCCTTGATGATAACTTCTGGACGTGATACTTGAAGCTCGTAGCCTTCACGACGCATAGTTTCAATCAAGATAGACAAGTGCAATTCACCACGACCTGAAACAGTCCATTTGTCTGGCGAGTCTGTAGCTTCTACACGGAGAGAAACGTCTGTCTGCAACTCTGCCAAAAGACGCTCTTCGATTTTACGAGAAGTTACCCACTTACCTTCACGACCTGCAAATGGTGAGTTGTTGACCAAGAAAGTCATTTGAAGAGTTGGCTCATCGATACGAAGAACTGGAAGTGGCTCAACCGCATCAGTTGGTGTTACAGTTTCACCAACAAAGATGTCTTCCATACCAGAAACAGCAATCAAGTCACCTGCTTTTGCTTCTTGGATTTCTTTACGCTCAAGTCCAAAGAAACCGAAGAGTTTTGTAACGCGGAAGTTTTTCGTTGTACCGTCTAGTTTAGAAAGGGTAACTTGGTCACCAACTTTAACAGTTCCACGGAAGACACGACCGATACCGATTCGACCTACAAAGTCATTATAGTCCAAAAGGGATACTTGGAACTGCAAAGGCTCATCTGAGTTATCCACTGGCGCTGGAATATGCTCGATAATGGTATCGAAAATTGGTGCCATTGTTTCCTCTTGGTCTGCTGGATTGTCAGACAAAGATGAAGTACCGTTGATAGCTGACGCGTAAACAACAGGGAATTCCAACTGGTCATCATCTGCACCGAGTTCGATGAAGAGTTCAAGCACCTCATCAACAACTTCTTCTGGACGAGCAGATGGCTTGTCGATTTTGTTGACAACGACGATTGGTGTCAAGTTTTGTTCAAGGGCTTTTTTCAATACGAAACGAGTCTGTGGCATGGTCCCTTCGTAAGCATCTACGACAAGGACAACACCGTCAACCATTTTCATGATACGCTCAACCTCACCACCGAAGTCCGCGTGTCCCGGTGTGTCCATGATGTTGATACGTGTACCGTTGTAAGCTACGGCAGTGTTTTTAGCCAGGATTGTGATACCACGCTCTTTTTCGATGTCATTTGAGTCCATGGCACGCTCATCCAATTGCGTACGCTCATCAAGGGTTTGGGATTGTTTCAATAATTCATCAACGAGGGTTGTTTTTCCGTGGTCAACGTGGGCAATAATAGCAACGTTACGGATGTCTTCTCTAAGTTTTGTCATAATATCCTCTGTATATTTTAATTTAACTAAAAAAGTATATCATAGATTGGCGCAAAAATCACAGATAATCTTGTTGTAAATGTTTTCAGACCTCAGATTGAAAACAGTAGAAAAGAGATTGAAAACCAATCTCTTATAAAATATTCTCAAAATTATCACGCACTTCTTGTGGCCAAACACTAGATTGCACTTCACCGATATGTTTCTTACGAAGCAAGAACATGGCCAAACGGGATTGACCGATACCGCCACCGATTGAAAGCGGGAAGAGACCATTCAAAAGGGCACGATGCCAATCAAATTCCAAACGGTCCTCGTCGCCTGTGATAGCAACCTGGCGCTTAAGCGCTTCTTCATCCACACGAATCCCCATTGAGGACAACTCAAAGGCTGAACCAAGTGCTTCGTTCCAAACCAAGATGTCCCCATTGAGACCCTTGTAGCCTGCTTCTGATGGGCTTGTCCAGTCATCATAGTCTGGTGCACGTCCGTCATGTGGTTTACCATCTGCCAGTTCACCGCCGATACCAATTAGGAAGACCGCACCGTATTCTTTGGCAACCACATTCTCACGCTCTTTTGGTGTCAAGTCTGGGAAGTTCTTCACCAAATCCTCCGTGTGGATAAAGGTGATTTTCTTAGGCAAAACAGACTCAATATCATAACGCGCCTCCACTGCCAATTCGGTCAGACGGATAGCCTTGTAAATCTGCTCCACTGTTTCTTTCAAGTAAGCTAAATTCCGACGACCATCAGGGATGACCTTTTCCCAATCCCACTGATCCACATACACCGAGTGAATGGGATCCAAGGAATCCTCGTCAGGACGAAGAGCCTTCATGTGAACAAAGAGCCCTTCTCCCTCATTAAAACCGAATCGAGCCAAGGTATGGCGCTTCCACTTAGCAAGTGAGTGAACCACTTCATAAGTCGCATCTGGAATTAACTTCACATTAACAGTAACCGCATTCTCCACACCGGACAAATTATCCTGCATACCATCCCCGACACGACTCAAAATCGGTCCTTGCACTTCTACGATTTCTAGCTTGTCTTTCAAATACTGAGTGAATGTATTTTTGACGAAAGAAATCTCCTCTTGCTGATGAATGAAGCTTTTCTTCATACCTTACCTCCTCGTAAATTTATACACCTTATTATACTCTTTTTTACCCACTTGTAAAGTCTTTTTATTAAATATTCTGATAATTTAATAGAGGAGTTTGACTTCAGCTGATAGCACTTCTATCACGCCCTCTGTCAAGCGTCTAGGACCACGCACCGCCTTGACTCCCAAGTCCATCATGCGCGCTCTCGGCAAAACATCATCGAAAAACTGAGCAAGCAATTCCACCTGCATGAGTTTCTTTTCTGTCGGAATATCTGATTCTCCATGATTTTCCAAGTTTGCTCCTAAGACACGACAAACATAACGAATGGCCTGTACCGGCGCTGTAACATAGATGGCTACGATGTCCCCGGCTTGAATAGTTGATTTTTGTGGCCAATAGACTACCTTATTTTCCGCAAATTCGCTATCGATATCATAGACCTTGGGATTGGCTGGAATAACCCAGTAATCAGGCCCTTGCTCTGCCTTGTAGGATTTCGGTCCCACCAAATAACGACTTTTCTCAAGGAGGGCAAACACCGTCTGGTCCTCCACCGTATCATCGAGTAAGACTGATACCCAGCTCTTCTTTGACATATGGTAGGCAGGGAAGATGCCTGACTGACTCAGCAGCTCTGCTATTTCCCGACCGTCAACCTTGAGATTGACAATCTCCACCTCTTCTTGGGAACCGCTCCCATCCAGCTTGTCCCTCGGAATCTGACTGACCAGGGCATACCACTTATTATTAGAAGGATGGCGAAAAGCCCCATAGGTCGGCAACTTGGCAAAGGGATAGTCAGGCAGGTCCCCCCACTGCTCCTTGATGAGCTGGGCTAGGCGGTTGCTTTGGTCTTTGGTAAATGGCAGAACGATACAGCAGGCTTCCTCTATCCGAGCCAAAATGGTCTGGTAAGCCTCACGCACCTGCCCCACAAAAGCCCCAGCTGGCGCAGTCACCAGATGGGCAGTATAGACCTCCTCCATCTCACAATCCCAAACATAGGACGACAGCTGACCAGCCTCATCGACTTCCACCACCGCCTCAAACTGCCCCTCCATGAAGACCTCACGGTAGGTGTAGCGATTGTTGGAGAGGATGAAACCGAAAGGGATGAGGGAGGGGAGGTGTGCAATTTGTCTAGACATTTTGAATCCTTTAAAGTAATATATATACAAAGTATAACAAAATCTGTTAAAGAGTTTATTGTGGAGGTCAAATCTTGTCAAAAAAAATCATTAATGTTGTAGCAGCGGCAATCGAAAAAGATGGAAAAATCTTTTGTGCCCAGCGTCCTGAAGGAAAGAGCCTAGGGGGCTATTGGGAATTTCCAGGAGGAAAACTTGAAGCAGGCGAGACACCAGAGGAAGCCTTAGTTCGCGAAATTAAAGAGGAATTTGATTCTGAAATCGAAATAATCTCCTTTCTCAATGAAGCATCTTATGAATATGACTTCGGTATTGTTACAATGAAAACTTACCGTTCAAAATTAGTCACGGGTGATTTAACTTTATTAGAACACCAAGATTCTAAATGGCTCCCCATCGAAGATTTAGAGACATTAGAATGGGCTCCAGTAGATATTCCTGCCGTCAAATGTTTGCAACAAAAATAGAGATTCCAGCGAATCTCTATTTTTTATTTATCTGTCAAGTACTTATACAAGTTTGTCTCCACTGGTGAATCCAACTTAAATAACATTTGGACAACTGAATCTCCATTTTTCATTACTTCACTTGCACTATTTTCAACGTATTTTAGTGGACCAAGATAATAAAATTCTCCACCTTCTGAATCATCTTTAATGACAAAAAGTTCTAGCCTCAATCCATTTTTATTAGAATGAATAATAGTCGATACATCATTAGAATCTAATGTACGTTTGTTCTTTGAAAACCACTTCAAAGTTGACTCATTCAGAAGTTCGTCCTCGTACTTTATGGTATCACTAATGTCTTCACTTTTATGGTAAGTGATGAAAATCGGACAAGAATTAGTGTCCTTATCAATTTTGTATCCACCAATATTTAAAGGTGGTTCATCTTTTGCGACATTCATTAATTTAAGCACGTCACGTCGAGAGTATTTCTGACCCAGTGTGAAAATTTCAGGATACTCTTTTGATTTTAAAATACCAGTTTCGATAACATCAAAAAATAGTCTAGCAAATTTATTGTTTTTCATCAGCGATTGATAGACTGTTTTATTCAAACTATATACATCACCTTCAAAAGAAACGAGAGATTCGTCACCATATTTCTTTTGCTCCTGGGCTTTTAAAAAGGATAGATTTAATACCCTTGTAACAGATTCTAAAACTTCTGTTCTAAAATCCAAATCATGCTTAATAATGCATTCAAACCATTTATCTGACGAAACTAGTCCCTCATTTTCGACAAGCAAGTTCAACAAATACAGTTCATGTTTTCGTTTGCCATTCAAGATTTCAAATGTAATAAAATTCAAAAATCGCTTTTCAACTTCTGATAGAAGGATTGTTTCTTCTGAAAACTTATTGATGACATCTCCATAATTTTGAAAACTGGAATTTTCAAAAAAGACAAGTGGATCAATGCTATTGAATTTTACGAAATCTGATAGATACGGAACTCTACCCAACTTATTCTCTAAGTCTTTAAAAGCATCTCGTAAAATTTTAATTGATGAGAGTGTCGTATTTGTGATGGAAGAAAAAATTTGTTCTTTGGCAATCTTCTCAAAGTTGATTGTCGTTAGTCCTCTTAAAATATTTGGCTCTCTGACTTCACGACGATAATTGTCTTTGTTCATAGACTGATCGCCAAAGAGTGCAACTGGAATTAGATAGTTGTTTTGATAGTTTCCAATAAAATCAATTATGGTAACATATTCTTTCGAATCGTGCTTTCGCAAACCTCGACCTAATTGTTGAATAAAAATGATACTCGATTGGGTATTGCGAAGCATGACAACCTGATTGACACTCGGAATATCAATTCCCTCATTAAAAATATCAACCGTCAGAATATAGTCTAAGTGGCCATTTTCTAAGTCTTGAACAACTCTCTGTCGTTCCTCTTGGCTATGTTCCCCTGAAAGAGCGCGTGTACGGAGTCCTCTATTATTAAATTGACTTTCTAATTCCTTCGCCTCTTTAACAGACGAACAGAAAATCAATCCTTTTACCGCCTCACCACTTACTCCGTAGTAAGCAATTTTTTCTAAAATATGATTGACACGTTGTTCAGAAACTAAATTTGAAAAAGTGGCTTTTTCATCAATTAACTGGCCATCAATCTTAATGTCTGAAACACCGTAGTATATAAATGGACAGAGCATATCATTATCAAGTGCCTCTTGCAAGCGAATTTCATAAGCAATATTATAGTCAAAAAGCTCATAAATATTTTGTCCATCTGTTCGCTCAGGTGTTGCTGTCATCCCTAAATAAAAATCTGGCTGAAAATAATTCATCACTTTTTTATAGGAGTCTGCACCAGCTTTATGAACCTCATCAATCAAAATATAGTTAAAGAAAGTTGGCTCAAAAGCTTGAAGGTTATCTGCTCTCGAAATGGTCTGAATGGTCGCAAAGATATACCTCTTCTGTGATATATCCATCCCACTCTTATAAATACAGCCCTCATCATCCTCAAATCCTAACACCTTTTGAAAGTCTTTTAATGATTTTTGAAGAATTTGTTCTCGATGGACAATAAACAACATTCTATCTGGATTATATTGTTTGACATCAAAGGCAGAAAGATAGGTTTTACCTGTTCCGGTTGCACTAATGACCAGAGCTTTGTGAGCACCATTTTCCCTAACAGTTGCGAGGCCTTCCAAAGCCTGCTCTTGCATCTTGTTGGGACGAATGGTTTCTTGGTAAGATGCTATTGACTCGTCCTGAATCGTCGCTGTTTGTATCACCGTCTTTCGACGTGCCGAATAAGCATTGATTGCTTCTATATCTAAAACGATTGATTTTTTCCAAATACGTTCAAACTCTTCTTTTGCATTCTGGATAAAATCACCGTTATGTGTTGAAGTCAATTTCACATTCCACTCATAGTTAATTTTCAAAGCCGTATGAGTTAAATTGGAACTACCAGAAATGATAACTTGTTTATCTTTTTGCTCAAACAGATAAAATTTTGCATGCATTTGCAAATTGACTGGTGTTATCCGTACTTGGACATTTTTCAGTTTAAGCAATTCCTTCATCGCTATGGGATCGTTAAAATCTAGATAGGGAGAAATCAAAATTCTCCCCTGAACTCCCTCATCTGCCAAATCTGATAATTGACTTTTAATTAGGGCGAGTCCAGACTGAGTAATAAAAGCCACACTGAAAGCAAATGATTTAGCTTTACTTAACTCTTCTTGAATATCATTTAATACATAACGATGAGTTTCTGTATCATTAATTAAAATTTTAGGCGAATAGACTCCTTCTTGAAAAATCTCTCTATCAATAAAACCATATTGCAAAGAGTGAAGAAGATGGTCTTGGAATAAGTTGTTGTTGGACATGATATTTTCCTGTGTTCGTTTTTTGCAATAAATAACTTGAATCTAATTGGGGATTTCAAAAGTACCAGTATAAAATTCAATTATCAGTAGTCAATCTATCTCTAGAAATTTGAAAATAAATCTTTCTGAAAATACTTTATTACATCATTCCACTTTTACTCCCAACTCCTCATACATCCTCTCACTTGATAAATCATTCTGACCATTCAAGAGGAGATTTTCAAAGAAGGCAGTTAAAAAATCCGACCGTTTATTGACTAACTTAGCATTGTCAAGCACAAGGGCATCTCGGAAATATTTTGCATGTTTTTGAAAAGGCTCGTTATCAATATCGAAACCAAGTGAGCGAAGGTATTTGATGAGAAATACGGTGATTGTTCGCGTGTTTCCTTCTCGGAATGGATGTATTTGCCAGATGCCTGAGATAAAGGATTGGATATGGGCAACAATGGCTTTTTTATCTAATCCAGCATAAGAAAAATCTCTTTCTTGCTGAAAATCATAATCCAAAGTGGCAACAATCAAAGGAAAATCTGAATAAATCACAGTATCCCCCTTTAAGACTGGTTCATTTTTTGTAATGTTAACCGTTCGATACTCACCAACTGGAATACTGCTGCCAAAAACACCTTGAAAGAGCTCTTTGTGGATATGTAAGAGAATAGTTGGTCGCAAGCTAAAGCCATTTTGGGAGAGCATTTCAACAATTCGGAGAGAGACAATATCTGCCTCTTGCGTACTGGCGTCAGTTGACTGGTGGTATTTCGTAATTTCCTGATACACCTGCTCATAGGTGTACTCTCCACGAGCTTGCCTATCCGCCAACTCCTCCATATAAACAGACGGAGTCAGCCCATCCACTTTTTGAAGACCAAAACCCGTTTCCCAGAGTTCTTGCTTGGCTTCGTAGGAAAGATTGGGATTATCAATATTGTAGGTTGGTTGCATAGACTCCTCCTGTTTGAATTTCTAGCCTTATTATACCACAAAACCCAGCCTTTTAAGGCTGGGCATTTGTTTAATCTAGTGTGGCTAAAATCAGCTTGAGACTAGGAAACGACACCGCAGACAGTACTTGAGTACGGCAAGGTGAGTTGACGAAGTATCAAGTGGTTTTAGACCACTAGACCAGTTTCTTCATCTCTTCAATCCGTCCTACTGTCGCATCGTATTTTGCTTGGTAGTCGGCTTGTTTTTCTTTTTCTTTTTCAACGACTTCTGGTTTGGCGTTGGCGATGAAGCGTTCGTTGCTGAGTTTTTTGCCGACCATGTCTAGTTCTTTTTGCCATTTGGCAAGCTCTTTGTCTAGACGAGCCAACTCTTCTTCTACGTTGAGGAGGTCGGCTAGTGGTAAGAAGATTTCAGCACCGGTGATAACGGCTGACATGGCTAGTTCTGGTGCAGCAATGCTTGAGCTGATTTCCAACTGTTCTGGATTGGTAAAGCGGCGGATGTAGTTTTCATTTGCCTTGAAGAAGGTTTCAAGCTCGCTATCTGCCGTCTTAATCAAAATGGTAATCGGCTTAGATGGCGCAACATTGACCTCTGCTCTGCTATTTCGCACCGAACGGATCAAGTCCTTGAGGCTTTCCACTCCCTTGTGAGCTTCAGCGTTTTCAAAGGCTGGGTTGACAACAGGGTAAGCCGCCACCACGATAGAGCCCTCTGCGTACTGGGCGAAGATTTCTTCCGTCACAAACGGCATGATTGGGTGGAGGAGGCGAAGGATTTGGTCCAGCGTGTAGAGAAGGACAGAGCGAGTCATGACTTTCTCGGCCTCATTGTCGCTGTAAAGCACCTCCTTGGTCAGCTCCACATACCAGTTGGCGAACTCTTCCCAGATGAAGTTGTAGAGGATGTGACCAGCCACACCAAACTCGAACTTGTCGAAGTTTTCAGTGACCTTGGCAATGGTTTCGTTGAGGTTGTGGAGAATCCAGCGGTCCGTCACATTGCCAGCCTCGCTAGCTGCAACTTTCGCTACATTCTCACGCGCCGCATCCAAGGTCAAGCCTTCATTGTTCATGAGGATGTAGCGGGAAATGTTCCAAATCTTGTTGATGAAGTTCCAAGAAGCGTCCATCTTCTCATAAGAGAAGCGGACATCCTGACCAGGGGCAGAGCCGTTTGACAAGAACCAACGCAAAGCGTCCGCACCGTATTTCTCGATGACATCCATGGGGTCAATCCCGTTTCCGAGCGACTTAGACATCTTGCGCCCTTCTTCGTCACGGATCAAACCGTGGATCAGCACGTTCTTGAATGGCTGACGGCCGGTGAACTCAAGCGATTGGAAAATCATGCGTGACACCCAGAAAAAGATGATGTCGTAGCCCGTTACCAAGGTTGAGGTTGGGAAGTAACGCTGGAAGTCCGCCGCGTTTTCGTCAGGCCAGCCCATGGTTGAGAATGGCCAAAGGGCAGAGCTGAACCAGGTATCTAGGACATCCTCATCCTGTACCCATCCGTCACCTGCTGGAGCCTCTTCTCCGACGTACATTTCGCCAGATTCGTTATACCATGCTGGAATCTGATGACCCCACCAAAGCTGACGCGAGATAACCCAATCGTGTACATTTTCCATCCATTGTAGGAAGGTATCGTTGAAACGTGGTGGGTAAAATTCTACCTTATCAGCTGTGTCTTGGTTGGCAATGGCATTCTTAGCCAATTGGTCCATTTTAACAAACCATTGAGTTGACAAACGTGGCTCGACTACCACACCTGTACGCTCAGAGTGTCCAACGGAATGCACACGGTTTTCGATTTCCACAAGAGCTCCAAGTTCTTGCAACTTAGCAACCGTTGCCTTACGAGCTTCAAAGCGGTCCATACCTGCAAATTCACCTGCCAACTCGTTCATGGTACCGTCGTCGTTCATAACATTGACTTGTGGCAGATTGTGGCGTTGACCGACAAGGAAGTCATTCGGATCGTGGGCAGGTGTGATTTTCACAACCCCCGTACCAAATTCTGGGTCTGCGTGTTCATCCGCAATGATTGGGATAGGTTTGTTCACGATTGGCAGGATAACGTTTTTGCCAATCAAGTCCTTGTAACGTGGGTCTTCTGGATTAACCGCAACCGCAACGTCACCGAACATGGTTTCAGGACGGGTTGTCGCAACTTGAAGGGCACGTGAACCATCTTCCAACATATAATTCATGTGGTAGAAGGCACCTTCGACGTCCTTGTGAATAACCTCGATGTCAGAAAGGGCTGTGCGAGCTGCTGGGTCCCAGTTGATGATAAATTCGCCACGGTAGATCCAGCCTTTTTTGTAGAGTTCTACAAAGACCTTGCGAACAGCTTTTGACAAGCCTTCGTCCAGCGTAAAGCGGTCACGTTGGTAGTCCAAAGATAGACCCAACTTGCCCCATTGCTCACGAATGGTCGCTGCGTACTCATCCTTCCATTCCCAGACTTTATCGAGGAATTTTTCACGACCGAGATCATAACGGGTCACGCCTTGCTCCCGCAAGCGTTCCTCAACCTTAGCCTGTGTGGCAATCCCCGCGTGGTCCATACCTGGAAGCCAGAGGGTGTCAAAGCCCTGCATGCGTTTTTGACGGATAATGATATCTTGAAGGGTGGTATCCCAAGCGTGTCCCAAGTGCAACTTACCTGTTACGTTTGGCGGCGGAATGACGATAGAATAAGGCTTGGCTTCCGTATCGCCTGACGGCTTAAAGACATCTTGGTCCAACCAAGTTTGGTAACGACCAGCCTCAACCTCGACTGGATTGTATTTTGGTGATAATTCTTTTGACATTTATTTTTCTCCTTTAGTATTTTTTAAGAAAATTGGCTTATACTATCCTCAAGCTAGAAATAGCCCAATTCTTTTTCATATAATCTCCTAGAAATAGTCAGTCCTTTGGGCTGACTATTTCGTTTGTTCTTCCCCAAGCTCCTCCATTTTTTGGATAATCAGTTGAGCTACGTCATTGACAGAAAGATGAGTATTATTAATTTTGAGATAATGCTGAATGCCCTCTGGAATGCCTAATGAGGTATATTGACATGTACCAGCTGTAGAGAGAATCTCAGCCTCTGAAACTTCAATGTGTCGTTTCAAAGGTTTATGGGTAAGTCGATTTTCTGTCCGATTACGCCGCAGACGTTCTTCCAAAGCAGTCTCCAACTCAACAAATAAAATTTCCTGACCATGATGATGAAAAATCGTCTGAACAGTTGTAAGGAATTGAACCTCTATGAGATTTTTAAAATTAATCAAGGCAGTTCCAATTAGTGGGCGGCCTGACCTAGCAAACACATCATAAACAGCAAATGTAATACGTGTATTGAGGTCAAACATATCCTCAGAAAATTCAGGAATAAAACGTAGGCTAAAATCAATCGAATCGTGATTATGAAAAAGGGTCATCCCTGTCAATTTCGCAACTTCCTGCCCAATGGTCATCTTGCCAGAAGCTTGTGCTCCAATAATAATTAGATTCATACTCCCTCCCCCACCAACTCAATCTTAATCCCATCTGGATCTTCTAAATAGAGGGCATAGTGGTCTGGTCCTCCTGCGTGGGGATAGCGGTCGTCGTAGAGAAGTTTGACTCGTCTGGTCAAAAATTCCTTCCGCCATTGGTCAACATCATCAGGTGTTCCCGCATGAAAGGCTAGATGATTGAGACCAGTGCGGCAACGGTGATAACCTACCTCTAGGAAATCCTGTGGCGTTTGGACAAAGACCAGGTACTGCTCTGCTTTTTTGTAAGATAGCCCTTCCTCCCACTCCTGATAGAGCGAGTAGCCCAGCTTGGTCAGGAGAAAGTCGTAAAATGCACGCGAAGTTTCCAAGTCAGAAACGTAAATTTCAACATGATGTAGCATATTTCTCCTTTCCAAATGAAAATCCCCGCCTAGACTTGCTAGACAGGGACGAAGTTATTCCGCGGTACCACCCTTGTTCAGATAGATTATCTGCACTTTGCTTATTCGATTCACATCATCAGCAACCAGTTTTGACATTTGTGCGGATTTCTCAGTACCACCGCTTCCTGTGACAAATGGGGCTCAAAACACCTCTGAATGGCTTTATTGTAACAAATTGTACCTTGAAAAGCAAGGGATTTAAGCTTTCAACTCAATCCCTTTTTCTTTCAACTGCTTGATAGTTGCAGGCCCGATACCTTTAAGTGCCAATAGCTCTTTCTCGGTATAGTTTGCAAAATCAGACACAGATTGAATACCTGCTTCGTAGAAGGTTTCCAAACGTGCTGCCGCAATGCCTTCCAACTCAGGAAGCGCCAAAAAGTCTTCCAATGAAGTCGCTGAAAAAGTCACTTCTGCTACAACTTCTTTCACTTGTTCCACAGCATGCTCTACTACAGCCTCAGCCTTGTGAGCAACTGTCTCTACTACCTCTGCAGCTCTTTCAAGACCTACACGGCCTGCACGTTTCAAGTCTGCTAATTGTTTTTTCAAAACTTTTTTACGATTTACTTTCTTTTTTCCCATTTTTCATCTCTCCCGTCTGATTAATAATGCCTTTGACCAAACAACTCATCTGGTAAATCATGAAAACCTTTACCAGCATGGTAGTTAGCAAATTTCCCTTGAATGAATCGATAGGCATCCAGCTTGCTCTCATAACGAATATATGCATCCGCTGCACGCTCATCCTTGTCTTCTTCCAAGACACGACGACTTTCTTCAACCGCCATCTCGTTTACCATGACCTGAGTGTTGACCCAAGCCTCAAATTCTTTTAAAAATTCTTGTTCTTTTGTCATAGGATTCCTCTTTTGTGCTTGAATAAGCATACTGACTTATTATATCACATTTTTGGCAAAAGAAAAGCCCTAACTCCTGAGTTAGAGCCAATCCCCTACCATCTGAACTGTAAATCATTTGTGACAGGAAGCCGAAATCTATTGAGTTGGCTTACTACTATACCATTTCATTCTCAGCCTACTTCGGCTTTACCTTCCTATTATCAATCTGTAACAGCACCAGCATAGTAAAAACTAACCATGTCGACCGTGGATAGGAAATGTATTTCGCTTCCCAGTCCGGTCTAAACTTTTCTTTATATTTCCTTAGGCCACTAAAGGAATAAAAGCGACTCGTAAACTGATAAATGAGGTACCCCACTTTTTCTTGCCAAAATGAATGGTCACGAGTTCCTACATTCGACAAAGGGGCCATACCAATATCAAAATAATCTTTACCCTCTTCTTTAAAATAGAGTGCTATCTTGATAAACAAGTATACCATCTATTTCCTAATAAGGAACAAAAAAAATTGAATCCTCCTCATATAGAATTCAATTCCTTTTATACTATCTATTCTATTTAATCCAAATTATCCAAAATCGTTTCAAAAACCATTAAAAAGGATTCCTGCTTTTCCTTCGGTAATTGTTTTAGCTTCATTGTCAATCGTCGGATACTCAATTTTGTATCTGGCTCAGTTTTACCCTCCAGGCTAGAGAAATCAAAAAACTCCTCTGGGGTCATCCCTAAAGCCTCAATCACTTTTTCCAAAGTCTTCAATCTGAGATTATAATTTTTATTTTCAATATTATTGACATACTTGAGTCCCAAACCAGCTTTCTCAGACAATTTTTCTTGGCTCAATCCTTGTTGGGTCCTGTGATGTTTGACTTTTTTAGCAACGTATTTTTGGAGATAATTTGTTTCTGTCATAGTACCTATATCATACTGTTTTTTATGATACAGAGTAACCTCTTGAATGATACTTAGTATTGTTTTCGATACCGTTTCATGCTATAATAGAGAGCAAATCGAGCTAATACATATTGGCTTAGATTGTACTTTCACCAGTCACTCAGTGACTACAACTTATTGATTTGGAGGTCTCTATGGACGGACATCATATTTTAAACGACCCTTTTTTGAATAAAGGAACCGCATTTTCTCTTGAAGAACGTAAGGAGCTTGGACTAGTCGGGCTACTACCTCCTCATGTACAAACTATTGAAGAACAAGCTGCACAGGCTTATGCACACTACCAACGAAAAGATTCTAATATTGAGAAAAGACATTTCTTGATGGAAATTTTCAATACCAATCGAACACTTTTCTACTACCTTTTCAACCAACACATTGTAGAATTCAATCCAGTGGTTTATGACCCTGTCATTGCTGAGTCCATCGAACAATACAGTGATCTCTTTGTAGACCCTCAATATGCAGCCTTTTTGTCTGTTGAACATCCTGATGATATTCGAGATAGTTTAAAAAATGCTGCAGGAGACCGTAAAGTCCGTCTGATTGTTGTCACTGACGCAGAAGGAATTCTAGGTATTGGCGATTGGGGCACACAAGGTGTTGACATTGCCATCGGCAAATTGATGATTTATACTGCTGCTGCAGGAATCGATCCTACTAGTGTTCTTCCAGTTGTCATTGATGCTGGTACCAATCGCCCTGAGCTTTTGGAACATCCATTCTATCTTGGCAATCGACATGAGCGCATTCGTGGAGAGGCCTACTATAGCTTTATTGATCAATTTGTTGAAACTGCTTTGGAGCTCTTCCCTGACCTCTATTTGCATTGGGAAGATTTCGGTCGCGGTAATGCAGCAAATATCTTAAATAAATACAAAGACAAAATCCCTACGTTTAACGACGATATTCAAGGTACAGGGATTATTACCTTAGCAGGTATCTACGGAGCACTTGATATTTCTGGTGAATCATTAACCGATCAACGTTACCTCTGCTTTGGTGGAGGTACTGCTGGTGCTGGCATTGCCCACCGTGTCCTCCTTGAAATGATCAACGAAGGTTTATCAGAAGAAGAGGCCTACGACCGTTTCTATATGGTTGATAAACAAGGTCTGTTATTCGATGACATGGATGATTTGACTCCGGAGCAACGACCATTTGCTCGCAAACGCTCTGAATTTGAAAATAGTGAGGAACTCACAAACCTCACTGCTGTTGTCAAGACTGTCAAACCAACTATCTTAGTAGGGACTTCGACACAACCAAATACCTTTACTCAAGAAATTGTTGAGGACATGTGTAAGTTTACCGAGCATCCTATTATTTTCCCTCTCAGCAATCCGACTAAGCTGGCCGAGGCAACTGCTGAGGACTTAATTAAGTGGTCAGACGGAAAGGCCTTTGTGGCAACCGGTATCCCGTCAGATGACATCAACTACAATGGAGTCACCTATCAAATTGGTCAAGCCAATAATGCTTTAATCTATCCAGGTCTTGGTCTTGGTGTCATGGCTTCTAAGGCAAAACTATTGACCGACCAAATGATTGGCGCTGCAGCACGCTCACTCAGTGGTTTGGTAGATAATGGCAAGCCCGGAGCTCCAGTGCTTCCTCCTGTTTCTCGCTTGACTGAATTCTCTATCAACGTAGCAAACGCTGTTGCCAAAAAAGCTCAAGAACAAGGTTTAGCACAAGTCGAAGGAGATATGGAAGAAGCTGTACAAAATCTTAAATGGTATCCAAAATATTAATCTAGGGGTAAAAATGGTACAGATTCTCACTTCAATTGAAAATATTTTCCCTATTATCTTTATCATAGCCCTTGGCTTCTATCTCAATGAAAAGGGGTGGTTCGGTAAGGAATTTGGAGCAAATATTTCTCGTCTCGTCATGAACGTAGCACTTCCAGCATCTATCTTTATCTCCGTTTTAAAATATCTGACCTTGGATAAGCTGATAGAAGTAGCTCCAGGTCTACTCTTCACATTTGGCGGAGTTATTCTAGCCTATCTGGCTGGATACCTTGTCATCAAGATTTTTAAGGTTCCTGCAGGACGACGGGGAGTCCTGCTCAATATGTTTGCCAATGCCAACACCATATTTATCGGACTTCCTTTGAATATCGCCCTCTTTGGCGACAACTCGATTTCCTATTTCTTAGTGTATTATATTACCAATACCATTTCTACTTGGGCATTTGGTGCTTTGTTAATCGCACAAGATGCTAAAAATCCCGAAGATAAACAAAAAGGAAACTTCAATTGGAGAAAGTTACTGCCAGCTCCTCTTGTTGGCTTTCTCATCTCCTTGTTCTTTTTGTTCTTTAAGATTCCTGTCCCTACCTTTGTAGACAGTACTCTCAGCTATATTGGTAATATTGTAACCCCACTTTCTCTTATTTATATCGGTATCGTCCTATCGAAAGCAGGTCTATCCTCTATTCGCTTTGATAGAGACACAGTACTAGCACTCATAGGACGTTTCCTCCTATCCCCTATTTTAATGTATCTCATTTTAGCCTTGTGGGGAAGTCAGTTGCCTCGTATTGAATACAATACTTTCATGGTACAGGCTGCAGTTCCTGGACTGGCTGTCTTACCCATTTTGGCCAATGAAGGTAAAGGTGACGTACAGTATGCGACAAATGTAGTCACAACTTCCACCATCCTCTTTGTAGTCGTCATTCCAATTGTAGTTAGCCTGCTAGGATAGGATATTGACGATAAGCAGCGATTTACTTCCGTTTTATATAGAAAGAGTTTGTACAGTTTACCAGTACAAACTCTTTTTATACTACTTATCGTCTACCTAAGAAAATGAAAGGGAGTGGGAAAGACATCCATGAAGGCTCCGCCCTCACCCACAGAATAATGAAAACGAACACAAAGCCCTCACTAGGTGTATAATCTTAGTGAGGGCTTTGTGGTTGACGAGTTACTGATGTTAGTCATCG
>NZ_JANFME010000014.1:0-48946 GCF_029616525.1 Streptococcus suis | reverse complement strand
TTTTCGAAACTTTTTTTCGTTCCTCTATTAACTAGCCCCTCAAGAGACAACTCAATTATTCTATCATCTACTTTGGCAATTGTCAACCGGTTTTTTGAGATTTTTTAGATTTTTTATGAAATTTGGCGAAAAGCTGAGAGGCATACTAATCGGAGATTGTATATTTTCTTCGTATGCCTCCAGTATATCAAAATTTTACCGGTCTTTATGTTTTTTGTGAAAATCTATGCCCACCTATTCATATTTTAGTAGACTGTCACAATACCCCGAAGTCATCAATTAATGAATTGTACAGTGGAGTTAAATATTTTTCTTCACTGTATCCTCTCAAAAGGAGGGCTTCATGTGCACAATCTAATAATGTCTTAGAAAAGTCTTTCGCCATTCTTTGTTCTAAATCAGACAGTTTTTTTCTCGAAAATTGTCTACGTAGCTTCGAATAATCTCTGCCAAATTCTTTAAAAAACTCTGTACATTCCAGAATTTCTTCTAATTTCACGAGATTGGCGAGCAGACCTAAATGAAAGGCTATGGGAGCAAATGTTGTTTCAAATGGTTGTGTACATGTACTTCGAAATTCAATAGTTCCTCGTTTGGTAAGCTCTTGATAGTGGTATGAGCGATGGTTTTTGAAATCATCTGCTTTCGGAACAAAGTAACATATCTCGCCAGTTTCTGAATACGCTGCAAATTTTTCTTGCTCAAAAAAAGATTTAACAGTAATTGGTTTAAAATAATAATAGCAGTTATCCCTGATGACATAAAACATTGCGGACTCTTCTTGGTATTGACGATATTCTGCCTCAGTTTGAAATTCCTCTGAGTAGATACCAACGTTATTCTTTAAGAGGCCATGCATTGAATATTCCCAAAAATAATCCCTAGTAAGGGCCATACCATCCATATGATCGAATGGTGAATTTGCAAACAAAAACGCCTTCGCTGCTTCAATTTTATTAAACGCATTAATGACTCGTAAAAAGGATTTTCGACTCACATCAAACTGCACTTGATTTCCGCAAATAAAGCCAGCATATCCAGTATAGGGATGCATATTAGGTTTGCCTTCTCCTAGCTTGAGATAGTTCATCAACATCCTATATCGGCCCGTATCTACCGGTCTATTGTCATTGTTTTCCCAATTGGGATTTATCCCTAACCCCTGCAATTCGTGTCCATTTTGGCGCAAATAATATTGAATATTCTCTAGATATTCTTTATGACGCTCTTCTACACTACCAATATTTTTTGCTTTTGCGAATGCAAATTCTAGTGTATTATACGTGACTTCAAATAGTATGAGGTCTCCCGACTCGTGCTGGAGTTCTATCGGATTTCCTCTATCATCTCTTTTGACGATGGTAAAACCATTTTGATTAGAAAGATGTCGCATCATATCTGTAGCCACTTGGATAGAAGTTGCTTTCCCTGAGATATTAACTATCGGATATTCTAATTCTACACCTATAAACAATTCTGGCTTTTCTTTAATGTTAGCAAAATAGTGTTCTTCAAAGCAATTGCCTAGGGATGTCATGTCTTCTCTATTCATTTTATAAGTATATCAAAATTTTTGAGTAAAATAAAAACGCCTGCTTACGAAATTATTCTATCTTAGAGTAATTTCGTAAACAAGCGTCCAATCAACATGATGAGTGTTACCGCTGAGACAAGCTCAGCGGTAGACCAGAGCTAGACTAAGAATCAGAATAGGATTCCATCATCATAACACTCAACAAAATTGATGATCTTATACAAGTTCGATAATTGCCATTGGTGCAGCATCACCACGACGTGGTTCAGTTTTGAGGATACGAGTATATCCACCATTACGTTCTGCATAACGAGGTGCAATTTCAGAGAACAATTTTTGAAGTGCTGTAGTAGAAGTGTACTTATCAGTTGCTTCATCATAGTTTTCAGATGCAATTTCGTTACGAACAAATGCTGCCGCTTGACGACGTGCGTGCAAATCACCACGTTTACCAAGTGTGATCATTTTTTCAACTGTTTTACGGATTTCTTTAGCACGAGCTTCAGTTGTAACGATTGATTCGTTGATCAAAAGGTCAGTTGTCAAATCGCGCAACATTGCTTTACGTTGTGAGCTAGTGCGTCCTAGTTTACGGTATGCCATGATTTCCTCCTATATTATTTATCTTTTTTCAATCCTAGACCAAGATCAGCCAATTTAACTTTAACTTCTTCAAGACTCTTGCGACCAAGATTGCGCACTTTCATCATTTCTGGCTCAGTTTTCTCTGTCAAGTCGAATACAGTGTTAATGCCTGCACGTTTCAGACAGTTATATGAGCGAACAGATAGATCCAATTCTTCAATCGTACGATCAAGCATACGATCATCTGAAGCCACTTCAGCTTCTTTCATCACTTCTGCAGATTTTGCAACTTCAGTCAAGTCAGTGAAGAGACCTAAGTGCTCCATCAAAATGCGTGCAGAAAGACCTAAAGCATCTTCTGGAATAATGGTGCCATTTGTGTTGATTTCAAGTGTTAATTTGTCAAAACCATCGTTGCTACCAACACGAGCTGGTTCAACTTGATAATTGACTTTCTTCACTGGCGTATAGATAGAATCTACAGCAAGTGTTCCCACTGGTGCATCGTCTTTCTTATTACCCTCAGCTGGTACATAACCACGACCTGAATTGACAGTCAAAACAGCTTTAAAAGTGGCACCATCAGCAATGGTAAAGAGATAATGGTCAGGGTTTACAATTTCAATGTCACTATCTGTAAGAATGTCTCCTGCTGTTACTTCAGTTGGACCTACTACATCAAGTTCAATTTTCTTTTCGTCTTCGACATAAGATTTTACAGCAATGCCTTTGATGTTAAGAATAATTTGCATAACATCTTCACGAACACCTGGAACTGTGTCGAATTCGTGGAGTACACCATCAATTTTAATTGATGTTACTGCAGCACCTGGAAGTGAGGCAAGAAGTACACGACGAAGAGAGTTACCAAGAGTTGTACCGTAACCACGTTCTAATGGTTCGATCACAAATCTGCCGTAATCTTTATTTTCATCAATTTTTGTTATTGTTGGTTTTTCAAACTCAATCATTTCTTACTCCCTCTTAAACGAAAAGCTGTGTATGGAATGTATGATTATACACGGCGACGTTTTGGAGGACGAGCACCATTGTGTGGTACAGGAGTCACATCACGAATTGCTGTTACTTCAAGACCAGCGGCAGCAAGAGCGCGGATAGCAGACTCACGACCTGAACCTGGGCCTTTAACGGTAACTTCAACTGTTTTAAGACCGTGTTCTTGTGCAGATTTAGCAGCTGCTTCTGAAGCCATTTGGGCTGCGAATGGTGTAGATTTACGAGAACCTTTGAAACCAAGAGCACCAGCTGATGACCAAGCAATAGCGTTACCATGCACATCAGTAATCATAACAATAGTGTTATTAAATGTAGCGTGAATATGAGCAATACCAGATTCGATATTCTTTTTCACACGACGTTTACGTGTTGGTTTAGCCAATTTTTCTACCTCCTATATTATTTTTTCTTACCTGCAATCGCAACAGCTTTACCTTTACGAGTGCGGGCATTGTTTTTAGTGTTTTGTCCACGGACAGGAAGTCCACGACGGTGACGGATACCACGGTATGAACCGATTTCCATCAAACGTTTGATGTTCAAGTTAACTTCACGACGGAGGTCACCTTCAACTTTGATTGCATCAACTTCACGACGAATAGCATCTTCTTGATCTGATGTCAAATCTTTCACGCGTACATCTTCTGAAATACCTGCAGCTGCAAGAATTTTTTTAGATGTTGCAAGACCGATACCATAAACATAAGTTAATGAAATAACTACACGTTTGTCATTTGGAATGTCAACTCCAGCAATACGAGCCATGTTTTCTCCTTTCTATTTCTTAACCTTGACGTTGCTTGTGTTTAGGATTTGCTGGGCAAATCACCATAACACGACCATTACGACGAATAACTTTGCAGTATTCGCAAATTGGTTTGACCGATGGTCTTACTTTCATGTTTAATCCCTCCAAGTATTTCGACTATTTAAAGCGGTATGTGATACGTCCACGTGTCAAGTCGTATGGACTAAGCTCAACAGTTACGCGGTCACCGACCAAAATACGAATGTAGTTTTTACGGATTTTACCTGAAACAGTTGCAAGGACTTGGTGTCCGTTCTCCAACTCAACAGTAAACATAGCATTTGGCATTGTATCGACTACTTTGCCTTCAATTTCAATCACATCTTCTTTTGCCATGCAAAAGTAACCCCTCTCTAAATATCGATTTGATGTCCTCTGAACACAGAGGTAACAATTATAAGTCAGACTAGGCTATTTTATCATCTTTGTGTAAAAAATGCAAGCCAAATCTGTTAGTTTATTGCAATTTTGATAGTACTGTATCAATTGCTTGGAAAACAAGGTCAATGTCTTGGTCACCTTCAATATCATGGACCAGCCCTTTTGCACGATAATGATCAATGATTGGCTGTCCTTGTGCGATATTGACCTCTAAACGACGTTTGACAGATTCTGGCTTGTCATCTTCACGTTGATAGAAGTCTTCCTCTTTGTAGTCTCCAACAGGTGGATTGAATACTTTGTGGAAAGTCTCGCCGGTTTCTTTATGAATAATACGACCGCTGAGACGCTCTACCAATTTTGAAGGATCAATCTCAATATTGATAACACCTTGCAACTCAATTCCTAAGTCAGCCAAATTTTCATCCAAGGCATGAGCTTGTTCAATCGTACGAGGATAGCCATCTAGTAAAAAGCCTTTTTCCTTGATGTCATCCTGAACCAAACGTTCTTTGACAATGCCATTAGTAACTTCATCGGGAACGAGGTCACCCTTATCAATGTACGACTTGGCAAGAATACCCATTTCAGTCTGATTGGCCATTGCTGCACGGAACATATCTCCTGTTGAGATATGAGCAACATTGAATTTCTCAACAATCTTGGCCGCTTGTGTCCCTTTACCAGCACCTGGTAAACCCATAATTAAAAGATTCATGACAAACTCCTTATTTTGTTTTCACATAAATTTGCCATTATTGACAAACTTATCTAAAAACAAAATAGAAGGTTGACTAGGTCAACCTATATTCTATTCTGTAATTTCTAAGAAACCTACATATTTTCTCTTAAGAAGGTAGCCTTCTAATTGCTTGATGCCTTCGATACTTGTAGAGATTACGATAATCAAACTTGTACCAAGGAACGCAATGCTTGAAGAAAGCCCAAAGAGATTTTGCGCAAGGATAGGCAACAAAGCTACAAAACTCAAGAAGAGTGCACCGATTACTGCCAATCTTGTCAATAATTTTGACAAAAACTGTTCAGTGCCATTACCAGGACGAACTCCATGGATATAGGCTGCACTTTTCTGAAGGCTTTCTGCAGTCTTCTCAGGATTTACTTGAACAAAGGTGTAGAAGAATGTAAAGGCAATAATTAAACCTGCATATACAATCATACCTTTAGCAGTTGAATAATCAAAGTATTCCTGAACCGTCAATAACCACCCGGCACTCTTATTTTGACTTGCGAAATATTGAATCAAAGAAGTTGGAACTGCAGTGATTGAGCCTGCAAAGATTACGGGAATAACTCCTGCTGGATTCAATTTCAGCGGTAAATATGAGCTAGAAGGTGCTCCTTGTGCACGTTTTGTATATTGAATTGGTAATTTATATTCTGCTTGTTGTACAAAAGTTGTAAAATACACAACAAAGAATATTAATACGACGAGTGCAGCAACAAAGATTGCTGACTCCCCCAAACGACTTGATTCAATATTAACAAAGCGATCAATGTAAATCTCGTGAAAAGTTCCTGGTAGTGATGAAATGATACCCGCGAAGATAATCATTGATGTACCATTACCATAGCCCTTTTCAGAAATTTGTTCCCCCAACCAGGTTACAATAATTGAACCTGTTGTCAAAATTGATCCAATCAACAAATATGTGTGCCAATTTAATGGCATATTGGTCAATTTTGCACCAGACAAGGCATTAAAGCCTGCTGTAATACCAATCGATTGAACAAATGCCAGTACCAAAGAAATGTAGCGTGTTGCCTGATTCAGTTTACGACGACCAACTTCACCTTGCTTACCCCATTCAACAAATTTAGGTAAAATATCCATTTGCAAAAGTTGAACAATGATGGAAGCTGTAATATAAGGACTAACACCTAGCGCGAAAACTGAGAAATTACGCATAGCATTTCCCGAAACCAAGCTCAACATGTTCAAAAATGGAACATTTGACAAGGCTTCAAGACTCCTTGCGTTTACTCCTGGTACTGTAATGTGGGTTCCTACGCGGAAGACAAAAAGGATAAAGATAGTAAATAGAATTTTACTACGTACCAATTTTACCTTTAAGGCATCTTTTAAAAGTTTAAAAAACATAGGCTGTCACCTCTTAGATGACTTCTACTGAGCCACCTTTAGAAGTGATTGCTTCTTCAGCTGATTTAGAGAATTTAGCAGCTTTAACTGTCAATTTCTTCGTCAATTCACCATTACCAAGAATTTTAATTCCTGATTTTTCAGCTTTAACGATTCCAGCTTCGATAAGCACAACTGGTGTTACTTCTGCACCATCTTCAAAAGCGTTCAATTGATCAAGGTTAACGATTGCGTACTCTTTAGCGTTGATATTTGTAAATCCACGTTTTGGAAGACGACGGAACAATGGAGTTTGTCCACCTTCAAAACCTGGGCGAACACCGCCACCGCTACGAGCTTTTTGACCTTTTTGACCACGGCCAGATGTTTTACCGTTACCTGATGATGTACCACGACCTACACGGTTGCGGACTTTACGAGAACCTGTAGCAGGTTGTAATTCATGAAGTTTCATTATTATTTCTCCTCTTTTATATGCTAGCGCCTGTGAAGTACAAGAGTCTTCCTCCACAAACTCGCTGTGTGTAAATATGTAAAATGGACTAGAAGTCGCAAAGATTTCTCTATGCGACTTAGTCTATTTGTTAGATTATTTAACTTCTTCTACAGTTACCAAGTGAGAGATAGCGTTAACCATTCCAAGAATAGCTGGGTTATCTTCTTTAACAACTGAAGAGTTCAATTTACCAAGTCCAAGTGCAACAACTGTTTTACGTTGTTCTGGTTTGCGACCGATTGGAGACTTAGTCAAAGTGATTTTAATTTGAGCCATGAGTATCTCCTTTCTTATGCTAAATCAGAAACTGAGATGCCACGAAGTGCAGCCACTTCTTCAGCACGTTTCAATTGTTTCAAACCTTCAACTGTTGCGCGAACGATGTTGATTGGTGTGTTTGAACCAAGTGACTTAGAAGTCACATCTGCGATACCTGCCAATTCGATTACGGCACGAGTTGCACCACCGGCAGCAACCCCAGAACCTTCTGAAGCAGGTTTCAACAATACACGAGCGCCGCCAAATTCTGAGCGAACTTCGTGAGGGATTGTTGTACCAACCATTGGTACTTCAATCATGTTTTTCTTAGCAGATTCAACTGCTTTACGAATAGCTTCTGGTACTTCTTGAGCTTTACCAGTACCGAAACCTACGCGACCGTTACGGTCACCAACAACCACAAGAGCTGCAAAACGAAGACGACGTCCACCTTTAACAACTTTTGTAACACGGTTGATGGCTACTACGCGTTCTTCAATTTCAACTGCGTTATCTTTGAATGCCATTTCTTAGTGTCCTCCCTATTAGAATTTCAATCCGTTTTCACGAGCTGATTCAGCCAAAGCTTTCACACGTCCGTGATAGAGATATCCACCGCGGTCAAAGACCACTTCAGAAATACCTTTAGCTACCGCGCGTTCAGCAACGAGTTTACCTACAACAACAGCTTGTTCTGTCTTAGTACCTTTTGAAACTTCTTTATCAAGAGTAGAAGCGCTTGCGAGCGTTACACCCGCTACGTCATCAATCACTTGAGCGTAGATGCCTGTATTAGAACGGAAAATGTTCAAACGTGGGCGAGCAGCAGTTCCAGAGATTTTACCGCGAACGCGACGGTGGCGTTTTTGGCGGATTTTGTTTTTATCTGGTTTTGAAATCACAATATTCACCTCTTAATGTATGATTCTGTTTCTTGCGAAACAATTTGAGAAATAGTCAGCCAGGTGGCTAAGCCACCTCAGCAAGCTATTATTTACCTGTTTTACCTTCTTTACGGCGAACGAATTCACCAACGTAGCGGATACCTTTACCTTTGTATGGCTCAGGAGCGCGAAGGCTACGGATGTAAGCTGCTGTTTGACCAACAACTTCTTTGTTGATACCAGACACGACGATTTGTGTTGGTGTTGGAACTTCAAATGTAATACCTTCTGGTGCAACCACTTCATCTGGATGTGATTTACCAACAGCAAGTGTCAATTTGTTACCAGCCAATTGAGCACGGTAACCGACACCACGCATTTCAAGTTCTTTTTTGAAGCCTTCAGAAACACCAACAACCATGTTGTTGAGGTTAGCACGGCTAGTACCGTGAATAGTCTTCATTTCTTTTGAATCGTTTGGACGGTGAAGAGTTACTTCTGCACCTTCCACACGGATTTCAATAGCAGTTGGGAATTCACGAGTCAATTCCCCTTTAGGTCCTTTTACAGTTACCACGCCGTTGTTTTGAGCAAGCTCAACGCCAGCAGGCAATGTAATTACTTTATTACCAATACGTGACATATTTTTAAATTCTCCTGTTAAATTATCAAGCCGTCAAGCGACTAGTTTTCACGGGGGACTCACTTAAACACTGACTTCAGCCCGTGTTCGAATGAGCAGGTTTTATGATACCTTCAAATCAGATTATTAGATTTGAACCCGAGCTGTGACCTGTGTGAAAAAGATAAATCAAACTTGAATGCAAGCATTCTTCGTTTGATTTCCTATTTTCACTTAGGTCACTACGCTCTTGGTATCATCCAATTACCAAACGTATGCGATAACCTCACCACCAACGTTCTTTTGACGAGCTTGTTTGTCAGTCAAAAGACCTTCTGATGTTGAGATGATTGCGATACCAAGTCCATTAAGAACTTTTGGAATATCTTCACGTTTTGAGTAAACACGAAGACCTGGTTTTGAAACGCGTTTCAAGTTAGTGATAACTTTTTCACCGTTTGGTCCGTATTTCAAGAATACGCGGATGATACCTTGTTTGTCATCTTCGATGAATTCAACGTTTTTCACAAAACCTTCGTTTTTAAGGATTGTAGCAATACCTTTTTTGATGTTTGATGCAGGAACTTCAAGCACTTCGTGTTTTGCTTGATTAGCGTTACGAATACGTGTCAAAAAGTCTGCAATTGGGTCAGTCATAACCATTTGTTGTTTCTCCTCTTACTAGCAGTTTGATTAAATCACTTGCTAGTTAATTCATGATACAAAGGGCGCTAAAAAGCCAAAGTGAAAATAGAAAACTTGACGTAGAAACTGTGGTTTCTAGGAAAGTTTGTCTTTTTCACACAGGCTTTCGCCCGTGTTCAAATCGGCAAGCAAACTTTGTATCGGGGTTGTTTTAATTGAGTTCGAGCTACAACCTTAGCAAAGAAGATAGATTTTCCTAGAAGTAAACTTCATCGTCAAATCTCCTATCTTTGCCTTGGTTGCTAAACGCTCTCACATCTTATCTTACCAAGAAGCTTTTGTTACGCCAGGAATTTGTCCAAGGTAAGCCAAGTCGCGGAAGCATACACGGCACAATTTGAATTTGCGGTAAACTGAGTGTGGACGTCCACATTTTTCACAGCGTGTGTAAGCTTGTGTAGAGAACTTAGCTGGGCGTTTGTTCTTAGCGATCATTGATTTTTTAGCCATTTATTCTCTCCCTCTTATTTTGCAAACGGCATACCAAGGCCAGTAAGCAATGCACGTGATTCTTCGTCAGTGTTAGCAGTTGTAACGATAACGATATCCATACCGCGAGTTTTATCAACATCGTCGAAGTTGATTTCTGGGAAGATCAATTGCTCTTTCACACCAAGTGTGTAGTTACCACGTCCGTCGAATGACTTAGTTGGTACACCGTGGAAGTCACGTACACGTGGAAGTGAAACTGTAACCAATTTGTCCAAGAATTCATACATACGTTCGCCACGAAGAGTTACTTTCGCACCGATCGCAACACCCTCACGAAGACGGAAGCCGGCGATTGATTTCTTAGCTTTAGTGATAAGTGGTTTTTGACCTGAGATCAAAGCCAATTCTTGAGCAGCTTTCTCAAGGTTTTTAGCGTTAGAAACAGCGTCACCAACACCCATGTTCAAAACGATCTTATCAACTTTTGGCACAGCCATAACTGAAGAATAGTTAAATTGTTCAGTCAAAGCAGGAACTACTTCATTAAGATATTTTTCTTTTAAACGATTTGCCATTATACTTCTCCTTTCCTTCGTGATTAATCAAGCACTTCGCCTGATTTTTTGTTGTAGCGAACTTTTTTGCCGTCTACAAACTTGTAACCAACGCGTCCTGCAACACCATTTTTGTCAAGAACTTGAACGTTTGACACATGGATTGGAGCTTCTTTTTCAACGATAGCGCCTTGAGGGTTTTCGCTGTTTGGTTTTTGGTGTTTCTTAACGATGTTAACACCTTCAACAATAACTTTGTTTACTTTTGGAAGTGCTGTTACGACAACTGCTTCAACGCCTTTGTCTTTACCAGCGATTACGCGAACTTTATCGCCTTTTTTTACAAACATTTGATTTCTCCTATGATTTCTTACGCCCTAATGGGCACCCTGTTACTCTGGTGAGATAACAGGGGACTTAGTTTGTTAGATTAAAGTACTTCTGGTGCCAATGAAACGATTTTCATGAAACCGCCATCACGCAATTCGCGTGCCACTGGGCCAAAGATACGAGTTCCGCGAGGGTTTTTATCTTCACGGATGATAACTGCAGCATTCTCATCGAATTTGATGTATGAACCATCAGCACGACGAGCACCTGTCTTAGTACGAACGATAACGGCTTTAACAACGTCACCTTTTTTAACCGCACCACCAGGAGTAGCTTGTTTTACTGAAGCAACGATGATGTCGCCGATGTTCGCGAATTTACGTCCTGAACCACCAAGAACTTTGATTGTCAAGATTTCACGTGCGCCACTGTTGTCAGCAACTTTCAAACGAGTTTCTGTTTGAATCATGTCAATTTTCTCCTTTCAGGTTGATTAAATGATAACTGCCTCTTCCACAACTTCTACAAGACGGAAACGTTTTGTAGCTGAAAGTGGGCGAGTTTCCATGATACGAACGATATCGCCTTCTTTAGCAACATTGTTTTCATCATGAGCTTTGTACTTTTTAGAGTAGTTAATACGTTTACCATAGACTGGGTGGTTACGTTTAGTTTCAACTACAACTGTGATTGTTTTGTCCATTTTGTCAGATACTACGCGTCCAACAAGAACTTTACGATTATTGCGTTCCATTGAAATTCTCCTTTCCCAATCTATTATTTAGTTTCAGATTGCACAGTTTTGATACGTGCAATTTGTTTCTTCACTTCGTTCAAACGAGCAGTTTGCTCAAGTTGACCAGCAGCAGCTTGGAAACGAAGTTCGAAGAGTTCTTTCTTCAATTCGTTTTCTTTCTTAGCAAGTTCTTCTTGAGAAAGGCCACGAAGTTCTTTTACAAAATCTTTAATTTCTTGAAGTTTCATGTCTTCTCCTTATTCTGCTTCACGTTTTACGAATTTAACTTTAACTGGCAATTTATGACCAGCAAGGCGGAATGCTTCACGTGCGATTTCTTCAGAAACGCCAGCTACTTCAAACATAACCTTACCGCGTTTAACTGGAGCTACCCAACCTTCAGGAGCACCTTTACCAGAACCCATACGTACACCGATAGCTTTAGCAGTGTATGATTTGTGTGGGAAGATCTTAATCCAAACTTTACCACCACGTTTCATGTAATGCGTCATAGCGATACGGGCAGCTTCGATTTGGCGGTTTGTAATCCATGAGCTAGTAGTTGCTTGAAGACCGTATTGACCAAAGTCTACTTGTTTTCCACCTTTAGCTTCACCGCGCATTTTTCCACGGAATTCACGACGGTGTTTTACACGTTTAGGTACTAACATTTGTTATTTACCTCCTTTAGTGTTTTTACGAGCTGGAAGAACTTCACCACGGTAGATCCATACTTTAACACCAAGTTTACCGTAAGTTGTCAAAGCTTCTTCCCAAGCGTAGTCGATATCCGCACGAAGTGTATGAAGAGGAACAGTTCCTTCTGAGTAGCCTTCTGCACGGGCAATATCAGCACCGTTCAAACGACCAGAAACTTGTGTTTTGATACCTTTTGCACCAGCGCGCATTGCACGTTGGATAGCTTGTTTTTGAGCACGGCGGAATGCCACACGTTGCTCCAATTGACGAGCGATTGACTCACCAACAAGGTGTGCATCCAAATCAGGTTGTTTGATTTCGATGATGTTGATGTGTACTTGCTTACCAGTCAATTTGTTCAATTGAGCACGAAGTGCATCAACGTTGCTACCAGCTTTACCGATAACCATACCTGGCTTAGCAGTGTGGATAGAAACGATTACTTTATTTACAGCACGTTCGATTTCGATTGTTGATGTTGACGCATCAGCCAATTCTTTTTTGATAAAGTTGCGGATTGCAAGATCTTCATGAAGGTAATCCGCGTATTCTTTTTCAGCATACCATTTAGCATCCCAATCACGGATGATGCCAACACGCATACCAATTGGATGTACTTTTTGACCCACGTTTTTACCTCCTTATTTCTCTGCCACAACTACAGTGATGTGAGCTGTGCGTTTGTTGATTGGTGAAGCTGAACCTTTCGCACGTGGACGGAAACGTTTCAACGTCGGTCCTTCGTTTGCGAATGCTTCGCTGACTACCAAGTTAGCTTTTTCCAAACCAAAGTTGTTTTCAGCGTTAGCGATTGCTGAGTTCAAAACTCCCTCGATAATGCCTGCAGCTTTGTTTGGTGTGAATTTCAAGATTGCGATTGCGTCTGCTACGCTTTTGCCACGGATGTTATCCAAGACAAGACGTGATTTACGAGGTGAAACACGTACTGTGCGAGCAGTTGCTTTAGCTGAAGTAATTTCTGCCATTGTGTTTTCCTCCTAAATTATTTACGACGAGTTTTCTTGTCGTCAGCAGCATGACCTTTGTAAGTACGAGTTGGTGCAAATTCACCAAGTTTGTGACCTACCATGTCTTCTTGAATGTATACAGGTACGTGTTTACGTCCATCGTAAACTGCGATTGTATAACCGATGAAACTTGGGAAGATCGTTGAACGACGTGACCAAGTTTTAATTACTTTTTTCTTTTCGTCGTTTGCTTGAGCTTCAACTTTTTTCATCAAATGCTCATCGACGAAAGGTCCTTTTTTAAGACTACGTCCCATTTTAGTGTTTTCTCCTTTAAAATATGTACCACAGCGGCTTGCCCGCTTTGCGGGCTACCGAGTTGGCGGATGATATAGAATGCTAGGCAACTAAGAATAGATTATTTTTGGTTGCGACGACGAACGATAAGTTTGTCAGATTTAGCTTTCTTGTTACGAGTTTTCAAACCAAGAGCTGGTTTACCCCATGGTGTAGATGGTGCTTTACGACCAACTGGTGCTTTACCTTCACCACCACCGTGTGGGTGATCGTTAGGGTTCATTACAGAACCGCGAACTGTTGGACGGATACCTTTCCAACGGCTACGACCTGCTTTACCAAGGTTGACAAGGCCATGTTGTTCGTTACCTACAGTACCAACAGTAGCACGGCAAGTACCAAGGATCATACGAACTTCACCTGATTGAAGGCGAACAAGAACGTATTTACCTTCTTGACCAAGAACCTGTGCAGATGCACCAGCAGCACGAACCAACTCACCACCGCGACCTGGTTTCAACTCGATGTTGTGAACAACAGTACCGACTGGGATGTTTGCAAGTGGAAGTGCGTTACCAACTTTGATATCTGCTTCTGGACCTGAAACGATGCGTTGACCAACTTCAAGACCTTTAGGAGCAATGATGTAAGCTTTAACACCGTCTGTGTAGTGTACAAGAGCGATGTTTGCTGAACGGTTTGGATCGTATTCGATAGTTTTAACGATTGCTTCAACGCCATCTTTGTTACGTTTGAAGTCTACCAAACGGTAGAAACGTTTGTGACCGCCACCTTGGTGACGAACAGTGATGCGACCGTTGTTGTTACGACCAGCTTTGCTCTTCAAAGCAACAAGCAAGCTTTTTTCTGGAGTGCTTGTTGTGATTTCAGCGAAGTCCAAAGAAGTCATGTTACGACGGCCATTTGTCGTTGGTTTATAAACTTTAATACCCACGTTAATTCCTCCTTTGATTATTCAGCGTCAGCTGTAGCGAACAATTCGATCGCTTTTGAATCAGCAGCCAATGTGATGATTGCTTTTTTCACTTTGTTTGTGCGACCTACATAACGACCTACGCGTTTTGTTTTAGGTTTCACGTTGATTGTGTTAACATTTGCAACTTTAACACCCTCGAATGCAGCTTCAACAGCTTGCTTGATCAAGAGTTTGTGTGCACGAGTGTCAACTTCAAATACATACTTGCCTGCTTCGAGTTGGCCCATTGAGCTTTCTGTGATGACAGGTTTTTTGATAACATCATACAAATTCATTATGCAAGAACCTCCTCAATTTTAGAGATAGCTGCTTGAGTTACAAGAAGTTTGTCTGCATTTGCGATGTCAAGTACGCTTGCAGTTGTTGCAGTTGCAACTTTAACTCCTGGGATGTTACGAGCAGAAAGAGCTGCGAATTCGTTGCCTTCTTCAAGAATAACAAGGACTTTAGAATCAATGCTCAATGCTGCAAGTACTTTTGCAAATTCAGCAGTTTTTGGAGCTGTGAATTCAAGTGAGTTAACAGCTACAAATTTGTTTTCAGCAACTTTTTCTGAGTAAACAGATTTAAGTGCCAAGCGACGAACTTTTTGTGGAAGTTTGTACGCGTATGAACGTGGAGTTGGTCCGAAGACTACGCCACCGCCACGCCATTGTGGTGAGCGGATAGAACCTTGACGAGCACGTCCAGTTCCTTTTTGACGCCATGGTTTGCGTCCGCCACCTGAGACTGCTGAACGGTTTTTAACTGCGTGAGTACCTTGACGAAGGCTAGCACGTTGGCTGATGATCACATCAAATACAACTGCTTGGTTTGGCTCGATACCAAAAATCGCATCGTTAAGAACTACTTCACCAGCTTGTTTACCAGTTTGGTCAAATAATGTTACGTTTGCCATTTCGACTGATTTCCCCTTTCCTTATTATTTACCAGCTTTAACTGCTGACTTGATAGTGATAAGAGATTTCTTAGCACCTGGTACGTTACCTTTGATGAGGATAACGTTCTTTTCTGGAACAACTTGTACAACTTCAAGGTTTTGAATTGTTACACGGTTGCCGCCCATACGACCTGCAAGGTTTTTACCTTTGAATACACGGTTAGGTGCAACAGGACCCATAGAACCTGGACGACGATGGTAACGAGAACCGTGAGCCATAGGACCACGTGATTGACCATGGCGTTTGATAACACCTTGGAAACCTTTACCTTTAGATGTACCAGTTACATCAACAACATCACCAGCTGCGAAAGTTTCAACTGTAATTTCTTGTCCAACTTCCAAGCCTTCAATGTTTTTGAATTCACGAATGAAGCGCTTAGGAGCTGTGTTAGCTTTAGCTACATGGCCTTTGGCAGGTTTGTTGCTCAATACTTCACGTTTGTCATCAAAACCAACTTGAACTGCTGCATAACCATCAGTTTCAACTGTTTTCACTTGAAGAACAACGTTTGGAGTTGCTTCGATGACAGTTACAGGGATAAATTCACCAGATTCAGTGAAGATTTGAGTCATTCCCACTTTTTTCCCTAAGATTCCTTTTGTCATGAGAAAAATATTCCTTTTCTTAATTTTGTATTTAAAAAGTTTTTAACGAGCGTTTTTCATGCTCAAATCAAGATACAAAGGGCGTCGAACTCAAAGTGAAAATAGGAAACTTGACAAAGAAACTTCTGTTTCTAGGAAAGTTTATCTTTTTTCACACGGAGTTTAGCCCGTGTTCAATTTTGAACACTTGCTTTTCTACCTTGCGACTTGATTACAATTTGATTTCTACGTTTACACCACTTGGAAGATCCAATTTCATCAAAGCATCAACTGTTTTTTGAGTTGGGTTGATGATATCAATCAAACGTTTGTGTGTACGCATTTCGAACTGCTCACGAGAATCTTTATACTTGTGAGTCGCACGGATGATTGTGTAGAGGCTACGTTCTGTTGGAAGCGGAACTGGACCTGCTACTTGAGCACCTGTACGTGTTGCAGTTTCAACGATTTTTGCAGCTGCTGTATCAAGTGTACGGTGTTCGTACGCTTTCAAGCGGATGCGAATTTTTTTGTTTGCCATCTTTTTCTCCTTTTCGTCTATTTAACATAATAGGCTAGCTCCACAAGAAAACCAACACGTGCTGCGTGGCAATGCAACCGAGCGTGTCGCAACCTCTTGCATCAAAGCTACAGCCGTAATTTTTACGGCACTAGAACATTCTACCAGATTCTACTTGCCATTGCAAGAGTTTTTACTCAAAAATTCAAAAAATCCCAAAACTTTTATTTCAGGATTCTTCATTACTTATTTTTTATTTGAGTTAACTATCAACGTTTTTTCAAATATCCTTGTAACTCTCGAATTATTTTTTTGACTGCCAGTAAAACTCTGTCTGCTTATCAATTTTTCATATTTTCAAGTCGGTCATTGATTAAATTTTTTCGATAATCTCTCAGGAGACCCCATAACATCAGCAACTCATCATTACCCAAGCTCGGTGATTGAATCAAACCATGAATATCTTCATGGAGGAGACGATCAAATTTACATTTTTGACTTTCCTGTTTACGAATTATAGCCTCGATATGGTTTCTAAATTTAACTTTGAAGTAACAATATAGCCTACCTAAGTTTCTAAGCTTCAAACAAACCGTTTCAAATTCCATAACATAGTCAGTCTCCCGTAGTTGATTGTTTTACTTTATAAAAAAAATACTGTTTTTTGCCTACTTACTTGGTGGGAGTTAGGTCTCTTTTACTGTTAGCGATAGCCACCTATTTTTCCACTGTTTCTTAAGAATTCTTTGTCGATACAATTCCATGCGATTAGGATCCGCTAAGAAATGTGGTGTTGGCCGTACTTGGTAAGCATAAATGTCATCCAATCCAAAAGGAGCAAATATTTCTAATTTATTTCTTTCTGTTCGACAAATACCTATCGCTGTGCATCTTTCTGGAAATTTTTCAATCGCATCCCTTGATGATTGATACGGTTTAGTATTCGGACTATGGATATGCATATACACTTGATTTTTTAATTCCCATCGATAGGCTGGATAGTTTTGATATAAATCGCTTTCTATTTCCATTGTCTCTTCATAAGAAATATTTTCATCAAAAAACACAAGATCAACATCTGTTTCTTCATCAAAACTGTATTGATTCCAAATGAAATTACGGATAGTTCCCGCACAGAGCCAGCAATCTGATAAATTCAGTCTATCCATTATGTCTAATATGACCAAAATATTTTTATCAGCCAGTAGATGCCTCTCTAATTCCTCACTCAGCTTCTTACTTCTTTCTGTAAAACTATCTTTCATCTGGCCTCCCTTTTGATTTTCTGGCTTATGATTCATTCCTCGCCTTGCTGTTAAACAGTCTCTTCCCAGACTGCTTCACTCCACCTGACCTCAATTCGCTCTTTGATTTTCAGCTCATGATAAAAAGGTCCACTGGACCTTAATTCGCTTTCTTGTTTTCAGGCTCATGATAAAAAGGTCCACTGGACCTTTTTATTCCTCTTCCATAAAGCTGTTGAAGACTTCTTCAATCATATCCCATTCTGCTGTTGCGTCTTCTGGGATAGGTTGCAAATCACCTTCTGTGCCATTCTCATTCTCGATGTATGAGTAGGCTTGGATTTCAACTTCTCCGTTCTCATCTTCTTCTGCACTTGCAGGAATCAAGAGAACATAGTTCTTACCAAACTCTTCTTGACCGTCAATCGTCAATAAGATTTCAAAAAGTGTTTCGTTACCTTGGTCGTCTACCAAAGTAATCAATTCACGTTCGTCGTGGTTGTGGTCGTGTTCATGGTCATGATGATGTGCCATTAGAATCTCCTTTAAAATGTTCTATCTAAATAATTTTGTAAAATCAGCTGAGCTGCTAATTTATCGATAACTTTCTTGCGTTTTCCTCGGCTGATATCCGCTTGCTCAATCAGCATCCGTTCTGCTGCAACAGTTGTTAAACGTTCATCCTGATAATCAACTGGAAGTTTATAACGCTCAGTCAATAAATCACCGTAAGCTTGACTAGCTTCCACACGTGGACCACTAGTATTATTCATATTCTTCGGCAAGCCTACAACAAATTTATCAACCTTGTACTGTTCTACAAGTTCGGTCAAACGCTCCAGACCGAATTCGCCCTTTTCTTCATCGATTGGGATGATTTCCAACCCTTGGGCCGTGAAACCTAACGGATCTGAAATAGCTACACCAACTGTCTTGGAACCGACGTCTAATCCCATTATTCTCATTAGAGGTCAATCCCATTCCCTTTCAAATAGTAGCGCACCAATTCTTCAATGATTTCATCTCGTTCATGTTTACGAATCTGATTGCGGGCATCATTATAGCGAGGAATATAAGCAGGGTCCCCACTTAATACATAGCCAATGATTTGGTTAATCGGATTATAGCCCTTTTCCTCTAGCGAACGATAAACACTAGTCAATGTCTTGCTGATTTCTTGTTTATCTGTATCATCTAGGCGAAAACGAACGGTTTCTTCGGTAAATCCCATACTTACACCTTCTTTCCCTATTTTTTACATTATATCACAAATTTTAATTATTCTCAAAAAATGCGCAAAAAGAACCCCAAAAGAGTCCTTTTGTACATCTTATAGAGCTGCTCTCATACGAGCCTGAGCATTTTCAACATTGCGCACTGCACGTGGCAAGAAAGCGCGTATATCGTCTTCTTTATAGCCCACTTGAAGTCGTTTCTCATCGATCAAGATTGGACTCTTCAAAATACGTGGGTTAGAGGTAATTAAATCAATGACCTCGTTCACACTCAACTCTTCAATATCAAAGTCCAGACTCTTTGCATAACGGTTTTTTGACGATACGATACTTGCAATACCATTCTCTGTTTTGGTTAAGATGTTTAGGATTTCTTCCTTAGTAATGGCTTCCTTCGCAAGATTATGCTCATTATAAGATAATTGGTGAGCATTTAACCAATTTTTCGCTTTCTTACAAGAAGTACAACTAGATACAGTATAAATTTTAATCATGTAGTCACTCCTTTGCTACATTTTATTAAGCACATTATAGACTATTATATCATAAATTCCCTCGGTCTGCAGACCTATTTTTTAAAAAAACTTTAAATTTTGGGGTAAAAATTCGGTTTTTATTAGAAAAAAGCCTGGAATCTCCAGACTTTTTCGTTCTTATACTAAACAACTTCATACATACCTATAACAGATAGGTATCAATAGTTCAATATTAAATCTATTTTGTTAGGAATTAATCTTCTAATTCAATACCGCCATCAAGATCTAGGATAACATCTTGGATTTCTTCCGCAACAACAGGAGCTTCTTCGGTCGCAACTCCATCTGCTTCGATCAAGCCATAATGAACACGTATCTTGCGGTCAATTTCATCAAAGATTGCTGGATTATCTGCTAAGAATTTCTTAGCATTTTCAGAACCTTGGCCAATTTTTTCTCCATTATATGAATACCAAGCCCCTGCTTTTTGGATGATGCCGAGGTTGCTACCAATCTCAATCAATTCACCTGTGCGAGAAATTCCTTCACCGTACATGATTTCAACAACAGCTTCTTTAAATGGTGGAGCCACCTTGTTCTTCACAATCTTCACCTTGGTTTCCTTACCAACGTTTTGATCTTTCTTGTCACCTGTTCCTTTGATTTGTGTGTTTCCACGAACATCCATACGGACAGATGCATAGAATTTAAGCGCACGACCACCAGGTGTTGTTTCAGGGTTACCAAACATGACACCGACTTTTTCACGTAATTGGTTAATGAAAATGGCAACCGTCTTAGTTTTATTAATTGATGCACCTAGTTTGCGCATAGCCTGGCTCATCATACGAGCCTGCAAACCAACGTGGCTATCACCAATATCACCGTCGATTTCTGCACGTGGTACTAGGGCAGCAACAGAGTCCACAACAACCAAGTCAACCGCACCAGAGTCGATCAACTTACCTGCAATTTCAAGACCTTGCTCCCCTGAGTCTGGCTGTGACAAGAGCAACTCATCAATATTGACACCAAGAGCTGCTGCATAGGCTGGATCTAAGGCATGTTCTGCATCGATAAAGGCAGCAATACCGCCATCTTTCTGGGCTTGAGCTACTGCATGAAGGGCAACAGTTGTCTTACCTGAACTCTCTGGACCATAAATCTCAATGATACGGCCCTTCGGATATCCACCTGCTCCAAGCGCAATGTCGATTGACAAGCTACCTGAGCTCATGACTTGAACTTTTTGCTCAGCACGCTCACCAAGACGCATAACAGCACCCTTACCAAAATCTTTTTCAATTGATTTTAGGGCATCATCCAGCGCTTTTTTACGCTCATCTCCAAATTTCTTTGTAATATCTTCTAATTTTTTTCCTGGTTTCTTAGCCAATGATTTTCTCCTCTTTTCTTAGTCAAACTATTATAGCAAATATCTGCTATTTCACAAAGTGTTTCGTACAAAATCCCAGGCCTGCAGACAAGCAAGCTGGCGAAGGTATTGCCACGAATAACCACCTAAATCTATCTCTTTTTGGGAAATACCCGAGGTCGTAGCCAAAGTGAGGTATACTTTTGCAAGTACGTTGTCCTCTGTTGATTCCGGTTTGATAAGCACAGACACAGCCAAACCTAAATCAGCTTGCAGCTCCTGCCGAATGCAGTCAACTTCCTCTGATAGCCAGCCCGATTCTGTCCCTAGCTGACCGATGACTTTTCCTCCGCTAAAATACGGCTGATCAGCCAAAGCCAGGCTCAATTCAGCTTGCAAGAGACCACCTGTCCCCTGTTCGACGATAGCGATGGTTTGTCTTTTCTCCGCCAAACGAGTCGCTACCGTTTTGACCAAACTATTGTCCTCTCCGTAGGCATAGAAATAGTCTGCCAGTTTGTCATGTTGTAAGATTTCCTCTTCCAACTGATTCAAACGTAAATTTGCCTCTTTTTGGCTGGTCGCTTTGGTGGACAAGCGTAAAGTCACCTCTCCAACTTTTGCATAAGGAGCAAGAGTTGGGTCTGTCTGCTTGTCGATCAAGTCCGCCAAAACAGTCACTAACTGGCTTTCACCAATGCCAAAAAAACGTAGGACACGCGAATAAAGTTGCTGCTGAGATTGGGACAGTAAAGGTAAGAGACTCTCAGAAAACATGGCCGTAAGCTCACTTGGTGGGCCAGGCAAAACAATATAGGTTACACCATCTTGCTCAACCATACCACCAACAGCTAAACCAGCTGGATTCTGTAACGCCTGACTTCCCTCCACAATCTGTGCCTGACGTTCATTATTTGGTGTACGGACACGACCTGGGCGACTGGCAAAGAAACGGTCTAATTTTGCCATAGCCAACTCATCAAACACAAGATTTCTACCTAAGAAGGTCGCCAAGGTCTGCTTGGTCAAGTCATCCTCAGTTGGACCAAGTCCTCCACAGAGAATGACCAAGTCGCTCCGCTGACTGGCTACTTCCAGTACAGACAGAAGCCTGTTTTCATTATCTCCAACAGCTGTATGGAAATAAACATCAATTCCCAGCTCTGCACATTTCTCCGAAAGGAACTGAGCATTGGTATTAACGATTTGACCTGTCAAAATCTCCGTCCCAACGGCGATTAGTTCTGCTTTCATATTCCTCCTCTGTCTAGGGTGCGATTGCTCGCTCATCTAATTAATTCGTAATTTCTTTCCAATCTCGCAAGTTTCTTCATGTTCATTCAACAGACCTGAAGCCTGCAAATAGGAGTAAATACAGACAGGCCCTACAAATTTGAAACCTCGTTTCTTCAAATCTTTTGAAATCCGCTCAGACAAGTCGTTCTTGGTCGGCAATTCTCGGAAGGACTTGACAGGGTTGTCGATAGATGTAAAGTTAACCCATTCCCAAAGATACGTATCAAACGTACCGAATTCCTCCTGTACTCGAAGAAAGGCCTGAGCATTGGCGCGGGTAGCGTACAGCTTTGCCTTATGACGAATGATGTCTGAATTGGTCAGAAGGCTATCTAACTCTCTATCTGTCATGGCCGCAACCTTTTGAATATCATAGTTGAAAAAAGCAGAGCGAAAAGCCTGGCGTTTATTGAGAACAATTTCCCAGGAAAGTCCTGCTTGGTAGGATTCCAAGCAAAGCAACTCAAACAAAGACTGCTCATCGTGAAGTGGCTTGCCCCATTCTTCATCATGGTAAGCAATATAGAGTGGATTGTTGGGATTGACCCAAGCACAAGGGGACATAGAAACTCCTTTTCGTGAATAACTAAAGTGCGAATCAGGATAAACTGACTGAAACACGGCTATGATACAAACTGAATCCTAAATATCACCGAATAACGCAGTTGACATCTGGCAAAAGGCTTCGTCAAAACTCGCCTTTTACCTAGTTGTCATTGCGGAGGTCTCACAACGAAATTTCTTGCAAAATTTCTGTTCGGCCGTCTATTTTCTCTTTGTCCTTCACGTCCTTTATATCTGGACACGACATGAGCCACAAAAATCGATATTATTTTTGTGACGAATTAGTAAGGTACCTAGGCAAGTCGCAAATAGCGATTGCCGTAGTGGGAGCGGGAAAGAATTCGACAGGCAGAAAAAGAATTCGTCTTCCCGCCCCCGCACAGTTGATTAGGCCAGATTTGATGTGTGAAACACGAACAAATCTGCCAATCAACCACTGCGCTGAAATGTTGACTCAAACTTTGAGTAACAAAACAAAACTTTTTAACCATCATACTGGTACGTTAATTGAACACGGCTACGATACTTTGCAAAAAGATAAAGACTTCCTAGATGCTAAAGCCTCTGCGTCAGCTTTTCTATTTTGCTTTGTATCGCTTAACGCCTTAGTATCCCATTACTTCATCAGCATTTTAAGTGCTGACTTGATGTAGTTTTCTGCGGTGTCGTTGGTACCGTCGAAGAATTTCTTGATTTTCTTGAGTTCGGCTGGACGGTAACCAAGGGCTTCCATGGCTTCCATAGCTTCATCGAGGGCAATATTTTCACTGGATGGTGCTACTTGTTGAACAGGACCCGCTTCTTCGCTCATGACAAACTTGCCTTCTAGGTCCAAAATCATCTGCTGGGCTGTTTTCTTGCCAATCTTTGGAAACTTGGTCAGATAAGTAATATTTTTTTGCTCAATAGCACGCACCAGACCATCATTATCATCAACAGCAATAATAGCCAGAGCTGTTGTTGGACCAATACCTGATACTGAAATCAGACTCAGAAAGACGGATTTTTCATTTTCTGTAGCAAATCCGTAGAGCAAATGAGCATCTTCACGAATCACCTGATGAGTATAGACAGTCACTTCTTGCTGAACTTGTCCTGAATAGGCGTAGGGATTAGCAACCTGCAAGATATAGCCTACTCCTTGCGTTTCTACCACAATGTATTTTGCAGTTATTTTCGTTAAAATTCCTTTAATATAGTCGTACATATACTTCCTTTACTAATGTGTCAACTTTTTCAACTATGTTAATACTTGCCCAACTCTCGCAAACTCGTGTGATTTTCTTGAATGCGACGGAACATCTTTTCCATATCTGACTTGCTAAAATGTACTAAGACTGGGCGACCGTGCGGGCAGTTATAGGGATTTTGGCAGTAAGACAATTGTCTCAATAAATCACGCGCCGAATAATCATCCAAAGCATGGTTGGCCTTGATTGACCGTTTACAAGACATCATGATAGCCAGTTCTGCCCGATACTGCTTGATTGACACCTGATCCGTCAAGAGCAACATGTCGCACATCTCATAAATGCCAGACTCAATCTCTTCTTCCTTCATCCAAATAGGATGTTCACGCAGAATAAATTGATTAGCTCCATATTCTTCCAAGTTGACACCAACTTGACGAAGGGCATCCATTTTGTGGACGAGGTCAAGGGCATCATTCTGCGGAAATTCAAAAATATACGGCACCAATAACTGTTGAGCTGAATTGTCAACCTGTCCAATTTTCTCACGGTAGTATTCGTATTTGACCCTCTCTTGTGCGGCATGCTGGTCAATGATATAAAGTCCTGTCTTGCCTTGTGCAAATAAATACGTCCCGTGCATCTGACCAAAATATTCTAACTCTGGAAATGTCGAGGTTGCCTCCCGGTCTAATTTATCTGCCAGTTTTGCCAATTCTTTTGCGCTTAGATTGGGATGCTCTTGATCTTCTGATTCCACCGACTGACGTTCTGCAAATTGAACAGATGTAGGTTTATTTTCGACAGGCGACTCAACAATCTCTTGCCTATCCTCTTCGAGAGGTTTGACATCCTCAGCGACAACATCTGGTTTTAAGAAGAAGTCTTGCTTAATCGTATCATAATAGATTTTTGGCTCTCTGAGTGGTAAGGTGCCTTGCTCTGCTTTTACTTTTGGTCGAGTACTTGACTGAGCTAAATTCTCAAGAGCATCTGGTATCAAGTCCTGCTCTTTAAGCGCTTGACTAATCGCCTCTCGAATCAAGGTCATGAGTTCTTTTTCCTTGGAGATGCGAACTTCCTGCTTGGTCGGATGCACATTGACATCAGCAAGATAGGGGTCAATTTCTATAGAAATGACTGCCAACGGAAAGCGTCCAACCATCAACTTACTGCCGTAACCTTCCAAAATCGCTCGATTCAGCAAAAAATTCTTGATATAACGACCGTTGATGAAAATGGAAATATAGTTGCGGTTGGCACGAGTCAACTCTGGCAAGGAAACATAACCTGAAATCTGAAAATCCAGATCTTCTGCCTCAATTTCAACCATTTTTTTGGCGGAAGCAATCCCATAAATCCCTGAAATTGCCTGACGAAGTTTCCCTGTCCCTGCAGTTCTAATTAATTCTCGCCCTTCGTTTACTAAGGCAAAGGCTATTTCCGGATGAGCTAGGCTCAATCGATTTACAACATCAACAATATGTGATAATTCAGCCTGTTGACTGCGAACGTATTTGAGACGAGCAGGGGTATTGTAAAATAAATCCGAAACAGTAATCTGTGTGCCAACTGGACGACTAACTGGCTCCTCTTTCTCGATGACACCACCTTTGGCCTCCAAATGAAGCCCGTGTGCAGAGTCTGCCGTAGCTGTCTCAATGATCATATGACTGACAGAAGCAATGGAAGGCAGAGCTTCTCCACGAAAACCGAGGGTGCGAATACGAAACAAATCCGATTGATTTTTTATCTTACTGGTGGCGTGACGGCGGAGGGCAAGCGCTACTTCATCAGGGGCAATCCCCTCACCGTTATCCGTAATTTGAATCATTTTAAGGCCAGCCTCTTCAACACTAATTTCAATCTGACTAGCCCCTGCGTCAATGGAATTTTCCACCAACTCCTTAACCACACTGGCTGGTCGCTCAATGACCTCACCAGCCGCAATCTGGTTGGCTAGTATTTCTGGTAGTTCGATAATATGTGACATCATTTCTCCTACATTTCTTTAATAATTTTTCCCGAATGCTTATTTTTCCATTATACCACATATCCACTTTCCCTCCTTTTCCCAGATAGGCTAAAGAAAAAATGACTGCCTGAGCAATCATTCATTCTTTTGATAAATCGTAAAGTAATCCGTTGTCTGAACAGACTGGTACTGTGATTCTAAATTTGTCTTGATTTCATCTAGAATTGGCAAATTCTTATTGACGACTACAAATTTTGCCTCATTTTTATTGATGTTATACATCAAGCTATTTTTATTGTCGTCAGTATTCAGATAGGGTTCTGCTGTAGTAATCGTTGCGGCAGATAAACGTTGACTTGAAAGATAGATGCTTGCGCTATTATCCCAAACATAAATCTTATCTGAATCTTTCGTTTGTTCACCAATGTAATTGGCAACTTGTTCACGGTTAGTTCTCAAATCTCCCTGTACCAAATAAAGATAAGCAGGTTGAGCGATAATACCCAAGCAAATAGCTAACGGAAGAAAGAATTGACGACGCAAATACCCACGATAATCTTCTACATCCTCATCACGCAGGTAAACGACTGACATCGCAAAACCATACGGTAAAAGAAGAATGAGTTGGCTCCATTGAAAGTTTGCATTCCCAACAATAAAGACACATTGAACTAAGAAAGTCAATAATAGGAGAACTTTGATATAGGTATGTCTTCCTTGTTTGAAAGAAAACACCATTTGGATGAAACTTTTAAAGAATCCAGATAAGAGTAAAAATACAGACACAATCGCCAAGGCTAAATATAGATAGGAATGGTGAAAGTCTAACTGTAAGTTATAAAGGAAAGTTTGTTGAATAGCTGTCCCCAGAATCTGCGCCTCAAAAGCATAATAACCTACCGCATATAGAATCAAAAGAAAACCAAAAATGGTCGCTAATAATTGATAGATTCCTCGAGTAACTTGGCGGTGTTGGTTATTAAAAATAAATAAAACTAGACCTGCAACTAACCAAAGGATCAGACTTTTTGGGTAAATTAAAAATACCAATGCCGCATCGATTCCGTAGAGGATAAATGCCTCATCACGCACTGCATTTTCAAAATAGCGGACCAGAAACCACACACTAGTCAAAAGAAATGGAAGAGCAAACATTTCTGCATACATCCCTCCAAAACCAAGTGCAAAAATAAATACATAGAACCAATGACTAGAACTTGTCGCTAGGTGTTCTGACTGACTAAAATAAGCTACAATCTTATAGAAATAGACTCCCGCTATCAGTAATGCTATAAACTGGAGGATTCCAAAGATAATGAAAGTTCCTCCCAGATGACCTAAGAAAGCAAGTAAATAGAATAATAACCCGCTTGTACCAAAGAAATCACCATAAGGGATTTGTCCATTTGCCATTGCCATCCCTGCATATAAATTTTGAGTTTGTATATTGGTTGCAAATGGCATTAGCAGTGGATTGGCTACGCTAAAAACACTTAAAACTAAACTCCAAACTAAACTCCAAACAAGAGCTGGCCAATACTTTGTCTTTAATACTCTTTCATGAAATTCACCATTCAGTTGCACTTGCTGTCTGCGTGATGCTCTACGACTACGCCGATAAGTTTCCTCAGGATGAGTAACTACGTCCGAAACTACATCTAATTCTGTCATTTTCTTCTCCTTGGATTTGCTTTCCTTATTATATCAAAAAGCACTCCCGATGTCATTTCCTATCGGGAGTTCTAGAAATTTTTGCAAACTGTTCTAATTGGCGAAAGGTATGGCGTTTGTTCTCTTGAAATTCTTTTAAAAAGGCTACTTTTTCTGCATGTGTCATACCTATTTATTCGCAAAAAGATATTCATTTTTTAAAAATCCGACGAACTTCTGAGATAAAGTAGAGAGAGCCTGTGACAATCAAAATACCTTGCTCGCTAGATTGCCAGTCTTCTATATACTGCTGATAATTCTCAACATAATCTCGTCCTTGTCGGTTTTCCTCAGACAAGGCACCATCATAGGCAAAGCTGGTTAGTACAAGGGGAGTATGTGGCAATTTTTCTTCTAATAATTCAAGCATTTCTTGAAAATCCTTGCGTCGAAGGGCTGAAAAGAGAATAGTAACAGGTTCGTCTTGCTCCTGAATAAATTCAACCAAACGTTCGATAGCTGGGACATTGTGGGCTCCGTCCAAATAGATTTTTGGCTCTTGAGCAACCAATTCCAAACGACCAGGCCAGCTAGTTTGGGCAAGGGCTTGTTGAATCAACTGAGGTTGAATGTCTTTTTGGATATTGGTCATATAGAGTAGAAAAGTTTGTAGGGCTACGGCCGCATTCTCTTCTTGATGATGGCCTGCCAGACCCAGAACTAATTCTGACAGGTCGATGTCCGGATTGCTGAACTGTCCTGCTTTATAGGTGAATTCCTGACCAAATTGGTAGACAGGTGCCTGATTGTCTTGGGCAATGTGGCGACAGATGGCTGTGGTTTCTGGAGAAAGTGGTCCAAGGACGACAGGCACGTTTTCCTTGATAATCCCTGCTTTCTGCTCTGCTATTTCCCTTAAAGTCGAGCCTAGTAAGTCCTGATGGTCCATGCCGATGGAGGTGATGACGCTTAGGGCTGGTGCCACGACATTGGTCGTATCCAAAAGTCCGCCAATCCCCACCTCTACTAACGCCAAATCAGGCTGTTGGTCCTTGAAATAGAGGAACATAATAAGTACCATGACCTCAAAATAGCGAAAAGGCTCATAACGAGTGGCGACTTCCTGCTCTAAGTCGTAGACTTTCTGTAAATAGTGCTGAAAATCATGGTCTGAAATGGGCTGACTGTTGATACAAATCCTGTCGTGCACGCTCACCATGTGGGGAGATACAAAACTACCTACACGCAAGCCGTGAGTCTGAAAGAGCTGGCGCATAAAGGCAATTGTCGATCCCTTGCCATTGGTTCCAGCGACATGAATGATCGAAACTGCAAACTGGGGATTCCCTAGCAGTTCTAGGGCATACTCAATCTTTTCCATCTTGTAATGAAACACCTGACCTTGTTTGGTGTTTAACCAATTTTCTAACATAGCCACCTCCTATATACTGTCTAGTATAGCAAAAAAAGCCAAACAGATGTTGGCTTTTGATAATACATTGAGGAACTCTATTATCCATCAGTCCATTTCCCCCAGTTACCACCAAGACGACCAAAAAAATTCAAAAAGTTAAACATATTACTAATCTCCTTTAATCTTTATGAGTTTAGTATAATACTTTTTGCAATTCTTCAACAGGACAAAAATGTCACTTTTCCTCTTCTCTCCATGATGATTCTAGTTTTTCTACTAAATGGGAGTCTCCAATTAATTTTGCGAACATAACTGCTTCTTCATAAAACCGTCTAGCCTCCTCGCTATCATTATTTACATACAACTCATATTTCCACTTAAGCAGATTGAGAATGGGTTTCTTTTGAAAATCTTGAGTTGAAACCATAATTCTGTCTAGAGCATCAAAAAGTGGAGGTATCTTGCCATATTCTTCATGTTCGCCAAGAATCCCTATCGACGTCAGCATCACATCTCTTAAAATAAATAATTCTCCAGATTCAATCAATTCTACTTGGCTTGGTAACTTTTCCACCAACTCTAAAAAGTGCTGAAAATCACTGCTCTGTTTAATTTCTATTCTCAAATTGATTAAATAGAGTCGAATTATCAACAAATCATTGGCTGAAAATTGGGGGGTTCTTTGGATTTGTTCAAAATAATCTTCTAGAATATCTTGACCAAATTCTGCTGTCTTCGTTTCAAATACATCAATAATGGATTGAATGGCATCAATCGCTATTTTCTCTTCTTCAGGCAAGTCATCATAATAGTCATCATAGATTTCTGTCATCATATCTGCACGTTTTTCCATCAATTCCCCATTTTCATAAGTCGGTGTACGGAGGACATCAAACTTCAGTTTGGAATATCGTTCAGGTAGCGACACATAATCTGGCATAAGCTCATAGAGCCCCATGCCTAAGCGGGTTGCGATATATTGGATTTTTGAAAAAGTCGGCTTAGAAGTACCTGCTTCGATACGGGTTAATTGGCGGACGGAGAGTTCAAGTTCGTCATCGCAAAACTGTTCACGTGTCAGACTAGCGGTTTCTCGAAGTTGACGTACACGTTGTCCAAATTCCTTATCGTTCATAAAATACCTCCAAATATTCTTTTGTATATTATAGCAAAATCACCACTCAATTTCCATACTTTTTTCTGCTTTTAAATAAAAAACAAACGGTTTTACGTTTGTTTTTTATTTATATTCATCGGTTAATATTTGTTTTATGTCCAATAAAGAAACAATCTTCCAATTCTTCTCCACACTATCAATTTGCAGGTTGATGCTTTGAATCCCTGCGTTGATAGCTGTTTCTACATCGAGCAAACGGTCACCGATATAGTAGGTATTTTCTTTGTTCAGTCCGTATTTTTCAATGAGAAATAGCAGAGCTTCTGGACTTGGTTTGCGGGCAAAACCTGAATCGCTTGTCAAGATTTCTGTGAAATGGTGACGGACACCCAAATCTTCCAAAACCTGAAAAGCATTGTCACTCTTGTGTGTATAAACAAAATTTTGAATTCCTTTCTCTGCCGTCCAGTCCAGAATTTCACGCGCACCAGCCATCAAAGGAATTTGCGTATTTTTCTCCTTCAAGGACGTCGCACGCACACGATTGAGCTCATCACTATCTAGACCGTACTTGTCCGCATCACGCACCAGCAAATCCTTGACAGAATAGCGAAGAATGAAATTTCTTACTTCTTCACGGTCAAAAGGAAGGTCAAATTGGTCGTAGGTTTCCTGGATGCCAGCCAAAATCGCTTCATAGGAATCCAAGAGCGTTCCATCCAAATCCCAAATAAATGTCAGTGTCATCTTATCTCCATTCGTAAGCCTGATAGGGTCTGTCCAGTTGGTAGCCCAGCTTTTCAGCCAGTTTCAAGGATGTCAAGGTGTGGGCATCCCAGCTTGGATAGAGTCCGCGGTCTAAACAAGCTAAAATTAACTGAGCCGCACAGGCTTTTGCCAAACCCTGACCTCGATAGTCTTCCCTAGTATCCACTTCTATCTCAATCCCAGCTGAATAGCTGGCATAGGACGAAGCCCCCGAAACCACCTGACCCTTGTGCAAGATGACATAGCCCAGCCCCAAGTCCAAAAATTGTTCCACATCTATATAATTTCCCACCAAATCCCGTGACCATTCCTCTACCAGACAAGCTTCGTACAGATTACGGTCAATCAGTTTCACATCAAAGCTTTCAGGCAAGTCATCAACCATTTCCTGTAAAGCGCCTCGGTCAAATACCGTATTTTTCTTTGTTGCATAACGAGTAAATGAATAAACACCATCTGGGTAAGTTTCTTCTATTAAATCAGACCAAGCCTGAGTTTGTGGAACCATAATCACATCTTTTTCCTCGCAGATTTTTAGCAAGTCTCGATGTGGCTGGCCAGCTAAAAAACCAAAGAAGCTCTGCCGTCCATAGAGAGCTAGAACTGACTGGGGCGACTGGCTGTCATCAACATAAATGTCTCCCATGGCACCTTCTAAACAGGTCCAGATAATCGTCTCAGGCCAGTCTCCAAATAAACGAGCTATTTGTCTCATCTGCTCTGCCATTATTTTTCCGTATAGGGATAACCCAAGTGCTCGTAAGCCTTGGCTGTTGCAACCCGCCCTGTCCGCGTCCGCATGAGGAAGCCCTGCTGAATCAGGTAAGGTTCGTACATGTCCTCCACCGTCTCACGCTCCTCGGCAATATTGACCGACAGGGTGTTGAGGCCGACGGGACCGCCACCGTACATCTCAATCATGGTGCGGAGAATCTTCTGGTCCACGTAGTCCAGCCCCTCGCGGTCCACATCCAGCATGGTTAGGGCCTTGTCTGTAATGGTGTCGTCAATCAGGCCGTCGCCCATAATCTGTGCAAAATCCCGCACCCGCTTGAGCAGACGGTTGGCGATACGAGGGGTCCCACGGGAACGACGAGCCAGCTCGATCGCTGCTTCATGAGTAATCTCCATGTCAAAGATGTCCGCTGTCCGCTCGACAATCTCCGTCAAATCAGCCAGTTCATAATACTCCATATGGCCGGTAATACCAAAACGAGCCCGCAGGGGATTGGACAGCATACCCGCACGAGTGGTCGCTCCAATCAGGGTAAAAGGTGGCAACTCCAAATGCACGGAGCGACTGGCTTCCCCAGCCCCAATCATGATGTCGATGTAGAAATCCTCCATAGCAGAGTAGAGAATTTCCTCGACCGCCATGGGCATACGGTGGATTTCATCGATAAAGAGGACGTCGCCAGGCTCCAAGTCGTTGAGAAGGGCCACCAAGTCACCTGCTTTTTCAATAACAGGACCACTGGTCTGCTTGATATTGACGCCTAGTTCGTTGGCAATGACAAAAGCCATGGTGGTCTTCCCCAAACCTGGAGGTCCAAACAGAAGGGTATGGTCCAAGGCTTCATCACGGAGCTTGGCTGCCTCGATAAAGATTTTCAGCTGGTCCTTAACCTTGTCCTGACCGATGTACTCATTTAATTTCTGTGGACGCAGGGTACGCTCAACATACTCCTCGTCCTGCATTTGTTCCATATCTAAAATTCGATTTGTCATGTTTCTATTATAGCATAGCTAACTGTCCTATAGAAAAAACTTATATCTCCCATTTAAAAAATAAAATTTTCAAGCAGAAGTATCTATGTTACTATTAGTTCAATACATCACAAAGGAGGTGAATCTTCTGGATTGGAACTTTATTCAAGAATCCATACCACTTTATCAAGAGGCATTCATTCTAACAATTAGACTTGCATTCCTCGGAATTATCGGAGCTTTTAGCTTGGGGTTGATTATTAGTATCATCCGTTATTACCGTATTCCTCTTCTTCAACAGATTACCACTGCTTATGTTGAATTGTCACGCAATACTCCCTTGGTCATTCAACTTTTCTTCCTCTATTATGGTTTACCGCGATTAGGAATTGTACTTGATGCTGAAGTCTGTGCCATTGCTGGTTTGATTTTTCTAGGTGGTTCCTATATGGCAGAATCCTTCCGTAGTGGATTTGAGGCTATCAAGAAAAGTCAGATAGAAATCGGAGCTAGTTTGGGTCTGACAAATTGGCAGATTTTCCAATACATCTTGCTCCCTCAATCGCTGGCTATCGCTCTACCTTCCTTTAGTGCCAATGTCATCTTTCTAATAAAAGAAACCTCTGTTTTTTCCATCATTGCCTTGGCAGACCTCATGTACGTCGCTCAAGATTTGATAGGACTGCAATACGAAACAGACGAAGCACTCTTTCTCCTAGTGAGTTCCTACTTGATTGTCCTGCTTCCACTATCGCTTTTCTTTTATTACCTAGAAAGGAGTATTCGCCATGCAGAATATGGGCATTAAAGTCTTACTAGAAGGAAATAATTTGCAACGGCTAATGGCCGGGCTTGGTGTCACACTCTGGATTTCCTTTCTCTCTATCGGTATTTCCACCATTGCTGGACTAGCATTTGGTATCATCATGACTTCAAAAAACAAGCTAATTATTTGGTTTTCAAGAATCTATTTAGAAACCATTCGCATTGTACCCCAGCTGGTTCTACTCTTCCTTTTCTACTTTGGATTAGCACGAGGATTCAATATCAATATTTCAGGTGAATTGGCTGCGATTATAGTATTCTCACTTTGGGGAACAGCTGAAATGGGAGATTTAGTTCGAGGAGCCATCACTTCTCTACCTAAACACCAATTCGATAGCGGATTAGCATTGGGGTTAAACAAACGAAGTCTCTATCGCTATGTCATCATTCCTCAAGTTCTACGCAGACTACTCCCACAGGCAATTAACTTGGTCACCCGCATGATTAAGACCAGCTCCTTGGTTATCCTCATTGGCGTGGTTGAGGTCAATAAAATCGGGCAACAGATTATTGATTTTTACAGGACTAGCTCTCCAAGTGTATCCTTATGGATTTACGGAGTGATTTTCTGTATTTACTTTATGATTTGTTTCCCGATATCTGCATTTTCTCGCTATCTCGAAACTATTTGGAAGGAGTGAAGTCGTGAGTCAACCTGTCTTAGAATTACAAAATATTACTAAAAGCTTTGGTCAACAAACCATTCTCAATCATCTTTCCTTATCGGTCAAGGAAGGAGAGGTAGTCGTCATCTTAGGCCCTTCTGGTTGTGGGAAGAGTACACTACTACGCTGTATTAACAAGTTAGAAAGCATTCAAGATGGCGATATTTTACTAGATGGCCAATCTATTCTGTCTGGAACACTTTCTCTACAAGATATTCGGCAAAAAATTGGCATGGTCTTTCAAGATTATGAACTCTTTCCCCATATGGATGTCCTAGAAAATCTGACCCTTGTTCCTGTCAAAGCCCTAAAACGCAACAAAGAAGAGGTCCAAGCAGAAGCTGAGACCTTGCTAAAACGCGTGGGTCTTGAAGATAAAAAACACAGCTATGCCAGTGAATTATCTGGCGGGCAAAAGCAACGGGTAGCTATCATTCGTTCCCTCCTGATGCATCCTAAAATTATATTATTTGATGAGGTCACTGCATCTCTTGACCCAGAAATGGTTCGGGAAGTCTTGGTTCTCATCAATGATTTGGCAAAAGAAGGACGGACCATGCTGATTGTGACGCATGAAATGGAATTCGCACGCGCCATTGCTGACCGCATCATTTTCATGGACAAGGGAGAAATTATCGAAGAAAATACCGCTCAGAATTTCTTCCAACATCCACAAACGCAACGGGCTCAAGCCTTTCTAACAACTTTTGACTTTAATCATTTTTAAAAGGAGAATTTTATGAAAATCTTTAAACCTATTTTTGCTATTTTTAGTGTCTTGGCTGCAGTTATTTTAGTTGCCTGCAGTAACGCAAGCAGTTCTTCAAATAGTTCCAACAGTTCCACAAGCGGGGCAACCGCACGTACTCTTGAAGAAATCAAAGAAAGTGGAACAGTCAAAATCGGTGTTTTCAGTGACAAGAAACCATTTGGCTATGTGGATGCAAATGGTGAATACCAAGGATATGACGTCTATCTAGGCAACCGCTTGGCAAAAGAATTGGGCGTTGAGGTAGAATACGTCCCTGTCGAAGCCGCAAACCGTGTGGAGTATCTCACTTCTGCCAAGGTTGATATCATCCTAGCCAATTTTACAGTAACAGATGAGCGAAAAGAACAAGTAGACTTCGCCCTTCCTTACATGAAAGTATCCCTCGGTATCGTGTCTCCAAGCTCTGCTGTTATCACTGACCCAGAACAACTCAATGGTAAAACCCTCATCGTCAGCAAGGGTACCACAGCTGAACTTTATTTCGAAGAGAATTATCCAGAAGTCAAACTTCAGAAATACAACCAATACAGCGAAGCCTACGCTGCTCTCTTAGACGGACGTGGCGATGCCATAAGTACAGACAATACTGAAGTTCTCGCATGGGCCTTGGAAAATAAAGGTTTCGAGGTTGGTGTAAAAGCGCTTGGAGATGTAGACACTATCGCTCCTGCCGTCCAAAAAGGAAACACCGAATTACTTGATTTCATCAACCAAACAATTGAAAAACTTGGTGAAGAAGAATTCTTCCATAAAGCCTATCAAGAAACCCTTCAACCAGTATATGGTGATGCTGCTCAAGCTGATGATCTTGTTGTAGAAGGTGGGGTTGTTGAATAATTTCTTAAGAACAGTAAGGTGCAGATATGCACCTTTTTCTATTGATTACAACGAAAACAACCGACTTTTGCCGACTGCTCTCAGGAGATTATATGATACCTAGCTCTTGTTGCTTGCGACTTAGAGCTAGGGACACCTTTAGGTGAAAAGTATTTCTGCTATTTCTAGCTTGGATAGAGTATAACTCGTCACGCATACGGAAAACTACAAACAGAATTCATTTTATTTATTTTCCACTATTTATAAAAACATCTGTGATTTTTGCTCACAGCTACTTTACTCCTCAATTCGCACATGAACAAACCATTTGTCAATACGTTTTTTATCTGCTTTGATTAATTTTTCAGCTACCCCCTCCATATATTTTTCAAATTTTTCTTCGATCTTTGAAACTTTCGAGTCCTCTCTATCATTTCCTCCCAAAGATAATGTGTAAGTCTTTTGTTTCATTCTCTTCTCCTATCTATTTATTGTACAAGTAATCATCAGTTTTCCATTTTATTATTAGATAACCCTGACTTAGAGTGGTCAGTCCATCGACCCCCATTCACTAACTGGCTTGCGGTAAGCCTCTTAAGAAATCTTGATACAGATGATTTCTCTCCACTAACTGCTGGTGATGACCGTAGTCAGCCACTCGTCCATTTTTATCCAATACCAGAATAGCATCTGCCTCACGCACCGTATGCAAACGGTGAGCAATGGTTAGCCTTGTTTTGCCAGCTGTTAACCGGTCAATCGCTTTGCTAATGACACGTTCTGTGACAGTATCTAAACTCGCTGTCGCCTCATCTAGCAAATAAATCGGATGTTCTAGCAATAAGGCTCTCGCAATGCTGAACCGTTGTTTTTGGCCTTCCGACAAACCTGTCCCATTTTCTGAAATCCGAGTATCTAAACCATCTTCCAACTCAGCTACTAAAGGAGACAATCCCAACTCCTTTAGAATATGAGCAATACGCTCTTCAGACACAGACTCGTTCTTTCCATACAATAGATTTTCTCTAATCGTTCCATGGAAGAGCGTATTGTCTTGTGGTATGAAGGAAATCAATCTTCTCATCTCCTTGGTTGAAATATCACTTAAGCATTGTTGACCAATCCGAATCTCCCCTTGATAGTCTTGATAGTATTTCATCAGCAAAGAAAAAATCGTTGACTTTCCGGCTCCGCTTGGCCCAACAATCGCCACGTGAGCTCCCTCAGGAATTCTAACCGATACTCCATTCAAAACCGGATCTGTATGATAGGAAAACCGAACATTTTCCAGCTGGATACTAGCATCATCAACCAATTCTGTATCTTCCTGTTCTTCCTTATTCAGTTCCAGCAATTCTACCAACGTTTAGACACTGCATGAAACTCCGTCAGTTCATTTAGGGAAGCAGCAATATCTGTTACTGGATCAATCAATTGCATCATGTACAATACAAAGGTGGTCAAGGTAGCCATGGTCATTACTCCCTTGGTTACTTCTATCCCAGCTATAAGTAACATCAGGATAATAAATCCCGTCATCAAGCTACTAACCAAGGTATGTTGGACCGCTGACAGTCTAATCATTTTCTCAAAGGTTTGTGACAGATACTGAAAAGACTTGCCCATCTCTCGCTGTTCATACTTTTCTCCCTGAAATGCCTTCATCAAACGAATCGTTGTAAATTTATGACTAATTCTACTAGAAACCTGCCCTAATCCCTCTTGATAAGCAGAGTAGTAACCTTCCAACCGCTGATTCATCGGAATCATAACCATTGACAACATAGGAAGCAAGAAGAGACTAAGACCCGTGAGCCACGGACTGATGGTCCACAGAAAATAAATTGACCCCATAACCATCAAACCATTCATCAAGAAATTTGGAAGAATAACGGTGATGAAGTTCAGAACAACCGACATATCATTGGTCAAACGACTGGCAAGATCACCTGATTGGTACTGATCCAAGTCCTTTACAGATGTAGTCAACAAGGATTCATAAATATATTGTTGCAACTGTTTGAGTGCATTACTACCACTACGCCCTATGAAATAATTAGATAGAGCCTGTACTGCATAGACCGATACAAAGAAAAGAATGAAACCTGCCAGCAATTCTGGCCGTGTTAATAGATTGCTCAAATAGGTTTGATCTAGCAACCTACCAATAAACTGGGGCAGGAACAAACCCATTCCAACCCCAAGTGCACTCAGAACTATCCCAAACAAGAATATCGTTTTATTGAGCGACTTCAACAACACTCCGACGAGTCTTTTATTCATAACTAGAACTCCAAATTCTTGAATTTTTTCGCAGCAATTTTAGTAAATACGAGTACATAAACAATTGTGACACCGATAGCTCCTAAGTAAGCAAGTCCCGCTCCTGTAAGACCTTCGTTCGCCAAAGGCATATAACTAGTTGGAAAAATCATCGCAACTGGACCGCCAACAACTGCTAAAATCATCATCGTAATCGTCACCAAAAATCCTGTGATCATTGTGGTGATATTTTTCAGATACAAACAAAGAGCAGTTGCCAAACTAATCGATAAAATATCTTTTAGCAAATAAGCGACAATACAAAATACATTACTCAAGCTCTCTGCCAAACTAGCTTCAAAAACAGCTGGACTACCAAAAGGCAGATGGATTACCCGAACATAATGTACAAATGCAGAGGTTACAAAGAAGAGACCATAGAAAATAACAATTGTTGCTAGTAGCCCAAGATATTTAGACCAGAAAATCTGCTTCCGTCCAAGATCCCGATACAAAAACATGGTATGCTCATCTACTTCTTTTCTAAAGACAGATATAGCCAAAAAATACAGGGTCAAACTAGGAAGAATGAAACTATCTGCTGAGCTCACAATCATATTCATAAAGGCAACAAGACTAACCGACCCCTCATCCGCATGAATCTGCATAAAATTCGATCCCTCAATAAATGAAGTGATTAGATAGATAAAAGGAAACAAAGTGAACAGGAGATAAATCTGCGTCTCCTTTCGCTTCCAAATCGTTCTAAAGACAGCTGGAAAAATTTGCTTCATACTCACTACCCTTTCGTAAAGATTTCTTTCAAGTGATTCTCTTTCACTTCTAGTTTCACAATCAATTCTTGACGAGCCAACAAACCAAAAATCTGATTTAGCTCACTTGTAGGTGTAGCAGTGGAAATCTCTAGCACTTCCCCCTCTAGCACCACATGGTCATTGAGCAAAGCCTCTACAGAATCTAGGTTTTTAGTCCTGTCCAACTGCACGAGCACACTTGGATGAGATTTGCCTTCAAAAGCATCTGCCAATTCTCCCGATTCGATATAGACATAGCGACTGCACAAGGCCTCCAGCTCACCTAGTTGGTGACTCGAAATCAGCATGGAAATTTGTCGCTCACTAGACCACTGCTTCAAGATATCAATCAATTTCTGAACACCAATCGGGTCCAAGCCCACAAAAGGCTCATCTAAGATAAGGAAATCGGGCTCCGCAACCAAGGCAATCGCCAAAGCAGTCCGTTGTTTCATACCAAACGAGAATCCCTTGGGTTTCCGATTGCGAGCTTCCCATAATTCTACCAATTTCAAAGTCTTCTCAATATTTGGATAGAGGTCTTTTTTCCCATGCAGGTCCAAATAAAACTTGAGATTGTCCATAACAGTCATTTCTGGATAGAAGACGGGATCAATCATAATCCCGAAGTCTACCAACAAATTATCCTGGCTAAAAATATCCGTACCCTTATAAGTAATGGTTCCCGAACTTGGTTTTAGGGACTTGGCCATTAGTTTCATGAGCGTGGATTTTCCAGCTCCGTTTTTCCCAATCAGACCAACAATCTCCCCCTTATTGATTTCTAAACTCACATCTTTTAGTGAGTAAAATTCATTTCCTGCAAACTGTTTTGATAAATGATTGATTTTAAGCATAAGTAACTCCTTTATATAACTATTTCTAAAATTCCAGTTTTTCAAAGTTCGAACGACCTTTGAGATAGGTAGCAACAATATAAAATGTCGTTATAGCTACGACCAAGAACCATGCAAGCAGTGGCTGATCAAGACTCATCTTAGCATAGCCATTCGGTACGACATAACGAACTCCAATCAGAAATGGTGCAGTTGTTGTAAATAGCGACCAAAAAACTCCTGCTAGAACTGCCTGTAAGGATTTCACCTTGATAGAAACCGTAGCAACCAATAGAATACCAATAACATTGATTGAAATTGTTGCAAAAATAGATAGGAAGGTGGACTGTACATTACTCCAATCATCCGATACTACTTTTCCAGAAGCATTCAAGAAGCCAAAATAAGCAATCGCACTTGTCAGCACTGTTAGAAGGACATAAGAGGTATACATTGCTACTAAATTAATGATTTTTGCATTAAAAAGTCGGGTTCTATTCAGATCTTTATATAAAAATAGAATGCCACTATCAATCTCGTCCCTAAAGACTGCTGAAATAATCAAGGATAACAGTAATGCTGGTAACACAATCCCATCCTGTGTTGCCAATGCTGCTCCTAGAAAATCTAAAAAATTATCCGTATATTCAGCTTTTACCCCCACCAAAAATTTTGACAATATAGGAACTAAGATTGGCAAACCCGCAAAAGCATAGAACAAAGCAACATCCCTTCGATGTATCACCGACTTAAAAATTGACCTAAACATATTCATATTGTTTCCCCTTTTATCAATAAGATAGATGAGCAATAACTCCCTCACCTATTTATTCGTAAACAAAAAGAAAAATTCTCTGGAAAAACCAAAGAATTTTAATACTCATATTTCACCATCAATTATGGTCTCAAATAATGTGCCGCCACATAACCAACAACGAAACCTGTAACTGCAGCTACTAGCATATATTTCTCCTCCTTCATAATATAATACTCTTTCTTCAATTTCCTATTAGTTTTGAATACAATAAACAATAATTCCTACACCGACACCGATAATGAATGCTGATACCATAAATTTCTCCTTTCTAATTTACTCATATTATAAAGAATATTGAATTTTTTCTATTATTCCTGATAGGGAGTTCCTAAAATATTTCATACAATTTCCCAAGTAGAGAATCAAGGTCAAACTAATCAGGACAATCCACCCCAAGAGGTAATAGAGTTCCTGATTCCAAATTTCAACATAGGGATTTTTGAAAAATTCAATATAAGCTCCTAGAAAACTATATTTCAAAATCTGCCCCACTGTCTCATTCATCAAAGACAGGCTAGGTCCCATAGATACTGCCATTGTGATAATCATCGAGGTAACCTGTGACTTGGATTGAGATTGGGAAGTTGCCCCGATTAAAAGATTGATTAGAATAGAAGCCAATGATGTCAAGAGCATGATGACTGAGTAGCTAAGCATGTATCCTGATACATCGGCCTGTGTAATAGCTGGAAATAGAATAAGATTGACAAAGCTAATGACAACAGGGTAACACAAAATAGACAGTACATATTCACTTGGGCGAACACCTGTCAGTAACAAGGTAGACAGATTATTCTTTTCCTTTTCTTCAGAAATCATTGCAGATATAGGACTTCCTACTGACATACCAATAGCCATTGAAAAACAAATTCCCATCAAATCCATTGCCTTGGTATCATCTGTTTTCATGACAAACTTAAACAGCAATAACATGAAGTAAGGCATCAATACTGGCAATAGGATGTTTTTATTGGTCACCAAGACTTGTGTGCGAAGCCAAAGCAAGGCTAAAAATCGTTTATACATTTAAGGTTGCTCCTGTCTGTTGAATAAAAATGTCTTCCAAAGTCGGCTCACAAGAGTGAATAGTGGTTGCCTGAGCTAACTTCTCAGGTGTCAACTCACTAAACAACAGCTCAGTATCACTACCATCCTCAAAAGTAACCCTCACTTTTTTAGTGACATTGTACTTATGAATTAAATCCTGCGGACTTCCCTTTTCAACCAAATTTCCTTGATTCAATAGAACCAATTGATCACATAAGAATGTCGCTTCTGCCATATCATGCGTGGTCAAGAAGATCGTCGTCCCCTTACCTTTTAGCTCCAATAATAGTTCATGAATCCGTTTTGAAGTTGTTGGATCCAAACCACTTGTCGGCTCATCAAGAAACAATACTTTTGGTGAATTGATCAGGGCTCTGGCAAGCAACATTCGCTGTTTCATACCTGTAGATAGTTTTTCTGCAATTGTTTTTTTGCTATCCAGTAATCCTACTTTTTGTAAAATAACCTCTACTTCTTTCGGACTGACACCAAAGAATTTTGCATAGAACAACAAATTATTTTCCAAAGTCATCTTCTCGAAGAAGCCACTTGAATCACTGACCAAGCCCATTGCTTCAAAGTCCTCTGGTGACAATAGGGTCGATTCTTTACCTAGTAGATAAGATTTTCCGCTATCTGCTGGTAGCTGCCCGGTAATAATCTTAATCATGGTTGTCTTTCCCGAGCCAGAGGGACCCAAGAATCCAAAGATTTGTCCTTCTTGAATATCAAAGCTAATGTTGTCTAAGGCAACCTTGTCTCCAAACTGTTTATGGATATGTTGAACTGTTATCATCTCTACTCCCCTAAATTAAAACAAACTTATTTTTTCCACCATGATAAAATCCATAACGCTGGTGCTATAATCATCCTTCTTCTCCTTTCATTTTTCCTACACTTGTTTATTCGTAAATCATTTGGAAAATGATTTATTTTTTCAAGTGTGTATCTCCTTGAGGGGAATTTTCCCTCTCACTTACTTATTCGCAAATCGTCTGCATTTTTTGAAAAAATTTTTTATAGTCTTTTAGTTTACTTTTAGTACTAGGCAACGAGCCGCAAGCATAACTAGAGTTAGGCAAGGCGAGTTAACGAAGTAATAAAAGAAAAACCAAATGACGATACTTTTTTTGAATAAGTTGTGAGCTTGTTTTCCCCTTCACCTATTTATTCGCAAATAAATAAAAAAATTCTCTGGAAAATCCAAAGAATTTTGATTTTTTATAATCCAAGTCGAGCAAAGATGTCATCCACCCGCTTAGCATAGTAGTCGGGGTTGAAGAGTTCATCGATTTCTTCCTGGCTGAGTTTGGCAGTCACACGCTCATCCGCTTCGAGAAGGGGCTTGAAGTCCACTTGATTATCCCATGACTGCGCAGTTTTTGGTTGCACCAAGTCATAGGCTTCCTCACGGGTCATACCTTTTTCAATCAAACTAAGCATGACACGCTGACTGTAAATCAGGCCAAAAGTCGACTCCATATTGCGTTTCATATTTTCAGGGAAGACCGTCAAGTTCTTGACGATATTACCAAAACGGTTGAGCATATAGTTGATGAGGATAGTCGTATCCGGCGTGATAATCCGCTCCGCTGACGAGTGGGAAATATCGCGTTCGTGCCAGAGAGCCACATTCTCAAAAGCCGTCACCAAGTGACCACGCACCACACGAGCCAGACCGGTCATGTTTTCAGAGCCGATAGGGTTGCGTTTATGGGGCATAGCAGAGCTGCCCTTTTGGCCTTTGGCGAAATACTCTTCTACTTCGCGTTGCTCAGATTTTTGTAGTCCACGGATTTCTGTCGCCATACGCTCGATAGACGTTGCGATCAAGGCTAGGGCTGAGAAATATTCTGCGTGGAGGTCACGAGGAAGGACCTGAGTTGAAATTTCCTGCGGACGAATACCCAATTTGCCACAAACATACTCTTCCACAAATGGTGGAATGTTGGCAAAGTTACCAACCGCACCTGAAATTTTACCAGCTTCAACACCCTTAGCCGCCACATCAAAACGCTCCATGTTGCGTTTCATTTCGCTATACCAAGTCGCCAACTTAAGACCGAAGGTCGTTGGCTCCGCATGAACACCGTGAGTCCGCCCCATCATAATGGTGTACTTGTGCTCACGCGCCTTGTCGGCGATGATATTGGTAAAGTTCTCAAGGTCACGACGGATAATGTCGTTGGCCTGCTTATAGAGGTAGCCGTAAGCCGTATCTACCACGTCGGTCGAAGTCAGACCATAGTGGACCCACTTGCGTTCCTCACCAAGACTTTCCGAAACCGCACGCGTGAAAGCCACCACATCGTGACGGGTCTCCTCTTCAATCTCTAAAATGCGGTCGATGTCAAAAGTCGCCTTCTCACGAATCAAAGCCACATCTTCTTTGGGAATCTCACCCAACTCAGCCCAAGCCTCATCAGCGAGAATTTCCACCTCCAACCAAGCCTTGTACTTGTTCTCTTCACTCCAAATAGCCGCCATCTCTGGGCGGGAATAACGATTTAGCATATTTGCTCCTTGTATATTTAAATATTAAATTGTTCATCATAGTTTCATCTTGTAAAAACTTGTTTTTATAATAATCTTCCACAAAATTTATAAATATTTTCCAAACTATAAGTCTCCCGTACCAATAAAAATCATTACTTATAACTATCTTACTACTATCAATAAATAAAACTCCGTTCCCCTCTTTATCTCCATTTTCATTACAACTTGAACAATATTTTTTGAAGACGTTGTAAGGACTCGAAGGAAACTTGTTCATCACTACTTATCATCTGTGGTGCAGGAGTTGTAGCAGAAATATTTTTATTACTTTTTTGTAATTTTGATATATAAAAACTTGCTCTATAATCTAAATACTTAAATGAATCACGATATAATTCCAAAGATATTGAAAAATTATTTAATAGCCTTAAAAAACGATTACGACTAGCTCTAGAAAATTTTTGAATTTCTTTTTGATAGTAAATAACTTCTTTAATGTTGTCACTGTTAATAATAGCATTTAATATTAAATCCACAATTTCGTCAGTTTGTAATTGACTAACGTTTACTGGAATCAATATTCTTCTTTCTCTATTCATTGCGCTTAGCTTAAATTTATCTTTCTTTTGAATTCTGCTATCAACATAATGATATTCTCCTTGAAACTCAAACGCTAATTTTAAATTTTCAAAGTTAACATCTAATTCTAAATTCTCGCCACTCGGAGGATAATTTAGAAAAGGAAAATTTTTTGTTATATCCTTTTCTGAATGACGGTCAAATAGTGTTATCAAGGTATCTAAATAACAATTCAACAAACTTTCTCCATAAGAAGCACACTTTTTGTCATAGTTCGATTCTAAGTTAATCTCATAAATAGAAATTAATATGTTATTTAGGACAATTTTCTCCTCATAAAAGTTGTACCTGAATAATTTATTGGTTTGACAATACCCTGATATACGTTGGATTTGTCTATTAACTTTTATAAAATTTTTAGTCTGATTTATGGAGAGAAGCTCTTTCCTCAACAAACTATTCAAATATCTATTCATTTTTTTAAATTGGCGTTCGAAGTAGCTTTTTTGTTCCTCAGTTAAATTCGCCTTTTGTAAGTAAACTTTTTGATTTGATTTTATTACCTTTATGACAGATTTTCTAAAAGATTTTCCCTTTTTTAAGTCAATACTACTCAATTAGTAATTCACCCCCAACTTAATACTCCACTTCAGCCTCCTCCCCCAACACCGTCACGTGTCCCATTTTGCGATTGTGCTTTGCTTCTAGTTTACCATAAAAATGGGGATGGGAGGTAGGATTTTCTTGAAGAAAGGTTTGGACTGCTTCCATGTCTTGTCCAAGGATGTTGACCATGACAGCTGGAGAAAGTAAGCGAATAGGGGGCAGAGGCTGTCCGAGAATGCCTCGGATATGGGTGTCAAACTGCGAAAAATCGCAGGCCTCAATCGAATAGTGCCCAGAATTATGAGGACGAGGGGCAATTTCGTTAACCAGAATGTCCTGACCTGCCACAAACATTTCAACGCAGAGGGTGCCTGCCAAATGGAGCTTTTCTGCGATTTGCAGGGCCATGGTTTTGGCTTTTTCAGCTAGTTCATCTGAAATACGGGCAGGCACGATGGTCTTGTAAAGAATATTATTGCGGTGGATATTTTCCTGCACAGGAAAGACGGTGTAGTCGGAGCCATTGCCAGACACAAGGACGGAGATTTCCAGGTCGAAATTCACAAACTCTTCCAAAACACACTCGGCAGAGTTGGCTAGTTGACTGGCCTCTACCAAGTCCGCCGCTTCTCGAATGACCTTCTGGCCATGTCCATCATAGCCCCCAGTCGCTGTCTTTAAGACATAGTTTTTGCTGAGGTCCTGTCCCTCTAGGTCTAGGCTAGAGGTGACGACTTTGTAGGGGGCGACTTGCACGCCAGCTTTTTTTGCCAAGAAATCCTTCTCAAAAATACGGTTCTGGGAAATGCGAAGGAGGTCTGTCCCTTGAGGGAGCTGGCCGTCCTTGATGACCGCGTCCAGTCCGTCGGCATCGACATTTTCAAACTCGTAGGTCAGGACATGACACCGCTCCGCCAGCTGTTTGAGGGCCGCCACATCGTGATAGGGAGCGACGATAACCTCGCTGACCTTGGAGGCTGGGCAGTCCGCAGCTGGATCCAGCGTAATGACCTTGTGGCCCATGTAAATAGCAGAAATGGCTATCATCTGCCCCAGCTGACCGCCGCCGATAATTCCGATTGTCTTAGATGAGGTCATCTGTCATCGCCTCCGCAATTTTTTCCTGTTCCTTAGCAAAGTCTGCCAGCTGAGCTGCAATGGTTGGGTCTTCAATGGAGAGAATGCGAAGAGCTGTCAGAGCTGCATTGGTGGCACCTGCTTCACCGATTGCCATAGTCGCAACGGGCACGCCGCCCGGCATCTGCACGATTGAATAGAGCGAATCCACACCACTGAGGGCACGGGATTGGACTGGAACACCGATGACAGGCAGGGTCGTCTTAGCTGCCACCATACCTGGCAAATGAGCCGCACCACCCGCTCCTGCAATGATGACCTTAATACCACGATCACGCGCTTCCTCGGCATGACGGAACATGAGGTCTGGCGTGCGATGGGCAGAGACCACTTTCTTTTCATAGGCTACGCCAAATTTGTCCAGCACATCGGCTGCTTTTTTCATGGTTTTCCAGTCAGAACTAGAGCCCATGATGATGGAAATTGGAATGTTCATACTTGTCTTTCCTTTTCTGTATCCCTTATTTTACTGCCTTACTTCCAATATCTGTCCGATAAAAGAGGCCTGTCGTATCTTGATTTTTCAGGTTCAAGTAAATTTTTTCCTGGGCGTCTTGGACGGTGTCTGCTGTGGTGACTAGCATGTAAACACGACCGCCGTTTGAGAGCAGTGCTCTGCTATTTTCCGCAAAACGCGCCCCTGCATAATAGGTCGTGATGTCACCCTCGGTCTTCGCTGGCAACTCTACACCTTTTTCGTAGTCCAAAGGATAGCCATTTGATGCCACGACTACGCCCAGCGTCACGCCACTATCCAGCCAAGTCAGCTGTGTCGGGCGTTTATGGAGGATATCGTCGATGTTCTGAGCAAAGTCAGAGGTCAGGCGAGGAAGGATAATCTGGGTTTCTGGGTCGCCAAAACGGGCGTTGAACTCGATGACCTTGGGACCTTGGTCGGTCAGAATCAAGCCAGCATAGAGCACGCCCAGATAAGACCGCCCTTCCGCAATCATGCCGTCCAGAATGGGCTTGACAATGGTGTCAACCGCTGTATCCACCACGCTTTGAGGTAGGTGGGGAACAGGAGCGTAAGCCCCCATACCGCCCGTGTTGGGACCTTGGTCGCCGTCAAAGGCACGCTTGTGGTCCTGGGCTGTCGGCAGGATATAGAACTGATCACCGTTGACCAGAGCAAAGAGGGAAAACTCCTCGCCCGCCAAGAACTCCTCGATGACCACGCGGGCACCTGAGTCGCCGAACCTGTTATCCAAGAGCATCTCCCGTGCTGCTTCGACCGCCTGCTCGACGGTTTCCGCCACGACAACACCCTTGCCCAGTGCCAAGCCGTCCGCCTTGACCACGATGGGAGCCCCCTGCTCTTCGATGTAGGCTTTGGCTTCTTCGAAGTTGGAAAATGTGCTAAAGGCTGCTGTTGGAATGCCGTATTTGACCATGATTTGTTTGGCAAAGTCTTTTGACCACTCTAGCTCCGCGGCTAGTCTACTTGGGCCAAAAGCCTTTAGTCCCGCCTGTTCAAAATCATCAACGATACCTGCTGCCAGAGCATCGTCTGGACCCACAAAAGTCCAAGCAATATCATTTTCCTTGGCAAAATTGATGAGAGCAGAATGTTCGGAAATTCCGATGTTTACTAACTCGATACCATCTAAAGTCATTCCGTCATTTCCAGGAGCTACAAAGACCTGTTCTACCTGATCAGACTCTAACAATTTCTTTGCAATAGCGTGTTCACGACCACCAGACCCGACAACCAAAAGTTTCATTTTTTCACACCTCAAAAACGGATTTTATATAAACAGTATAGCAAAAATGGACGGATTTTGATAGAAAAAGCAGGGTAACGTTCGGGAATGGAAAAAGCTCACACGAGGTGAGCTACTACTTGATAAAATAATCACACACATAATTCAAGTTAGAGGGAGGAGAATAACTAGCAATAGATTGTTCTTTTACCATACTCACCTGCCCCTTCTCGTCTATACGATACATTCTCTTGATTTTCTCCCCTGAAAGAGTTGTATAATAAATTGTTAATTCTGAAGGAATATGGTCGAAATCAGGAATATTGAATAATAGATAATTAAAAATTGCCTCTTGATGCTTTTTTGAAACAATATAAATTTTTTGTCCTTCTGACAATTTAGGAATGATAGCGTAATCTGAAGAATCCCCAAACTGAATTTGAAGATTAAACAAAGGTTGATTATTTACAATCTCAACAGAAAGTGCCTTATCTCGTTTATTATCCACACCATACGAATTTTGAAATGAATTTACTGCTAATTTTTTGGTATTCTTATTACTTTGAATCAACCCATACCAATATTTATCATGATAATAAACATAGCTAGAAGCTTTCACAACTTGATAGCTATAATCTAAAAACATCTCTGGTCTCTGACTGATTCTAAATTTCTCTTTGTCAATAAATAATTGAAAATGGAAGACAAAAAATGAAATACCAATACCAATGATTGCACCATAAAAACTAAGCCAGTCGCCCAAGCTACTATTTAGAGCTTGTTGAATATAAGTTAAAAAAAGAGAGAATATTGGACCCGATATAAAAATAAGACCAACCAGCAACAAGATAACATACCAATTTTTCTTAAAATATCCAAACATACTGCAATCCACTCCATGAATATAATTCTGATAGTAGTATACTAAATTATCCTAAAAATTCCAAGACCATTAAAACAGAAAAACACCTAACAATTATGGCTCTATAATTTCTGTAGTGGGTAAATCCACCATGGAAATTATGGAGCCTTTTTGAGTATAGAAAAAAGTCCCATATGACCTATAATGAAAAGTGTTCAACCAAA
>NZ_JANFME010000013.1:0-60543 GCF_029616525.1 Streptococcus suis | reverse complement strand
CCCTGTTAGATACGGTAGTCGCTTAGCAATTTGGGAGTTTAGCTCAGCTGGGAGAGCATCTGCCTTACAAGCAGAGGGTCAGCGGTTCGATCCCGTTAACTCCCATATAAGCGGGTGTAGTTTAGTGGTAAAACTACAGCCTTCCAAGCTGTTGTCGCGAGTTCGATTCTCGTCACCCGCTTTGAACATAGTTCATACCCAAACTTGGTTTGGGCGCGTAGCTCAGATGGTTAGAGCGCACGCCTGATAAGCGTGAGGTCGGTGGTTCGATTCCACTCGTGCCCATTATATGGTCCGTTGGTCAAGGGGTTAAGACACCGCCTTTTCACGGCGGTAACACGGGTTCGAATCCCGTACGGACTATATTTGGAGGATTACCCAAGTCCGGCTGAAGGGAACGGTCTTGAAAACCGTCAGGCGTGTAAAAGCGTGCGTGGGTTCGAATCCCACATCCTCCTTACTAATATCGCGGGATGGAGCAGCTAGGTAGCTCGTCGGGCTCATAACCCGAAGGTCGTAGGTTCAAATCCTGCTCCCGCAATTTCTTTAAGAATTTGGCTCGGTAGCTCAGTTGGTAGAGCAATGGATTGAAGCTCCATGTGTCGGCGGTTCGATTCCGTCTCGCGCCATTAATTTAATATTGTATTTCGGAGAGATAGCGAAGAGGCTAAACGCGGCGGACTGTAAATCCGCTCCTTCGGGTTCGGGGGTTCGAATCCCTCTCTCTCCATACCTTTACGGGCATAGTTTAAAGGTAGAACTAAGGTCTCCAAAACCTTCAGTGTGGGTTCAATTCCTACTGCCCGTGTTATATGGCGGGTGTGGTGAAGTGGTTAACACATCAGATTGTGGCTCTGACATTCGGGGGTTCGATTCCCCTCACTCGCCTATTTTAATATTGGGGTATCGCCAAGCGGTAAGGCAAGGGACTTTGACTCCCTCATGCGTTGGTTCGAATCCAGCTACCCCAGTTTAACTATATGCCGGCGTGGCGGAATTGGCAGACGCGCTGGACTCAAAATCCAGTGTCCGCAAGGACGTGCCGGTTCGACCCCGGCCGCCGGTATAGTTATATAGACAAGGTTTCTAAGCCTTGTCTTTTTGTTTTGTGCTGGTAATTTCTCTTGTTTGAGTTACTAAAAATTACTAATACTCAATGAAAATCAAAATCAGACTTGCTCCAAAGGTTGGGAGAACCTTTAGAGGTTGGAAACAGGCAAACGTAGTGCGTTTCTCTCTGATGCAGAACGAACTCTGTCCCTTTTTGTATTTCAAGGGAACAGGCTGTCAAGGTCCGCTAGAGCTTGACACTCATCAAATCAAGTCAACAAGGTCTGATTTTTGATTTTCAAAGAGTAAAAAGCTCTTGACAGAAAATTTAATCCAGAGTATAATGTATATATATTTAGTCCGCGGACATAAATTGAAACATCGTAAAATATAGAGGATGTAGAAAGAGGTGTGCTATGCTAACAATAAATGCTAAGGAAATTTGTGACGCTGTTGTTAATGACTGGAAGCCAGAATATGATTTTGAGGTAGAACATTTCAAGTTACCGCTTTCAAAAAATGATTTTTTCAACACAACCTACTCTGCTTTAGGTAATATAACTATTAATGAATATCTTAAGTCATTGACTGGATGTTGTTATAGACATGCGACTTTCAAGCGAAGAGCCGAAATATTAATAAGTCACGGAAAAATTCGAAATCTATGTTTCCAGAAACTTGCCAATACTACAATTCTGAATGGGCTATCACAAATTGATAGTGATATTCCAAAATCTGTAGCTCAATTTATCAAAGAAGATACTACATTTGATAGCATTGCTTGGGCGGATTACCTGCTAAGTAGTGGTCAGGTTTTAGGAGCAATGGAAGCTGATGAAATTATGTTGTTTTCTTCATTGTGCTATTTGCGTAACATTATAAGTCTTTATGGTGTTCTTCCCTTTTTAATAGAACTGTCAAATGAAGATGATAGCATTTACTTCCATTGTGTTGATTTCAAAAATGACTTGAGCATATACTTCGTAAGCCTGACGAACCCTCTTGTCCCGCATTTTATTGAATAAGCAAAAAGGATACTTATGAGGTATCCTTTTTATATTAGTTCATCAAGTTTTTCTGCCAATTCCTTCTGCTTACTTGGATAGAGGTGAGAATAGGTGTCAATTGTAGTCATTATAGAAGCATGTCCTAGCCTTTCTTTTACAACTAGATAATCTTCCCCCTGGTTAATCAGCAGGGAAGCGTGTGAGTGCCTAAAATCGTGTATGCGTATCTTTTTTAGTGTGTCATCGCGTTCAAGGATTTTCTTGTATTGCTTCTCAATAGCATTTTTCGTAATTGTGAGAGGGTTACTTTGAAACACTTGGAGGGTTAAACTGTCGCTTGTAAATTGTTCCAACAGGTGTTTTTGTTGCTGTTGCCAATGCTGTAGTTCTTGGCTTAATTTTTTATTTATAATAATCCTCCTAGTTCCTGCTTTAGTCTTTGTTGTGCTAATGTGGCTAATTCCTTTATTGACATAGATAGATTTTGTGATATGAATTGTATTGCTTGAGAAGTCGATGTCTTGCCATGTTAGTGCTAGTGCTTCTCCAAGTCTTAACCCTGTAAAGAACAAAACGGTAAATAGTAGTTTGATATTGTATTCTTCAGGCTCAAACAGCGTTAGAAACTGCTGAAATTCTTCAACTGTCCAAAACTGCATTTTTGTTTTTTCAATTGGTAATTTTTTTAGTAGTTTTACAGGATTTGTAGCGTAATAACCTTTTCGCAAGCCTACGTCAAAGATTTTTTTGAGTAATATCATTATTTTATTGATAGTATTTGTACTTAACGGTTTATTTGAATTTTGAGCTACTTTCTGTTTAAGATATTCCCTAAACTGATATATGTCCTCATATGTCAATTTTCCAACATTATCAACCTTTGAAAAATAATCTTTAATATGTCTGTTGTAGTTATTATCTTGAGTATTGATATAGCTAATCTTGCGACAATTTATGCTATCTTCTTCTTTTAGCAGTTCATAGAGCATAGAAACAGTTATTTTAGCCCCATAGAAGCGTTCTTTTAGCTCTACACTTCTTAGGTAGTGTTCTGCTTCGGTAGCTTCTTTTTTGGTCTTGTAGCCCTTTCTAACTACTCTACGTTGTTTTAGTGTTATTGGGTCAAAGCCATTGCTAATATCAACTATCCAACCGCCGTCTTTATCTTTTCTAATTGCCATATATTACCCCCTAGAAAGAGAGCTATTTTGAACATCAAAACCAAGTAATTCAGTAGCGATAGAAGCAGGGATAGTTCCAATACGCTTATTTTGATATACTCTAAATCCTCTTGCTATTAGAAGCTCTTTCCCCTGTCTGATGATACGTTTAGAAGTTCCTTCAGAGAAACCAAGGGCAACAAGGTCATTTTTATTTATAGTTGCTATCATGTGACTTACTCCTTTAATCATCTAATTTTATTTTCTTATACTTTACAAGATTATCGAAATACTGACCGTCTTTATAAACTTTGCTAGTGTATTCCGTTTCATATAGTACGACTGAACTATCATAGTTGAAAACTTCATAGGTGTAAAACTTATCTTCATCAGGCTTTTTCAAATTACGTGATGATAAATAGGCTTGTTTACCGAAATTTTCCAACAATTCTTGTCCAATTCCTTTTTCAAAATACTTAGTAACATATCGGCCACGATTTTCTTTGCTATCAACATCAACTTTATTTATCCGTACTGCTCCGTGTCCCCAAAGCTCTAATAGTTTCTTATGTGGAATATAGGGAACGCTGAAAAGTAGAATATGAGCATGCCATGCTCCACGTTTTTGCTTTTCTAATACTGCTATATATCTTAATTGGCTTTTCTTAGTTTTAAATATGTGATAGTTAAAGCGTTTGATAAATGTTTTGAGTAAGTCTTTGAATTCGTTTCTCTCGCTGATATTTTCTTTAGTGGTCAAGGTAAGAAAAGAAGTCGTATCATCAAAGTTACAATCGACTAGGCGGAGTAAGCTCCACTTTGCTTCTAAGCGAGTTTTTTTCATGCGTTCAAGACGTTGTTCTTGTTCTTCTGGTGTTAGTTCGTCAAATGTTCTGCGTTTTGATTTTTCCTTGTTTTCAGTATTAGTATCTGTAATTGATTTTCCTTTTGAAAATATTGGCTTATCATATTCCCAAATTTCAATATAGGAAGAAGTGCGGACTATTTTTTTATTATATGAGGTCATAAAAAATAGTTCCTTTTTGATTGGCTTTCGCCAAAAGATTGTCTATATAATAAATAAACTAGGAGGAGCAAAGCTCCTCCCTACTTCTATCATGTGATCCTAAGCACCGCTCCGCTAAACACGCTTCCAGCTTGCCGACCTACAGTCGGCAGTTTTGCCTAGGTACATGATTAGAAGTAGTTACGTATGAGTGTCAGCAATAAAATATTGCATAGGTAACCCTCCTAGTAGTCATATGATTGAGTGACGGTATTATAACAAAGAACGGGTATGATATGACTTTTGCCAACACAACCATCAATAAAATAATGACTTTTTTGGTCATAGTAGATTTTCCCAAGATAGCTTGGGTCATTTGCGACCTCTGAAGAAGCAATGTGTCCTGAAATAATATCCTTATAAAAATATCCGATACTTGCTGGAAATTTGTTAGTAAAAATATCAGGATTAGAATACAATTTCCAATTTTCTCCGAACTCTTCATCAACTCCAGCATGGACAAATATTTGATTATCAGTCTCATAAAAACGTTCTGAATTAAAATATTTATTTCTAAACCAATCTACTATTGCAGGATATTCAGAAGTAACACAGTCTCTTATTTTCTTGTTAATTTGAACTAGGCATTCTTCATCAGATATAGAAAAATCTGATACAACTGTATCAACGATATTTTTTCGCTTATTCTGACCAATGAAACTAATTATAGTATCATAGGAAGTGTATTTAGAAGTTCCGTCTTCCTCAAATAGCCACTCAGAAAAATATTCTTCATGATTTCCTAATAAAGTGATAACCTGGTCAGGAAACTTCTTTTCTAGTTCGATGATTTTTGAGATAACTTGAAAAGATTGTGAACCGCCATCTATATAATCGCCAAGCAATATAAGTCGATTGTTCGTATCAGATAAATCCACTTTTGATAGGCTTTCAATAAATTCATCATAATGTCCATGAATATCGGACATGGCATAAATTTTAGACATAAAAAATTCCTATTGAATTAACTTTTTTAATGTTTCGTATGTTTCTAGATTTCCCCAATTTGTTGAGATGACTGTTAATTCATTGTGCTTATCATCATGGATAATCAAATCACCATTTCCGATAACTTGATATTCATGGTGGTTATTAAGGTATAATGAAAATGTATCAATTCCAATGATATTATTAGAAGTATCAATATTTTTTTGGGGAGTATGACCTACAATCTGTTTGGGATATTTTAAGTTTGTTTTTTCTTTTAGCTCGCTTAAATCTGCCCACAGAGGAGAACCAGTTTCAAATAGTCCTCCTCGTTTTGTTCCAATGCTATCAGCCAATTCTTTTAGTTTGTGAAGATGTCTTGAGGTGATTTTTTCAAAGTGCCAAGGTTCAGGGTTGAAAAGAGTGGTATATCCTGCGTGACTGATAAGAAAATCGTTCAATTGATATGCTACTTGTAATCCTAGTTCCTTTAATTGTTCTTTAACAGCAAAAAACACTTCTATATTTTCGACAGAATACTGGCTTACGAAATTAATAAGATAATCTGCGTCGTGGTTACCGATGATATTGATAACCTCCAAACCATTGGCTTCCATATTCTTTTTCCAACTAAATAAAAATGTGAGGTCATGTGCATAGAGATTTATATTATTTGTTTGACCAGGAAAGTCAACATAATCTCCGAGGAAAATAACTCTTTTGACATTATTATCTTTGATAACATTGTCAACTATTGGCAAAATTAGTTGAGATTTCAGATGTAAATCTCCGACTAGTAATGTTTTCATTTGACCTCCTATCTTGCATTTACTGCATAATCATAATATAAGTAATTAGCAATTAATGAATGTGAACTGCCATCTATATAATCTAAAACCAAAATATATTGGTTGTTATATCATATAAATCCTCCTTTGAAAGGTTTCAACAAATTCATCATAATGTCCATGAATATCGGACATGGCAAAAATTTTTGACAAAACCTCCTACTATAATGGTTTCTTACTCATTTCTTATCCATTCTTGAGTTTGCATCCACTTTAATATATCTTCAATTTGTTGTGGTGTGAACTTATATCCACCTTCCCAACTTAAATCTTCTTCAGCGATACGATGTAAAGAATGAAAGTCAATTTGGTGTGAGAACCTTATATAATTTGTATTTTCCCAATATTTGAGTGGCTCAAACCAAATTCGTTTATTATTAGTATGAGGAGTATCATCAATAAAAAATATCATTACTTCTAATAAATCTTTTATTGCTTGTAATTCTGAATCGGAATATTTTCCAGGAGGTTGAGAATAATAGTTGACATCTTCAATCATTGGTTTCTCCTATCTTGCATTTACTGCGTAGACATAATTTAAGTAATTAGCAAAATCCCCCATTCGTTTTCTATCGTCATGAAACTTATCAAACCAAGAGGTATCATTTCCAATTTTTTCAGCGTATCGTTTAATAATTTTGAGTTGAATAATAATTGAATCATGAATCCGCGTCCTTGATTTATTAGCAGAATCCTTCTCGGCTAATGGTATAGTTAAGAACTTACCACGTGCCTCGGCATATTGAGCACATAGCTCAATTAGTCTTTGCCAGTATTCAAGGAATTCTGAATCATGAATATTTACCGAGCTGATTAAATCCTCATAAATTTTTTCAGCCTGTTCAAAAGTTATGATTCCTTTGTCTTTTAGAAAATCGTTATAAGTGAAAATTTGCATTGTAAAACTCCTTTATATGTTTTTGTTATATTTTAACATAACTATTTTGTTACAGGTAAGACATCAGAGCAAGCAAACCAAAGATTGCCATTGAATTGTCCAACGTTCAAATCTTTAAGCGCAACAGGACAAGTCTTGTTGTTTGCCATTTCTTGAACAGAAGCAGTAGGGGTTAAAGTGTTGACTTTGACTTGAATCATTTCCATAAAGAAATCTGAGGTTTCATCTTGAATTGATACATTGAGCCGTAAAGCTATTGGTTTATTTGTTTCTCTGTCTAAGACTTCAGTATATCCTTTTACGGCAAAGAAGCGATTACCAAGGAGCTCAGGTTTCAAAAAATCATTTAGTTTCATAATAGTTTCCTTTCTTATCATCGCTGAGCGATGAGGAACCGATATTTCTACTGAAAATCTTACGAATTTCAGTAAAAATATCGATTGCAATTAGTTGGTTTCCTCTAAATATAATTGTAGTTCACTTATAAAATTAAATTGTTTGGTATCTAAGTAGGGGCTTTCCCAGTATTGAGCGTTTTCCCTGCCTGACCCCTGCATATAAAGATAGCCAGCTCCCTTTACTTCAATAGGTTTCAAATTGTCAGGAGTAGCAGAGCCAAAGACCATTCTATAACCTTCATTAGAATTGGCACCAAGAGCGATTCTCAATCCCAAGTTATCTCTAAGGTCAGTATTTAAGGTTTCGGCTCTCATTTGTTGGGCTGCTACAAGGATAAATATACCTGATTGCCTTCCGAGTAAAATAATTTGTTTAATTCCGTCCATAACTTCGGCAATAATTTCTCTTGATTTTTTATCTGTCCCTGATGCTTGAAATGCCCCCATTTCATCAAAAATCAGCCATAGAGGTTTAAAGCCATGGTCTGCAAAGTTTGAGCCGTATAGAAAGTTATCACGCATATATTGATATCGTTCCTGCATTTCTTCGACTACTAAACGGACAATACGAGCGATATTATTAGGAGTGGTTGCTACATATTTTTCTCCAAAGTAATGTGACAAGCTACCCAGGTCAGAGTTTTTTGGGTCTGCTATGTAGACAGTTGATTGTCGCTTGAGAAGTTCTAAAATCAAGAAAGTAATAAAAACTGACTTTCCACTTCCTGTACCTCCTGAAACCAAAATGTGAGGGCATTTTACAGGGTCATAGATTATTCCGTATCCTAAATCAATATTATGGTTGTTAATCATTTGTTTTTTGCTGTGAGATTGTATAATTAATCTTTCTGGTTTTTTGTAGTAAAAGTGGTACTCTACAAAACTAGGACGGATAATTTTCTCGTCTAATTCAAGTTCGAGAACTCCAGCAAGGACATCATCAAGTGACTGTACTTTTTTGCTAAATTCATCGCCTGTAATCAGAGCTTTGATAAGTACGTGACCCTTTTGCCTATCTAGCTCATATTCTAAGGTTGCACTTCTAATAATTTTTTCATGCCCTGTACTATCTTTTTGAGCAGTATAAAGTCGGTTAGTATATAGCACATACAATAAACTTTCTCTAATTATTAAATAAAAATCCAGGTTATATCTGAAATGTTTTAATTTAAGGTGGATTTTATATATAACAAAACCACTTAGTAAGAAGAATGGGATTTGAAGAAAAGCAGGTGCCCTAATATTTACGATAATAGTAAATAGAGTACAGACCGTCAGTCCTAGTATCAACCATTGGAATACTCTTAATCGCCGACTTGAAATAATGTAATTTCTTGTTAAATCTGCTATATGTTTCAGTCTAATCATAAAATCTCCTCTCTACTATTATTAAAGTGAAATAGTTGCAGTTAGGATTGCGTGGTCAGGATATCCGACTTTATTTTGATAATCAGGATTTTTTAAGAATTTCCAGGAATAATTTTCATTTGATATTGGGACATTTGCAAAAATATGGTCTAATTTACAATACTTCCAAGAGTTTACATCTGATGGAGTATATGCAGTTAAACCTAATTGGCTCATTTCCTTGACAAGTAATGGATAAGAGTAAAATTCCCTAGCTTTTCCCTGGTAAGAATGAACATCATCATTTTGTTTGAAGAAGCCATTATTAAAGTCACCTAGAATAATAGTATTTTCATGACTTGCAGGCAAATTTGAAATTAGATTATCTAGTTGTATTTTGCGCTCTTTAAAATCTTCAATGATATCTTTTCCACCAGTTTTTATACGAGTACCTATAATATTTAACTCCTTACCAAATATATTTACTGTAACTCGCAAAAAGTTTGGATTACTATCATCATTATCAATGGTAGTGAATTTACTATCAGAAATTAAGGAACTTTTGATAGCTACTAAGATTTCGTTTCCGAATTCAAGAGAACGGTTATCTTCAAAAATTTCATAGCCAATATCCTGCAATCTAGCACAGAATAAATTATGGGTCTCTGTCTTAACATACTCTGTTAGACAAATAATATCTGCGTTTAATTGTCTTAGTTCGGTTACAACCATTTCAGGAATTTGTCTGCCAAGTCCTGAACGTTGATTGATATTCCAAGTAGAAACTGTAAGTTGTGTCATAAAACTGTCCTCCAAAAAAATTAGCAAGAGGAGGAACTCCTCCTGCTAGTCGTCTAATCCGTCAAATATTTCTCCTTGTTCGTCCTCATCATAATAACTATCCAATTCTTCATAGAAGTAATCTAAAGCTTCTTGGTCAGTAGTATTCATAGCGTTCTCCTTTTTGTTTTTTGTCCGTTGCAATAATAGGACATATTAGTTATAACAAAGTTAAAAAGATTTGTCAACAAAAAATGTCCAAAATATAATTTGGACACTATCTTCTTATTGATTCAGTTTTTAGTTCCGTAAATAACTGAATGAACTGACTGTGATTTGCGGGAGCGATGTAATCTAAAATTTTTTGTTCATATATTTCAAAAATCTCTTCAATATTCTGAGAAGTAGAATTCAAAAAGTCAGGATTTTTCCTTAATAATATTACAGCTTTAAGTATAAATTTTAACGTAACACCCAACGTAATACTTCTTGTTCCAATAAATTGAGGAAGATATGATTTATAGTACTTTATCGTTTCTTCAAGTTGAGGTGTAATCTGTATTCTAAGTCGTAAATCTTTTTCTTCAAAATTGGTATTTTCGATTTTTATAGAATTATCAGAAATTATTTTTTCCCAACTATTTATACCAGATATTTCATCGATTGCTTTAGCGATGACAAATGCTTGAGTTATATAGTCAGAGGTTTCATCTTGATAAATCTTTTTCAAATAATTAAAATAATATGCTGTTTCTATAGATATTCTAGCTTGAAAATAGTTCATTAAGTTCTCCTACCCAATTTTTTTCTTGGTATCATTATAACATGGACATAAAAAAAATCAAATTAAGAATAATATTGATACTTATATATTGAAGAAAAGTAAATCCTAAAAAGTTACTAAAAATAAAAAAATCTACCATTTTTTTGATAGAAGTAGTTACTTATAATGCCGATTTTATCGGTTTTCATCCTATTAAAACTTCGAGTGCCAAACTCAAAATCCAGTGTCCGCAAGGACGTGCCGGTTTGACCCCGGCCGCCGGTATAGTTTATGAAGAAACGTTGATTTATCAGCGTTTTTTTTTTTTTTTTTTTGCTTTGTCTGGCGGGTAGGGTGGTTTTAGGCTCAGAATATTTCTGACATTGTAGTACTGTTAGATTTGCTATAGTATTTCTACTTTAGTATGTTGATAATGGTAAGGTGGGCTTCTGAAAATTGACACAGTTGTTTCCTGTATTTAAGGTGTTGATTAATTTGGGCATGGAAAATAATGTTTTCAGTTTTTCCTTTGGGCTGATGACAAGCTTTTATGAGGCTGTGAAGGAGGCTTATACCCAAGCACAGATTGTGGCTCAGCGACAAGCTATCAATGATACAGGCGGTCAACCGATTGCTATCACAGATAAAGTTGGTAAGATTGCGGGCTACTTTGATGGCAACCAAACTGCAGGCACTAAGCTACAGCCAATCACTTATAGCAGAGTTGAAAAGTATAGACAGCTGCCACAAACGGGCTCACAAGAAAGCCTTTTGGTATTGTTAGGCTACACGGCCCTTGCTGGTCTTGGACTAGGTTATGCAAAAAAAACGGAGAAGAGGATAGGAAAGAATGGCAGAACAACAAAATATAAACCAATTTGGTCGCGAGGAACTCATTGATATTTTGCAGTATTTGTATGTGCAGATTGATGAATTCTTTACTATTAAGAATAAAATGTCTTCTATTGTTGAATAGACCATTAGTACACGTGTTAAACAGGCTACAACAGCTAAGTATAATCGGAATGGAAATATTGGTGGTATCATTTTTGCCCTGATGGGAGTGGTTGAACTCGGCAATAATTTTTTCAACGCTCTTTTCATGATGGGGGTGATGTATCTATTTGGGCAGGCTGCAGTCCGTCTCTTTATTTGGCTTATGGCTAGACCGACTAATAAAAAACATTCGGTTTTCGGTCTCAATTATACTGTAAATGTACTTAGTAAGAAACAACTTGAAAAGGTCACTCAAGAAGCAACTGTTGAAGCGGAACATTCTCAAGAATATCAGTCGCTCCTTGCAGATAAGTTAGCATTGGAAAGCAACCAGACACTTCTTTATTTCCTATCTCTGATTCCTGATAATTTTGCAAATTTGACAGATTTTGCGGGTATGTTGGTCTTGTTGCAGGATTTCCGTGCAACGAATTTCCAAGAAGCTGCCAACCTTTGGCGGACAGAACAGCGTCAGCAATCTGTGATGAATCAACAGAAAAAATGGCGGAACAATTGGCGCGGAGTAATGCTCAAATTTCACAACTGCGTGATCAGGCAGAGCGACTTCGTAAGGGGCAGGCTCATTTGGAAGATGCCGCGGCAAGGGCAGCTATCCAGAATGCGCGAGCTAATGAAAAATTAGCTAACATGGAGCGTTACGGCGTCCATGCAACTATTCGCTGATTCAAATGAACTGGAGAAGTCCTGGTTTGTAGGAGAAAGATGAAAAAGAAATTATTAAGATTAGGTTTTGTAGCCTTGTCAGTTTTGGTGTTAACGGCTTGTCAGATGGGAACGAAAGAATATCTATCTGTTTCTTTTAAAAGAAGATTCTTTTGTCAAAACTTCAACAGATTTCTATGTTTACAATTTCTCTAAATTGATTATTGACAAGGATGGTATTGTTACACTAGAAGCACCGAGTAAACTAGATAAAGATAAAATGGTTAAGCTATCTGCTCAGTCGGATCATTTTTATCGTGATAGTATCGATGATGTCTATGCAAGCTTGACTAATCTCGAGTATAGGGATGTTACAACAGAGGCGGAATCTGCTGTTAACAGATAGTAAGAATAGTTTGAAATGAAGGAACACTGAGAAATTGGTGTTTCTTTTTTATTAAGAAGGCTTACGAGTTGCTATGGATAGATATACTTTTTTTCAGTAAATTTTCCTTGTTTTTTTGTTTTCTATGTGGTATACTTAACAAGTTAATTAAAAGGTTAAGGGGATGCCTATGAATCGTATTGCATTAGAAATTGAGAAGTACCTGCACGAGATTGTTTTGAGTTCGGAGAATCAATTGGAGATTTTGGTTGGCTCTTGTCAAAGCACTGTGAAGTTGACGAATACGCAGGAGCATATTTTGATGCTTATTGAAAAGGCTGCATATACTAATACTGAGATTGCTAAGGAGTTGAATGTTAGTCAGGCTGCGATCACGAAGGCTACAAAGTCATTAGTTGCTCAGGGGTTATTGGTGGCGGTTAGAGATGATAAGGACGCTCGTATTGTTCGCTTTAGTTTGACTGAGGCTGCTAAGCCTATTGCTGCAGAGCATGCTCATCATCACGCGCATACCTTGGAAGCTTATGAAGAGCTTTTGGAACATTATAGTCTTGAAGAGCAGGAGTCAATTGCTCGATTCTTAAGTGAGTTAGTGGAGAAGATTAGAAAATAGATGAGATATATTACTGTGGAAGACTTGTCGTTTTATTACGACAAAGAACCGGTTTTAGAACATATTCATTATTATCTTGATAGTGGGGAATTTGTGACTTTGACTGGTGAGAATGGCGCAGCCAAGACAACCCTCATTAAGGCGACTTTGGGGATATTGAAGCCCAAACAAGGGAAGGTTTCTATTGCTGAGAAGAGTATAAAGGGGAAGAAGTTGAGAATGGCCTATTTACCTCAGCAAATTGCAAGTTTTAATGCTGGTTTTCCGAGCACGGTTTACGAATTTGTAAAATCAGGGCGTTATCCTCGACAAGGTTGGTTTCGTCGTTTGACAGCCCATGATGAGGAACATGTTCGGATTAGTCTGGAATCTGTAGGGATGTGGGAACATCGGGATAAGCGCTTAGGTGCTTTGAGTGGTGGGCAGAAGCAGCGTGCGGTCATTGCGCGTATGTTTGCCTCTGATCCAGATATTTTTATTCTGGATGAACCGACAACAGGGATGGATGCAGGGACCAAGGATGCTTTTTACCAGCTCATGCACCATTCGGCTAAGAAGCATGGAAAGTCGGTTTTGATGATAACTCATGATCCTGATGAGCTGAATAAGTATGCGGATCGAAACATCCACTTGGTTCGTGATCAGCAGTCTCCTTGGCGTTGTTTCAACGTCCACGAAGCGGATGAGGAGGTTGCCCATGTTTGATCTATCTGTATTTCATTATGACTTTATGCAGCGTGCTTTCCTGGCAATCATTGCGATGAGTCTGTTCTCGCCCATTTTGGGGGTCTTTTTGATACTTAGACGGCAGAGTTTGATGTCGGATACTCTTAGTCATGTTTCGTTGGCTGGGGTTGCATTTGGTTTGGTATTGGGGATTTCACCAACGCTTTCGACTGTTCTTGTCGTTATTGTGGCAGCTGTATTTTTAGAGTATTTGCGGACAATTTACAAGAATTTTATGGAAATTGGGACGGCTATCCTCATGTCGACTGGTTTGGCTATTTCGCTCATTGTCATGAATAAATCTGGTGGGAAATCAGGGCTTAGCCTGGAACAATATCTGTTTGGTTCGATAGTGACCATTAGTCAGGAGCAGGTAATTGCTTTGTTTACGATTGCTGTGATTGTCATCGTGCTGACATTGTTGTTTTTACGTCCGATGTATATTCTTACCTTTGACGAGGATACGGCATTTGTAGATGGGTTACCTGTGCGAGCTATGTCCATTGCCTTCAATGTGGTGACTGGTGTTGCCATTGCCTTAATGATTCCTGCGGCAGGTGCTTTGCTGGTTTCAACAATTATGGTTTTGCCTGCTTCTATTGCATTGCGACTTGGTAAGAGTTTTAAAGCTGTTATCTTTACGGGGATGGGAATTGGTTTTTTTGGAATGGTCATGGGGTTGCTGACCTCTTACTATGCAGAAACCCCAGCGAGTGCAAGTATTACCTTGATTTTCATTAGTATTTTCTTACTGGTGAATGTTGTTCAAAAATTTAAAAAATAAGGAGTTAAGATGAAAAAAGTTGGTTTATTATTCTTGTCTGTCTCAGCTTTGCTTTTAGCTGCTTGTGGCAATAGCACAGCTTCTCAGGAAGATGGCAAGTTGGATATCGTCACGACTTTTTATCCTGTTTACGAATTTACCAAGGAGGTAACAGGTGATGAAGCAAATGTTGAATTGTTGGTTAAGGCTGGGACAGAGGTTCATGGTTATGAGCCGTCAGCTAAAGATATTGCTCGTATCCAAGAAGCAGATGCTTTTGTTTATGAAAATGAAAATATGGAAACATGGGTCCATGATGTAGAAGGTTCGATTGATACTGAAAAAGTAAATGTTATCAGTGCGACGGAGGGGATGTTGCTTTTGCCTGGTGGTGAGGAGGAACATGAAGGCCACGACCATAGTGAGGAGGGGCATAGCCATGCTTATGATCCGCATGTATGGTTGTCTCCTGAGCGTGCCATCACACTTGTAGAAAATATTCGTGATAGTTTGGTAGCTAAATACCCAGAAAAGAAAGATGCTTTTGAAACAAATGCGGCAGCCTATATTGAGAAATTAGATGCTTTGGATGCTAAATATTCTGAAACATTATCTGCTGCGAAACAGAAATACTTTGTTACACAACATACTGCATTTGCATATTTGGCTTTGGACTATGGTTTGAAACAAGTTTCTATTACAGGTGTTGCTGCAGATGAGGATCCAACTCCATCACGTCTAGCAGAATTGACAGAGTATATTAATAAATATGGTATTAAGTATATCTATTTTGAAGAAAATGCGTCAAAATCTGTTGCAGAAACACTTGCCAAAGAGACTGGGGTTCAGTTGGATGTTCTTAATCCTCTTGAAAGTTTGACGGATGAGGATATGAAAAATGGTAAGGATTATATTTCTGTTATGGAAGATAATCTGACTGCCCTTGAAAAAACAACTTCCCAAGAAGGTTCTGAAATTTTGCCAGAAGAGGGTGCTGAGACTGCGCAAACTGTTTATAACGGTTATTTTGAAGATAGTGCCGTAAAAGATCGTACTCTTTCAGATTATGCAGGCGAGTGGCAATCTGTTTATCCATATTTGCTAGATGGGACCTTAGATCAAGTCTGGGATTATAAGGCTAAACAGAAAGGCGATATGACAGCTGAAGAGTACAAGGCTTATTACGATACAGGCTACAAAACAGATGTGGATCATATCAACATTACAGACAATACCATGGAATTTGTAGTGGGAGATAAGAAAGAAAAATTCACGTATAAGTATGTGGGTTATAAGATTTTGACCTACAAAAAAGGAAATCGTGGCGTTCGTTTCTTGTTTGAGGCAACTGATGCAAATGCTGGTAACTATAAATATGTTCAATTTAGCGACCACAATATCGCCCCTGTTAAAACAGGTCACTTCCACATCTATTTTGGTGGAGAGAGCCAAGAAAAATTGTTGGAAGAAATGGACAACTGGCCTACTTACTATCCAGATGATATGACTGGTTTGGAAATTGGTCAGGAGATGCTGGCTCACTAACATATGAAAATCGACCGAGTATCTTGCTCGGTCGTTCTTCTTGACATTTTTTGACTACAAATGTAAACTGATTGTAGAAAAGTGATTGGAGGTGAATGTGTGGAGCAGACAATTTCTGCTGCGGAGTGGCAGGTGATGCGGGTTCTGTGGGCCCATCCTGGTGCGACTTCTCAGGAAATTATTCAGGCCTTGCAGGAGGGATTTGATTGGCAGGCGACGACCATTAAGACACTTTTAGGGCGGCTGCGGAAGAAAAACTATTTGAGAATGGCTAAGGAAACTAGCAAATACCACTATTATCCGCTGATTAGTGAAGAGGAACATTTGCAGGGGCAGGTGGAGCTCTTACTAGCTACCATATGTTCCACAAAACAGGGGCAACTGGTTGAAAAACTGCTGGACACAGGGACATTTTCCCAAAAAAGCCTTGAGAATATCGCTAGCAAAATCTCGCAGTTACAAAAGACGGCACCTGAGAGTATTGTCTGTCAGTGTCTGCCAGGTCAATGTACTTGTGGTCATCATCATACACTTCAAAAATCGACATAAGATGTGTTGATAAATGAGTGTAAAATTTGGGTGGTGTTACTTGAAAATGAGTAAGTACCAGAGTTCAATCTTTGGCTTAAGGATGTGAACAGAGTTTGCTCAATTTGCAAACCTTTAGAGTTGTGCTACTTTTTATTTTTATTGTGAAAGAACGAGGAGAAAAATCATGAAACAGACCTTGAAATTGAAAAATTTATCTTGTCAAAACTGTGTGAAGCATGTGACCAATCATTTCTTGGAAATGGATGGGGTGGAAGAGGTGAACATCCAGCTGGAAGAGCAGTTGGCGGAGGTGGAAACCTCTGTAGCCTATGACTTGGAACAGTACCAAGAGGTGCTGGAAGATACTATCTATGAAGTGGAAGAGTTGGTATAAGCGAAAAAGCAGCCGTCGGGCTGCTTTTTATAGTGCTTTGAGAAAATGAGTCAGGTCTAGCTGTACTTGTGCAAGTGAAATTTGGTCCCAGAAGCCGTCTGAACGAAAGCGTGGAATCAGGTGGACATGGAAATGGGTGCCAGCATCAAACAAGCGATCGTTGCAAGCTATGGTCACACCGTCAATTGTCAATACTTGACAGAGTTTATTAGTCAAAAAGACTTCTAAGTCCGATAGCTCATAGCGAACAGCAGAAGGGATTTGGCTGAGCGTGTCATAGTGTTCCTTGCTGATAATCAGTAGATGCCCTGTTTGGACAGGGTCAATATCCCAGACTACCTTGAAATACTCCGTCTGGTAGAGAATATCTTCTTCTTTGAGTTGGTGGCAAAAAATACAGGTCATGTCTTTTCTCCTAGGTTAGCAGAAAAGGAAATCACATAGGATTTCCTTGGGAATTATATGTGATTTACTCTAACTGCCATTTTTTCTTTCCGCTCCTGCCGTTTCTTTTCGAAGAAGGCTGCCCCTAGGAAAGATACGATTGGTCGCAAAATGTAGAAATAAAAGGCAAGTGTCGGATTAAAGTAAGCAAATAGGATAACGACGATGTTGAAAAGGGCGACGGTCACCAATTGCCGTAAGTGTGCCATGGAAACAAACCGCTTTGTATATGTTGTGTCGGCAAACTTTTCTTGTAGGACAAAGTAATTCAAAATGGATTGACAGAGATTGACTGCAATGGTCACGACCCCATAACCAACAACAGCCGTGGTGGTTATGCCTTCCATCATCCACCGAGTAAAGAGGGGAATGAGGGCTAGCGTTGCCATAAAGTTGAATTGAACAATTAAGATTTTGCTGGTTGCGTGCTCAATCTGTCCCAGAATCTTGTGGTTGTCATACCAAAAATCCGCCACGATGAAAAAGGATACAAAGAAGATGAGGATGCCAGTGAAAAAGTGATGTGTATCAACAGTGTCGCTCGGTAAAGGAATTTCCAGCAACATCATGGTGATGATGACCCCAATCACTGCGTCGGAGAACACCTCTAGATGCTCCTTCAGGCGTTTGGCACGACGTGTCTCATCCTCACGATAGAGTTGGTCCAAAAATGCTTGACGTTCATCGGCAGACAAATGCTCTAACTCAGGATGCAAAAGACTGGCTTCCTGAGCCATTTGTTCAAAGTAGTCGTTCAAAAATTCTTGATTTTTAGGATTTTGCTTGGTATTTTTCATAGCTTAATAAGTCAAAACTGAATATTTTTTCTTTCCACGACGGATAACGGTTAGCTCGCCGTCAATCTTGTCTCTGTCAGAAAGGGTATAGTCCAAGTCTTGCACACGCTCACCATTGACATAGATGGCACCATTTTGCACATCTTCACGAGCTTGGCGTTTTGAGTTGACAATACCAGAGGTAACCAAGAGTTCGACGATGTTAAGGTTGTCTTCAGCCTGTACAGCGTAGTTTGGAACGTTGCTAAGTCCCTGTTTGAGTTCTTTTGCGGACAGGTTTTTGATATTGCCAGCAAACAATTGCTCGGTGATGTTAAGGGCTTGTTTATAGGCTTCTTCACCGTGGACCAATGTCACGACTTCCTTGGCCAAAATCTTCTGAGCCAGGCGTTCATGACGGGCAGCGTCAAATTGTTTCTCGATTTCAGCAATCTCATCTAATGATAAGAAAGTAAAGATCTTCAAGAAACGAACGGCATCGTCATCCATGACATTGAGCCAGAATTGGTACATTTCATATGGGGAAGTCTTGTCGGCATCCAACCAAACAGCGTTGCCCTCTGACTTACCGAACTTCTTACCTGTCGAGTCGGTGATAAGCGGAACAGTCATAACGTGACCAGACTTGTCAGCCTTGCGGCGAAGCAACTCGGTACCTGCAGTCATGTTACCCCACTGGTCAGAACCACCGATTTGTAGGGTTACATTGTGCTTGTCATTGAGTTCGTAGAAGTCATAGCCCTGCATGATTTGGTAGGCAAACTCGGTGTAGGAAATCCCTGTTTCAATCCGTTTTTTTACAGAGTCTTTACTCATCATGTAGTTGACTGTGTAGTATTTACCAACATCACGAAGGAAGTCGATAAAGCTGATGTCTGAGAACCAGTCGTAGTTGTTGACCATTTCGGCCTTGTTGTCACCATTTTCAAAATCCAAGAAGCGAGAGAGCTGACCTTGGATTTTTGTTACCCAACCGTCCACGGTGTCCTTAGTTTGCAAGCTCCGCTCCGCATCCTTGAAGGAAGGATCGCCAATCAGACCAGTCGCACCGCCAACTAGGGCGTAAGGCTTGTGGCCAGCCAACTGCAAACGACGGCTGGTTAAAATCGCAACCAAGTGCCCTAAGTGTAAACTATCTGCTGTTGGATCGTATCCTGTGTAATAAGAAACCTGTCCTTCTGTCAATGCTTTTACCAAGGCTTCTTCGTCTGTCGTTTGAAAGACCAAGCCACGAGCTTTTAGTTCTTCAAAAATGTTCATGTGGGCTGTCTCCTTTAGGTTTAATATACAGGACCATAAACCATTTTATATGATTTTTGGACCGAACTTCATTTTAAAAAATTCCTCCCTATTATACCACGAAATTGCGGAAAATAAACAAAATTTGGTATAATGGAACGATAAGGAGTTAATATGGCGACTAAATCAGATAAGCAAGATTTTAAAAAGAAAATCAGTGCCCTAGGCTTAGGGGATGTAGTAGGAGTTTTCCTTCGGACGCTGAAATTATTATTCAATTCAGTAGCTGTCTTGGTGTTCCTATTCGGTCTTTTTGGTGCGGGTATAGGAATTGGTTTCGTGGTTAGTCTTTTTGATGACGTTAAGATTCCCAAAACAGAGGAACTGGTAGCGAAGGTTTCAGAAGTTAGTCGGATTTCCACCGTTACCTATTCGGATGGTAGCTTGGTGTCGGAAGTGAATTCAGATCTGCTTCGTGTACCTATTACTTCGGAAGAGGTCTCGAATTATCTAAAACAGGCTGTAATTGCGACAGAGGATGAAACATTTGAAACCCACAATGGGGTTGTGCCTAAGGCTGTTTTGCGTGCGGCACTGGGATCAGTTGGTCTAGGTTCATCTAGCGGTGGTTCAACCTTGACGCAGCAATTGATAAAACAGCAACTTGTCGGAGATGCTCCAACCTTTACGCGTAAGGCAAATGAGATTGTTTCGGCTTTGGCTCTCGAACGAAACATGTCCAAGGAAGAAATCTTAACGATTTACTTAAATGTTTCTCCTTTTGGTCGAAACAATCAAGGTCGAAATATTGCTGGTGCTGAAGCTGCAGCCCAGGGTATTTTTGGAAAACCGGCTAGTGAGTTGACAGTTCCGCAAGCAGCCTTCATTGCTGGACTACCGCAAAGTCCAATCGTGTATTCCCCTTATGCTTCTGATGGTACTCGTAAGGCGGATGAGGACATGGTATATGGAATCGAACGCTATCAAGATGTTCTCTTTAATATGTATCGTGCGTCGTTTTTGACCAAGGAAGAGTACGAAACCTATAAAGCTTATGATATTAAGCAGGATTTCATTGCTCCAGCTCCGGTTACTGCAGATACAAAGGACTACTTGTATTATGAGGTAATGGAAGAAGCAGAACAAGTTATGTTTGACTATTTAGTGAAACGCGACAAGGTTACTGAGAGTGATTTGAAGAATGATGAAACAAAAGCTTCCTACCAAGAATTAGCTAAGCAGGAGCTTAGTCAAGGTGGTTATACCATTAAGAGTACGGTTGACAAGGGGATTTATGATACCATGCAATCGGTGGTAGCAAACTATGGGTCGGTCTTGGACAATGGAAATGTTTATGTTGAAACAGGCAGCGTTCTGATTGATAATGCTACGGGTGCGATTCTTGGTTTTGTAGGTGGTCGAGATTACGCTACCAACCAGAATAACCACGCTTTTGATACCTTGAGATCACCAGCATCAACAATTAAGCCTTTGTTAGCTTATGGAATTGCTATTGACCAAGGATTGATGGGGTCAGCGAGTATTCTATCGGATTATCCGACGAATTTCTCAAGTGGGCAACCAATTATGTATGGTTCTGGTCGTGGTACTGGTATGATGAACTTACAGACAGCTATTGACCGTTCGGTAAATATTCCGGCCTTCTGGACCTACAAGATGTTACAGAATTCTGGAGTTGATGTGGAGTCATATATGGATAAAATGAATTATAATATTTCCATGTATGATATCGAAAGTGTGCCACTTGGAGGCGGGGTCGAAATTTCTGTTTTAACCAATACAAATGCTTATCAGACATTGGCAAATGGTGGAGTATACAACAAGCATTACATCGTTGAAAGTATTACAGCTAATGATGGTACTGTCATCTACAAACATGAGGCGGCCCCGGTACAAGTCTATTCCAAAGCTACAGCAAGTATTATGAATCAACTCTTGCGTCAAGTAATTAATTCAGGATATACTACAACCTTCAAAAGTCGTCTAAGTGCCTTAAATCCTCAAGCTGCAAATGTAGATTTTGTTGGGAAAACAGGAACAAGTAACGAAGTGAACGACGTATGGTTAATGCTTTCTTCACCAAAAGTTACTTTGGGTACCTGGGCTGGAAATGATGATAACTCTGAAATGTATGTATGGACGGGTTATCACAACAATTCGCAATATGTCGCTCATATGGTTAATGCGCTCTATAATGTGAATGCAGATATGTTTTCAGGAAAATTTGAATTAGATAGTAGTGTTATTTCATCTACAGTAGTGGCTTCAACGGGTCAACGTGCAGGAACAGTTCAAGTTAATGGTCGTCAAGTAACTGTTGGTGGCGCAACTACTACAAGTTATTGGGCGAAAAATGGTGCCCCAGTTACCAGTTATAATTTTATGGTGGGTGGTACAGATAGTGATCGTGCACAGGCTTGGAGCAGTATTGCGGGTTCTCAAACAACTACAACCCCAAGTAGTACGACACAGAGCAGTAGTTCAAGTCGTACAAATTCATCCACTCAATCCTCATCAAATAATCAGAATAATAATGATTAGCGCTTGATATTTTATGTTGGATATGCTATAATTGTATAAATTATTTGTCGTGTGTCTTGTTTGAAATATTGTCCAAACAAGGCTTGCAGCAGTTAAATCAAACTTTTTCAAAGGAAGATTTAGCTGCTCTTTTTGTGTCTATGAGGAATTTTTTTGAGAATTGTTACCTATTCTTAAAAATTCTAAAAATTCAGAAAAAGGATGAATGTTGGTCATCACATGGCTGTATATAATTGAACTCGGGCTACACTCCTGTAAAAAAGATACATCTCCTTGCAATCTTTTGATTGCTTTGTCGATGTTCTATTTTCTTTTGGAGTGTTAAACGCTCTCGTATCTTTTAATTGAACTTGCCTACAACTCTGTGAAAAAAAGAAAAGGTTTGTAGAGCTTTGTTTTTGTTTACTTCGTGGCGTCGTAAACGACTGAACTTTCTTCGACTATTGGTCTAGAAAGTCCTAGTCGTTCTGACGAGGGTGCGTCAACAAAATCAAAGATTTTGGACTTACCGCTTATTTTTCTTTGAGTTATTTACGGCTTAGTATCTTAAATTGAACTCGGGCTACACTCCTGTAGAAAAAGATGCAGTTTGTGGAACTTTGACTTTGTTTACCCCTTGGCGTCGTAAACGACTGAACTTTCTTCGACTATTGGTCTAGAAAGTCCTAGTCGTTCTGACGAGGGTGCGTCAACGAAATCAAAGATTTCGGACTTACCGCTTATTTTCTTTAGGAGTGTTAAACGCCCTCGTATCTTTAATTGAACTCGACCTAAAACCTGTGTGAAAAAGATAGAGCTCCTTGTGTCTGATGACACAACGTCACTCTCCTATTTTCACTTTGGTTTTTACGGTCTCGTATCTTTTAATTGAACTCGCCTACAACTCTGTGAAAAAAGATAAACAGCTCCTAGGAGGCTTGCCTCCGTCGTCGTGTTTCCTATTTTTCTTTGAGTTGTTTACGGCTTAGTATCTTATTACAAAGGAGAAAACTTTTGGCAGGACATGAAGTTCAGTACGGTAAGCACCGTACCCGTCGTAGTTTTTCAAGAATCAAGGAAGTTCTTGATTTACCAAATTTGATTGAAATCCAAACGGACTCTTTCCAAGACTTTTTAGATTATGGTTTGAAAGAAGTCTTTGAAGATGTACTTCCAGTTTCAAACTTTACGGATACCATGGAATTGGAATTCGTTGGTTATGAATTGAAAGAGCCTAAATACACATTGGAAGAGGCGCGTGCGCATGATGCGAACTACTCAGCTCCAATCTATGTGACTTTCCGTCTGGTGAATAAAGAAACTGGCGAGATCAAGACTCAAGAAGTCTTCTTTGGTGAGTTTCCAATCATGACTGAAATGGGTACCTTCATCATCAACGGTGCAGAGCGTATCATCGTTTCTCAGTTGGTTCGTTCACCAGGTGTCTACTTCAATGATAAAGTAGATAAGAATGGTAAAGTAGGTTATGGATCAACGGTTATCCCTAACCGTGGAGCTTGGTTGGAATTGGAAACAGATTCAAAAGACGTTGCCTACACTCGTATTGACCGTACGCGTAAGATTCCGTTCACAACGCTTGTTCGTGCGCTTGGTTTCTCAGGCGATGATGAAATCTTTGACATCTTTGGTGATAGCGAATTGGTTCGCAATACCATTGAAAAAGATATTCATAAAAACCCAGCAGATTCTCGTACGGATGAAGCGCTTAAGGAAATCTATGAGCGCCTTCGTCCAGGTGAACCAAAGACAGCTGAAAGTTCTCGTAGCCTTTTGACAGCTCGTTTCTTTGACCCACGTCGTTACGATTTGGCACCTGTTGGTCGTTATAAAATCAATAAAAAGCTCAACCTTCGTACTCGTTTGCTCAACCAAACACTTGCTGAGCATGTGATTAACGGTGAGACAGGCGAAATTGTCTTGGAAGCTGGTACTGTATTGAGTCGTGATGTGCTTGAAAAAGTAGAAGCACAATTCGATGAGCTCAACTTGGTAGAATATATTCCAAATGACAACGCTGTTCTTCTCGAGCCAGTTCTTTTGCAGAAATTCAAGATTGTAGCTCCTAAGGATCCAGAACGTGTTGTGACGGTGATAGGTAATGCTAATCCTGCAGAAAACGTACGTACAGTAACACCTGCGGACATCTTGGCTGAAATGAGCTACTTCCTCAACTTGGCTGAGGGTCTTGGTCGTGTAGATGATATTGACCACTTGGGTAACCGTCGTATTCGTGCCGTTGGTGAATTGCTTGCTAACCAAGTACGTATCGGTTTGACTCGTATGGAACGTAACTTGCGTGAGCGTATGTCTGTTCAAGACAATGAAGTATTGACGCCACAACAAATCATCAATATCCGTCCTGTTACAGCCGCAATCAAAGAATTCTTTGGTTCATCTCAGTTGTCACAGTTCATGGACCAACACAACCCACTTTCTGAGTTGTCTCACAAACGCCGTTTGTCAGCCTTGGGACCTGGTGGTTTGACTCGTGACCGTGCTGGTTATGAGGTTCGAGACGTTCACTACACTCACTATGGTCGTATGTGTCCGATTGAAACGCCTGAGGGACCAAACATCGGTTTGATTAACAACTTGTCTTCTTATGGTCACCTCAACAAGTATGGCTTCATCCAAACACCATACCGCAAGATTGACCGTGCAACTGGTACAGTTACAAACGAAATCGTTTGGTTGACAGCGGATGAAGAAGATGCCTATATCGTAGCACAATCAACATCACCTCTTGATGAAAACAACCGCTTCGTTGATAAGATTGTTATGGGACGTCACCAAGGTAACAACCAAGAGTTCCCAGCAGATTCAGCAGACTTCATGGACGTTTCACCTAAACAGGTAGTTGCCGTTGCGACAGCGTGTATTCCTTTCTTGGAAAACGATGACTCCAACCGTGCCCTCATGGGTGCCAACATGCAACGTCAGGCTGTCCCATTGATTGATCCAAAAGCGCCTTACGTTGGTACTGGTATGGAATACCAGGCTGCCCATGACTCAGGTGCGGCAATTATCGCTCAACACGATGGTAAGGTTGTTTACGCAGATGCGGACAAGGTAGAAGTGCGTCGTGAAGATGGATCGCTTGATGTCTACCACATTTCTAAATTCCGTCGTTCAAACTCGGGTACTGCCTATAACCAACGTACCCTTGTAAAATTGGGCGACATCGTAGAAAAAGGCGACTTCATCGCAGATGGACCTTCTATGGAAAATGGGGAAATGGCTCTTGGTCAAAACCCTATCGTTGCCTACATGACTTGGGAAGGTTACAACTTCGAGGATGCGGTTATCATGTCTGAACGCCTTGTGAAAGACGATGTCTATACATCTGTTCACTTGGAAGAGTACGAATCAGAAACACGCGATACCAAGTTAGGCCCTGAAGAAATCACTCGCGAAATTCCAAACGTTGGTGAAGATGCCCTTCGCAACTTGGACGAAATGGGGATTATCCGTATTGGTGCCGAAGTTAAAGAGGGCGACATTCTTGTTGGTAAAGTTACACCAAAAGGTGAAAAAGATCTTTCTGCTGAAGAGCGTCTCTTGCACGCAATCTTCGGTGACAAGTCACGTGAAGTACGTGATACCTCTCTTCGTGTACCTCACGGTGCCGATGGTGTCGTTCGTGATGTGAAAATCTTTACTCGTGCCAACGGTGATGAATTGCAATCAGGTGTTAACATGTTGGTTCGTGTTTACATCGCTCAAAAACGTAAGATCAAGGTCGGAGATAAGATGGCCGGTCGTCACGGTAACAAGGGTGTCGTTTCACGTATTGTACCTGTTGAGGATATGCCATATCTTCCAGACGGAACACCAGTTGACATCATGTTGAACCCACTCGGGGTGCCATCACGTATGAACATCGGTCAGGTTATGGAACTTCACTTGGGTATGGCGGCTCGCAACTTGGGCATCCATATCGCAACACCAGTTTTCGATGGTGCAAGTTCAGAAGACCTTTGGTCAACTGTTAAAGAAGCAGGTATGGATTCAGATGCCAAAACCATTCTTTACGATGGCCGTACAGGTGAGCCATTTGACAACCGTGTATCTGTCGGTGTCATGTACATGATCAAGCTTCACCACATGGTTGATGATAAACTCCATGCCCGCTCAGTCGGACCATACTCACTCGTTACCCAACAGCCACTCGGAGGTAAGGCTCAGTTTGGTGGTCAGCGTTTCGGTGAGATGGAGGTTTGGGCCCTTGAAGCCTACGGTGCTTCTAACGTCCTTCAAGAAATCTTGACCTACAAGTCAGATGATGTGACAGGTCGTCTTAAAGCCTATGAAGCCATCACCAAAGGTAAACCAATTCCAAAACCAGGTGTTCCAGAATCATTCCGCGTTCTTGTCAAAGAATTGCAATCACTTGGTTTGGATATGCGTGTCCTTGATGAAGACAACAATGAAGTAGAATTGCGTGACCTTGATGAAGGTGAAGATGATGACATCATCCACGTAGATGATCTTGAAAAAGCACGTGCAAAAGCCGCAGCTGACGCAGCCGCAGCCTTTGCAGCAGAAGAAGCAGAAGGCAAAGAATAATTAGAATGGATGGAATAAGTTGGTCCAAATCTCAGAACTGAAAGAGATAAGGACCAACAGTCTTCCACCGTCTGATTTATAGAAAAATAGCTTACCAGCTATCCATTCTGCTGATTATTGTTCAAGAATTTGAGGTATGGGAATCCATCCTCTCACAAGAAAAGAAAGGGATTATTAGTGGTTGACGTAAATCGATTTAAAAGTATGCAAATCACGTTAGCTTCACCAAGTAAGGTTCGTTCATGGTCTTACGGTGAGGTTAAAAAACCTGAAACAATCAACTATCGGACACTTAAACCAGAACGTGATGGACTCTTTGACGAAGTCATCTTTGGTCCAACAAAAGACTGGGAGTGTTCATGTGGTAAATACAAGCGTATCCGTTATAAAGGGATTACTTGTGACCGCTGTGGTGTTGAAGTGACTCGTGCAAAAGTACGTCGTGAACGTATGGGACACATTGAGTTGAAAGCACCAATTTCACATATTTGGTATTTCAAAGGGATTCCAAGTCGTATGGGCTTGACCTTGGATATGAGCCCACGTGCGCTTGAAGAAGTTATCTACTTCGCGGCTTACGTGGTGATTGATCCGAAAGATACACCGCTTGAGCACAAGTCAATCATGACTGAGCGCGAATACCGTGAGCGTTTGCGTGAATATGGCTATGGTTCATTCGTTGCCAAAATGGGTGCAGAAGCGATCCAAGACCTCTTGAAACAAGTCGATCTTCCAAAAGAAATCGCAGCTTTGAAAGAAGAATTGAAAACAGCTTCTGGTCAAAAACGCATTAAAGCAGTTCGTCGCTTGGATGTATTGGATGCTTTCTATAAATCTGGTAACAAGCCTGAGTGGATGATTCTCAATATCCTTCCAGTTATTCCACCAGATTTGCGTCCGATGGTTCAGTTGGATGGTGGCCGTTTTGCCGCATCTGACTTGAACGAACTCTACCGCCGTGTTATCAACCGTAACAACCGTTTGGCTCGTCTCTTGGAACTTAACGCTCCAGGTATCATCGTACAAAACGAAAAACGGATGCTCCAAGAAGCTGTGGATGCTTTGATTGACAACGGTCGCCGTGGTCGTCCAATTACAGGACCAGGTAGCCGTCCACTTAAATCACTCAGCCACATGCTAAAAGGTAAGCAAGGACGTTTCCGTCAAAACTTGCTTGGTAAGCGTGTTGACTTCTCAGGACGTTCCGTTATCGCTGTTGGTCCAACGCTGAAAATGTACCAATGTGGTGTGCCACGTGAAATGGCAATCGAGCTCTTCAAACCGTTTGTCATGCGCGAAATCGTTGCCCGTGATATTGCTGGTAACGTAAAAGCTGCAAAACGTTTGATTGAGCGTGGTGATGACCGTATTTGGGATATCTTGGAAGAAGTGATCAAAGAACACCCAGTTCTTTTGAACCGCGCACCTACCCTTCACCGTTTGGGGATTCAGGCTTTTGAGCCAGTTCTGATCGACGGTAAAGCCCTTCGTTTGCACCCGCTTGTCTGTGAAGCCTACAACGCCGACTTTGACGGTGACCAGATGGCGATTCACGTTCCATTGTCAGAAGAAGCACAAGCAGAAGCACGTATCCTTATGCTCGCGGCAGAACACATCCTTAACCCTAAAGATGGTAAGCCAGTCGTAACACCGTCTCAGGATATGGTTTTGGGTAACTACTACTTGACCATGGAAGATGCTGGTCGTGAAGGTGAAGGTATGGTCTTCAAGGATGCGGATGAAGCTGTTATGGCACACCGCAATGGCTATGTTCACTTGCATACTCGTGTAGGTATCGCAACAGATAGCCTCGATAAACCTTGGAAAGACAATCAAAAACACAAGATTATGATGACAACTGTCGGAAAAATCTTGTTTAATGCGATTATGCCTGAAGGACTTCCTTACTTGCAAGAGCCAAACAATGCTAACTTGACAGAAGGAACTCCTGATAAATACTTCTTGGAACCAGGATCAGATATCAAGGCTGCTATTGCAGAATTGCCAATCAACCCACCATTCAAGAAGAAAAATCTTGGTAACATCATCGCTGAAATTTTCAAGCGTTTCCGTACAACTGAAACATCAGCCCTGCTTGACCGTTTGAAAGACTTGGGTTATTATCATTCAACACTTGCTGGTTTGACAGTGGGTATTGCCGATATTCCGGTTATCGACAACAAGGCTGAAATCATTGAAGAATCTCACGAACGTGTAGAACAAATCAAGAAACAATTCCGCCGTGGTATGATTACGGATGATGAGCGTTATGCAGCTGTTACAGATGAATGGCGTTCAGCTAAGGAAAAATTGGAAAAACGTCTGGTTGAAAAACAAGATCCGAAGAACCCAATCGTTATGATGATGGACTCTGGTGCCCGTGGTAACATTTCCAACTTCTCCCAGTTGGCCGGTATGCGTGGTCTGATGTCAGCTCCGAACGGACGTATCATGGAATTGCCTATCTTGTCTAACTTCCGTGAAGGTCTTTCTGTATTGGAAATGTTCTTCTCAACTCACGGTGCCCGTAAGGGTATGACGGATACGGCCTTGAAGACAGCCGAATCAGGTTATCTGACTCGTCGTTTGGTTGACGTTGCCCAAGATGTCATCATCCGTGAAGACGACTGTGGAACAGACCGTGGTCTTGACATCCGTTCTATCACAGATGGCAAGGAAATGATCGAGCCACTTGAAGAGCGTTTGCAAGGTCGTTACACTAAGAAAACTGTTAAACATCCTGAAACGGGTGCCGTTATCATTGGTCCAAACAAATTGATTACGGAAGAGATTGCCCGTGAAATTGTCAATGCAGGCGTTGAACAAGTAACCATCCGTAGCTTATTTACATGTAACACTCGTCACGGTGTCTGCCGTCATTGTTACGGTATCAACTTGGCAACAGGTGATGCGGTTGAAGTGGGTGAAGCAGTTGGTACGATTGCAGCTCAATCTATCGGTGAGCCTGGTACACAGCTTACAATGCGTACCTTCCACACGGGTGGTGTAGCCTCAAACAGCGATATCACGCAGGGTCTTCCTCGTGTTCAAGAGATCTTTGAAGCTCGCAATCCAAAAGGGGAAGCGGTTATCACTGAGGTCAAAGGGGAAGTTATCGCTATTGAAGAAGATGCTTCTACTCGTACCAAGAAAGTCTTTGTTAAAGGTGTGACCGGTGAAGGTGAGTATGTGGTTCCATTTACAGCCCGTATGAAGGTTGAAGTTGGTGACCAAGTCGCGCGTGGAGCCGCCCTTACCGAAGGTTCTATCCAACCAAAACGCTTGCTTGAAGTCCGTGATGTCTTGGCGGTTGAAACTTACCTTCTTTCTGAAGTTCAAAAAGTTTACCGTAGCCAGGGTGTAGAAATCGGCGACAAGCACATCGAGGTAATGGTTCGTCAAATGCTTCGTAAAGTGCGTGTCATGGATCCAGGTGACACAGATCTTCTCATGGGTACCCTCATGGATATCACAGACTTTACAGATGCCAATGCTGAAGTGGTTATCGCTGGTGGTATTCCGGCAACAGCTCGTCCAGTTCTTATGGGTATCACAAAAGCGTCTCTTGAAACCAACTCATTCTTGTCTGCCGCATCCTTCCAGGAAACAACACGTGTCCTTACAGATGCTGCTATCCGTGGTAAACGTGACAACCTTCTCGGTCTTAAAGAGAACGTTATTATCGGTAAGATTATCCCAGCAGGTACAGGTATGGCCCGCTACCGTAATCTTGAACCACAAGCCATCAATGAAGTTGAAATCATTGAAGACACAGTAGCAGAAGAGCTTGCTGCAGAAGCAGAGCTTGAAGCTGTAACTGAATAAGATTTGAGACACATCTCTTTCTGAGGGATGTGTTTTCTTTCGTTCAGAAATAAAGCGCTCACACAACTTGATAAGGAATTAACAAGCAGAATGTTTCCTTAAATCAGACGAATTCGGTATAATGTGTACGAAAAAGGAAGTATGTGTTATGTATCAAGTAATTAAAATGTATGGAGATTTTGAGCCCTGGTGGTTTTTAGATGGTTGGGAAGAAGATATTGTTAGTAAGGTAGCCTTTGATCGTTATGAAGATGCTTTAAAAGCATTTCAGAAGGAATGGGTACGATTATCAGAAAAGTTCCCTAAAAAGCAGAGTAAAAATGGCACAATGGTGGCCTTTTGGGATGAATCAGACCAGCATTGGTGTGAGGAATGCGATGAATATTTGCAGCGATATCATTCGTTGATGTTGGTAGAAGCGAGAGAAAATTTACCGGCTTGTTTTATTAAGCAACCTACGCAACCTCGTATGCGCCCCTGCAAATTAAAACAAAATAATTGCGTAAATGAATAATAAAAGAGGATTGACCCGCAAAGGTCAATCCTCTTTAGCTGAATGTGATAGAAAATGCTTCTGCATCAAGCTCAACATGCCCACCAATCCGAATGGTAAAGAGTGGCTGGGTATGGGCAAAGTCCAGATCGTAGAGAACAGGGATGGTTTTGAGAATAGGGTGCTTGTCCAAAATCGCTAGCAAAATCTCTTCGGTCATCTTGGTTTCCTTAGGAAAACGACCGAAGACAAGAGCCTGTGGATTTGGATAAGCTTGTAGAAGGGCTGTCAAGTGACGAGCGATAATGAGATAATCGTCGTCTTCCGCCTCTTCTAAAAATAGAATATAGTTGTCTGGTCTGGGTGTGAACTCTGCCCCAGTCAGCAGGTTGAGGGTTGAGATGTTTCCGCCGATGGCAATACCGGAGGCTCGGCCGGGATTGTAGACTTTCCATTCTGTTGGGTAAAAGGTGCGAGGGGCGTCTGGTAGGTACCAAGCGTCGCTAGACCATTCTGAACTTGGAGTCAATTCATAGGAGTCTTGTGTCACAGCCTTGAGCCAGGCTTCTGTTTGATACTCTTGGGCTTGCACCATTTTGAAGCTAGAATAAGCTGGTCCCATATAGGTTTGCAGACCTGTCTTGGCATAGATGGCATTGAGCAAGGCAGTCGTATCTGAATAGCCACAGAAAATCTTTGGATGACGCGCAATTAGGTCAAAATCCAAATAGGGCAACAGCTCATTACAGTTAAAACCACCGATGGTTGTAAGGATGGCGTCGACAGTCTTGTCCGCAAATGCAGCTTCCAAATCAGCCACCCGACTGGCAATCGGAGCGGAATCGAAGATGTCGTTTTCAAAATAATGCTCAGAAAAGGACAGTTTGAAGCCCAGGTCTTCCAATTTTTCCTTGGCTGCAAGATTGGCTTCAAAACCACCAATTCTTTCAATAGATGAAGAGGGACTGACTACACGTATGTGGTCGCCTTTTTTTAATTTTTTCATAGGAACCTCCAAGATTTTTTATTATTTTATCAGAAAAGAAAGGAAAATCAAGTTTCCTTGCGAATAGATAGGGTGAGGAGGTTTTATGATTCAAGAAAAATCAAGAAAGTTGATTGAAGAGGCGGTGGCGGATAGGGTCAGTGACATTTATCTGGTTCCTCGTGGTCAGGACTACCAAGTCTATCATCGTATCATGGACGAACGGGAGTTTGTGCAAGACTTGGCTGAGGAGGAAGTAACAGCCATCATCAGCCATTTCAAGTTTTTAGCAGGATTAAATGTTGGTGAAAAACGCCGTAGCCAGCAGGGTTCCTGTGACTATGATTATGGTAGCGGAGAGATTTCACTTCGCTTATCAACTGTCGGTGATTATCGTGGCAAGGAAAGCTTGGTTATCCGCCTGCTCTATGACAATGACAAGGAACTCAAGTTCTGGTTTGAGGCGGCCGAGCGGCTTGCAGAAGAAATCAAGGGACGAGGGCTCTACCTTTTTTCTGGTCCAGTCGGATCTGGTAAGACCACTCTTATGTACCATCTTGCCAGGCTGAAATTCCCAGACAAGCAGATTTTGACCATTGAGGATCCTGTCGAAATCAAGCAGGAGGATATGCTGCAACTCCAACTCAATGAAGCCATCGGAGCCACCTACGACAATTTGATAAAATTATCCCTGCGTCATCGACCGGACCTGCTCATCATCGGTGAAATTCGGGATGCGGAAACGGCGAGAGCGGTTATCAGAGCCAGCCTGACAGGAGCCACTGTTTTTTCAACAGTTCACGCAAGGTCTATTTCAGGTGTCTATGCCCGTATGTTGGAATTGGGGGTCAGTCCTGAAGAGCTAAACAACGCCCTTCAAGGGATTGCCTATCAACGCTTGATTGGGGGAGGAGGTGTAGTGGATTTTGCAAACGAAAATTACCAAAACTATTCCGCAGACCAGTGGAATGCGCAAATTGATCGCCTTTTTGCGGCAGGACATATCAGTCTTCGGCAGGCAGAAACAGAAAAAATTGCCCTTGGCTCGCCAGCGTAAGGTCATTGAGCTTTTCAATAATCTTTTTGCCAGCGGTTTTCATCTGGGTGAGATTGTTGATTTCCTCAAACGCAGTCAGCTTCTGGCAGATCCCTATACCCAGGTCTTGTCAGACGGGCTGTTAGCAGGCAAACCCTTTTCAAGTTTGCTGGCGGATTTACGGTTTTCAGATGCGGTGGTCACACAGGTGTCTCTGGCAGAAGTTCATGGCAATACCAGTTTGAGTTTGGGTCATATTCAGTCCTATCTGGAAAATGTCAGCAAGGTTCGTAAAAAATTGATTGAGGTGGCAACTTATCCAGTTATCTTGCTAGGTTTTCTGTTCTTGATTATGCTGGGTTTGAAAAACTATCTTTTACCTCAGTTGGAGGAAGGTAATGCAGCGACCATGCTGATCAATCATCTACCGACCATCTTTTTATCCCTCTGTGGACTTAGTTTGGTAGCGGTCTTGGCTGGTATGGTTTGGTTTCGCAAAACCAACAAAATCAAGGTCTTTTCCTGCTTAGTAGCTCTGCCATTTTTCGGAAAACTCATCCAAACCTATCTGACGGCCTATTACGCCAGGGAGTGGGGGAGTTTGATTGGGCAAGGTTTGGACCTGCCGCAGATTGTAGGCCTGATGCAGGAGCAGCAGTCGCAGCTCTTTCGGGAGATTGGTCATGACCTGGAGCAGTCGCTTTCCAATGGTCAGAGCTTTCACGAACACATTAAGACCTACGCCTTTTTTAAGCGGGAGCTGAGTTTGATTGTCGAGTATGGTCAGGTCAAGTCCAAGTTGGGTGGCGAGTTGACAGTTTATGCAGCCGAGTGTTGGGAGGATTTTTTCTCTCGGGTCAATAGAGCCATGCAGTTGATTCAACCGCTGGTCTTTCTCTTTGTGGCCTTAATGGTCGTTCTCATCTACGCAGCCATGTTGCTGCCGATTTATCAAAATATGGAGTTGTAAAATGAAAAAATTAGTTGAAATGAAGGTAAAAGGGTTCACTCTGGTGGAAATGTTAGTCGTTTTGGGGATCATTAGCCTGCTCTTGCTCCTTTTTGTGCCAAATTTGAGCCAGCAGAAGGATGCTATTCAGAAGAAGGGGGATGCGGCTGTTGTCAAAGTAGTGGAGAGCCAGATGGAGCTCTATGAATTGGAACATGACAAGGAAGCAACGGTGGCAGACTTGCAGGCAGCTGGCTACATCACTGAAAAACAAGCAAAACAGTATGCTACGGCGAAAAAATAAGGCTTTTACCCTGTTTGAAAGTCTGCTGACCTTGTTGGTTGTCAGCTTTCTGGCAATCAGCCTGTCGGGAACAGTACAAACGGTTTTTCGGTCTGTTCAGGAAGAAATTTTTCTCTGGGAATTTGAGGCCATCTATAAAGACAGTCAGAAATTGGCAGCTAGTTCACACCAGTCAGTTAGTCTAACTATCGGCGAACAAGAAGTGACAAATGGTCATCAGATGGTGAAAGCGCCTAGAAGTTTAGAAGTATTAGAAGGGAAGACCATCACATTTGAAGAAAATGGAGGAAATTCCTCACTGTCTAAAATTCGCTTTCGGCTTAGTCGAAAAACAGTCACGTATCAATTATATATAGGGAGTGGTCGCTATAAGAAAACAGAAGAATAAGGCTTATATTTTATTAGAAAGTTTGGTAGCCCTAGCTACCTTGGTGACCATTTGTAGCTTGATTTTGTCAGCGGTGGATGCTGGTCGTAGGCGACAGGATTGGGAATTGGAACAACAGGAGGTTCTCAATCTAGCACAGATGGCTGTTCAGACCGGGCAAGATAACCTAGCCTTAAACGGTGTTACAGTTCAGGTTCAACGAACTGCGGATAAGATTATTGTTTTCCACGAGGGAAAGGAGGTTTTATCGGTTGTTAAAAAGTAAAATTCCTGCTTTTACTCTCTTGGAATGCTTGGTAGCCTTAGTCATCCTTTCAGGTAGTCTTCTGGTCTTTGAAGGCTTGTCAAAACTGCTGGTTCAAGAAGCGCATTACCAAGGTCAGACCGTTCAAAAGGAATGGTTGGTCTTCTCTAGTCAATTGCGGTCGGAGTGGGACCAGGGTGAATTGGTCAAGGTTGAAAATGGCAAGGTCTATGTCAACAAAGGCGAACAGGCTTTGGCCTTTGGCGAGTCACGGTCGGATGATTTTCGGAAAACTAATGATAGAGGACAGGGCTATCAACCTATGATTTATCAGGTGGACAGCGCAGCTATTTCCCAAGAAAACCAGCTGGTGCGCATCGACTTTAGCTTTAAAAACGGAGAGGAGCGGACCTTTATCTATGCTTTTAAAGAAAAAAGTTAAGGCGGGCATCCTGCTCTATGCCCTTTTGATGCTGGCGGTTTTTAGTCTTTTGCTTCAGTTTTATCTACACCGCCAAGAGGCTGAGAGTCGCTTGGTACAGGTGGCAAGGCAAGAAACGACTGCCTACATCATGGCTCAGATGGTCTTGGACAAGGTCGAGCAGGACCTGCAAGAGCCTCAAGTAGTTGCTGAAAAGGTGGCTAGCCAAACAGATGAAAAGAAGGAAGATGCCATGGCTGCTAGCCAAACTGTCAATGAAAAGGAGAAAAAGGAGGAACAACCAACTAGAGAAAGTCAAGAAACCGCTGAAAAACCAGCTCAAACTAGTTCTGAGCAAAGCAAGCCAATAGAGACCGAAGGGAGCATGTTGTTTCAAGAGGGTCAGGCCAGATATCATATTAAAAATAGGAATTTAATGGTTAACGTGAATCTAAGAAATGGAGGGAAGTATCACTATCAATTTCCGGTTAAAATAGTACCCGAGGGGAGTGGCTAGTCGCTCCCTTTTTGGTGCAAAGTTGGTGAATTTTTGATAAGATAGGAGTATGAATTTTGAAAAGATCGAACAGGCTTACGACCTGCTATTAGAAAACGTACAGACTATCCAAAACCAGCTAGGTACCAATATCTATGATGCCATGATTGAGCAAAATGCTGCTTACATAGCTAATCAGCATGAGACGGACCTTATTATCAATAATAACAAGACCTTGAAACAACTAGATTTAACCAAGGAAGAATGGCGTCGTGCCTACCAATTCCTACTCATCAAGGCCAATCAGACTGAACCCATGCAGTACAATCACCAGTTCACACCAGATTCCATCGGATTTATCCTATCTTTTCTAGTAGACCAACTAGTGCCGACTCAAAAGGTGACGGTTCTGGAAATTGGTTCGGGGACAGGCAATCTAGCTCAGACCATTCTTAACGCCAGCCAGAAAGAATTGGATTACTTGGGGATCGAAGTGGACGACCTCTTGATTGATTTGTCGGCAAGTATTGCTGATGTCATGCAGGCAGATATTTCTTTTGCTCAGGGAGATGCGGTACGTCCGCAGATTTTGAAGGAGAGTCAAGTAATTTTGGGAGATTTGCCTATTGGCTACTATCCAGATGACCAGATTGCTAGCCGCTATCAGGTCGCCAGCCCAAATGAACATACCTACGCCCATCATTTACTCATGGAACAATCCCTGAAATATCTGGAAAAAGATGGCTTTGCGATTTTGTTGGCTCCAAATGATTTATTGACTAGCCCGCAAAGCGATTTGCTGAAAGGTTGGTTACAGGAGCAAGCCAATATTGTTGCCATGATTGCCCTGCCACCAAATCTCTTTGGGAAGGCTGCTATGGCCAAGTCTATTTTTGTTTTGCAAAGGAAAGCAGCTAGACCTCTAGCGCCGTTTGTTTATCCCTTGCAAAGTCTTCAAGAACCAGAAGCTATTCAGAAGTTCATGCTCAATTTCAAAAATTGGAAGCAAGAGAATGCAATTTAAGTGAAAATCTGTTATACTATTTAGGAAAACGCTTTAAAAGAGGTAAGATATGTCAAAAACAATTGCAATTAATGCAGGTAGTTCAAGTCTGAAATGGCAACTTTATCAAATGCCAGAAGAAACAGTATTAGCGGCAGGGATTGTTGAGCGCATCGGTTTGAACGATTCCATTTCAACAGTTAAGTATGATGGGAAGAAAGAAAGTGAAGTTTTAGATATTCCTAATCATACAGTTGCGGTTAAGATTCTCCTAGAAGACTTGCTTAAACACAACATCATTGCTGCTTACGAGGAAATTACTGGTATCGGACACCGTGTTGTTGCAGGTGGAGAGATTTTCAAAGAATCAGCTGTTATTGGACCAAAAGAGGTTGAGCAAATTGAAGAACTAAGTGCTTTGGCACCGCTTCATAACCCTGCTCACGTAGCAGCAATGCGTGCATTTGAGGAAGTACTACCAGAAGTTTTGAATGTAGCTGTTTTTGATACAGCCTTTCACACTACGATGCCAAAGCATGCCTATCTTTATCCGATTCCACAAAAGTACTATACCGACCACAAGGTTCGTAAGTATGGAGCGCACGGAACTAGTCACTATTATGTAGCGCATGAGGCAGCAAAAGTATTGGGACGTCCGATTGAGGAATTAAAATTGATTACGGCTCACATCGGAAACGGTGTATCTATTACTGCCAACTACCATGGTCAATCAGTTGACACTTCTATGGGCTTCACTCCTCTAGCTGGTCCAATGATGGGAACTCGTTCGGGAGATATTGATCCAGCGATTATTCCTTACTTGATTTCAAATGTTGATGAGTTGAAGGATGCTGCAGACGTTGTTAACATGTTGAATAAACAGTCAGGCTTGTTCGGTGTATCTGGCTTCTCAAGTGATATGCGTGATATTGAAGCAGGCATCCAAGCTCACAATCCAGATGCAGTGTTGGCCTACAATATTTTCATTGACCGTATTAAGAAATTTATCGGTCAGTATCTTGCAGTTTTAAATGGGGCAGATGCCCTTGTCTTCACGGCAGGTATGGGTGAAAATGCACCGCTTATGCGCAATGACGTAGTAGAAGGCTTGTCTTGGTTTGGTATTGAGTTGGACCCAGAAAAAAATGTATTCGGCAACTATGGTGACATTTCAACGGCAGAATCAAAAGTTCGTGTCTTGGTTATTCCGACGGATGAAGAATTGGTTATTGCGCGTGAAGTGGAACGCTTGAAATAAGAAAAACTAACTGGTAGTCGGAGACTGCCAGTTTCTCTTATAGTTTATACCTTTAGAAAGGTATAGTTTTTAGCAAGTGGTCAAAGTATATAGTGTGTGATACAATAGACTAGCAAAGAAATTTGCACAGAGTAGATGGTTTGCGTTAAGTGTATGTGGATGGGATGTTGCCACATAACGAAGCTGATCTTTGCTTGTATCTGATGTCTCCTAGAGTAGGAACATTGGACCTGGCTGAGAGTAGCGCGGTAAACCATTGCATCCGCTGTCGAATATACACGACAGCTCCATTTTGAAAAAGGAGCATTTTTTATGGAAAAGAAAATTCCAAAATTAACGGTGCAGCTGTTGGCTGCTATTGCTGTGACTCTTGCCTTGGTCATGATTGTGGAGAACTATTTCTCCATTCGTCTTTCGGAAACCTTGCAAGTCCAGTTTGCCTTTATCCCAAATGCTATTTTGGGAGCTATTGCCGGTCCTGTTTGGGCAGCTATCTTTGCGGCGATTTCAGACCCAGTCTTTGTCTTGTTCAGTGGACAGACCATGTTATTCAGCTTTATCTTGATTGAGGCGGTATCGGCTTTTCTCTATGGTTGGTTCTTTTATCAAAAATCACTCGATACCAAGAACAAGGCTGATTGGCTCTATGTTGCAGGGGTTGTTGTCTTGATTCAGGTTGTGATTTCTTTCATCATGACACCGATTGCCCTCCATTTCCATTTTGGAACACCTTGGATTGTTCTGTATAGCAGTCGCTTGATTAAGGCAGTTTTTGAAATTCCATTACGGATTGTCGTGACCATGCTTGTCTTGCCAAGTTTACAAAAAATACCTGAATTGGCCAAGTTAATGGGCATTAAATAAAACAGTATCGAGCAACAGGTCATCCCCCTGTTGCTGCTTTTGTAGAGAGGGAATCATGAATTATCAAGAAACTCGCCGGTGGCTATCTAATCGCCCGGCTTCTGATTTGGAACACGGGATTGCACGTGTCAACTGGATTTTGGAACGCTTGGACAATCCCCAACTTCAAGTTCCGACTATTCACTTTGTTGGTACAAATGGCAAGGGCTCGACCCTCAACGCCTTACAGTCTATCTTGCAGTCTTCGGGCTACAGAGTTGGTCGCTTTACTTCACCGTCTATCATTGATTTTCGAGAGCAGATTGTCTTTAAGCAAGAGATGATTTCGGAGGAGGATTTTGCGAGAATTGTGACAGACTTGCAACCCTTGATTGAGGACTTGGACCAGACGGCTGGCCTGGATGCTATATCGGAGTTTGAGATTGTAGTAGTGGCTATGTTTGTCTACTTTGCCCACTACCAGCGTCCTGATATTCTCTTGGTGGAGGCAGGCATGGGCGGTTTGCAGGATGCGACCAATGTCCTTGCCCCATTGGCAGTAGTTTGCCCGTCCATCGGCTTGGATCATCAGGCATTTTTGGGAGAGACCCACGCTGCTATAGCCCGTCACAAGGTTGCTGTCTTGCGTGAGCGGGTTCCCCTCCTATATGCGACCGACCAGCCAGAAGTGGTGGCAGTATTTGAGGATCACGCCAGTCAGCTTCAGAGTCCGACCTATGCGGTGGGACGGGAGATTCTTTTGGAAAATAGCAGAGCAGGTTTTGCAGTTTCAAGCGCTATCGGCCGTGTAGAAGATTTAAGGCTGCTTATGCAGGGCCGTCACCAAGAGGTCAACGCAGCCTTGGCAGTGACAACAGCTCAGCTCATTAAACCTCATTTTCCAAAGATTACCAATGAAACCATCCGCCAGGGCTTGTCCCAAGCCATCTGGCCGGGCCGCTTAGAGTTGATTAGACCTAATCTCATGATTGACGGTGCCCACAATAATGAAAGTATCGCCGTCCTGACCCAGCTCTTGGAAGAAAAGTATGCTGACAGGGATATTGAAATCCTCTTTGCAGCCATCAATACCAAGCCTGTGCACCAGATGTTGTCCCAGCTTAGTCAATTTGGACCTGTTAGCGTTACGACTTTTGACGATTTCAGAGCGTTACAGTTAGAAGATTATCCGTCAGGCTACGAACGGGTGCAGACCTATCAGGAATGGTTGGAGCAGGCGGACTTGGACAATCCCAAAAAACTCTACCTGATTACAGGCTCGCTATATTTCATTACCTATGTGAGGAAGTACATTTTAGAAGAACTTGTATAGAAAAAAGGCTTTGCCAGGCGCTCTACCTAGCAAAGTCTTTTGTTTTAATAGTTTTTGATTAAGTCAACCGTTGAGCGGTCTAACTTTTTAACGATGGCTTGCAAGAAGGCTTGAGCCTCTAAGAAGTCATCCATGCTGTAGAGAGTTTGATGTGAATGGATGTAGCGAGCGCAGACACCGATAGTTGTTGATGGAACACCATGGTTTTTCAAGTGGGCTGCACCGGCATCTGTTCCACCTTTACCACAGTAGTATTGATATTTAATGCCAGCTTCCTCAGCAGTTGTGAGGAGGAAGTCTTTCATGTTTTTTAACATGATATGACCTGGATCATAGAAACGAAGCAGAGTTCCGTCACCAATTTTTCCTTGGTCGCCATAGATGTCGCCAGCTGGTGAGCAATCAACAGCAAGGAAAATGTCTGGATTGAACTTGGTTGTAGAAGCATGAGCTCCACGTAGGCCAACCTCTTCTTGCACATTTGCCCCGGCAATCAACTGATTTGGCAATGCTTGACCGGATAGGTTTTCCAGTAATTCAGTCACCATAAGGACACCGAAGCGGTTGTCCCAAGCCTTAGAAATAACATTTTTTCCGTTGGCAGTTAGAATTGTTTCATTTTTGGGAACGAGGACATCCCCCGGCCGAACGCCGAACGCCCAAGCTTCGTCATAATTGGCAAAACCAGCATCGAAAATAATATCAGCAATGGCAGGCAGGCCAGGAGCGTTAGCCCCACGTGAAAGGTGAGGTGGTACTGAGCCTGAGATGGCTGGAATGGTACGACCGTCCTGCAACTGAAGAGTGAAGGCCTGGCTAGAAACAACCAGAGGATTCCAGCCACCTAATTCGACAACACGGAAAGTACCGTCTGGCTTGATTTGGCTAATCATAAATCCAACCTCATCCATGTGGGCGGCCACTAGGATACGAGGAGCATTTTCAACAGCCGTATCCTTGATGCCAAAAATTCCACCTAGTCCATCTGTTTCGATGCGGTCCACATGCGGTGTGATTTTCTGGCGGATGTGGTTGCGAACCTGTCCTTCAAATCCCGGTAAGCTTTGCAATTCTGTAACTTCTTTAATTTTTTCAAAAAGAGTCATTCTTCTTCCTCCATGACATGATTACTACTATTTTATCACGAAGAGCTAGACTTGTCCTACTAATATGTCAAAAGGATCTTCTCAGCTGTCACAAGTCCAATGGCATTTTTGGGAAAATTCCTGGGAAATATGATAAAATAGTCAACATGAAAAAGAAAAAGACAGCCTTGCTAGCAGGCTTATTGGGGGCAGGTGTGCTCACCGCTAGTGCTCAATTTTACCGTAAAATCCAAGAAGACCGTAAAAAAGCACAGGCCTTGCAGGAGGTGCGTGACTTTTTCGCTGATTTAGGAGAGATTGCCACGGTCTATGTGGATGAAACGGCTTCTACGCAGACCACTCTTATCGGAGGGGTTGTGATGGAGGCAGGACAGGTATTTTTGTTTGAAAATACCAAAGGTTCTATTCAATACAGGGAGGAAGAAAGATGATTTTTCCAACAAATCTTGAAGAAGTAGCTGCCTTGATTGAAGATGGCAAGCCGACTGTTTTTCTATTTGTGACGACTTGGTGTGGAGACTGCCACTATATCAAACCGCATGTGCCAGCTATCGAAGAAGCTTTTCCAGATCTCCGTTTTGTGCAACTGGATCGAGATGACTTTATGCCTTTGGCACAGGAATGGGCTATTTTAGGCATTCCAAGTCTGGTTGTTTTGGAAAATGGTCAGGAAATCGGTCGCTTTGTCGATAAGAATCGCAAGACCAAGGAAGAAATCATGAACTTCTTATCTGGACTGGGTAGATAAATTAGCAGAGAAGCTCTGCCATTTCCCAAAAGAAAGGAAAGAACATGAAGAAATCACTAGGAAAAATTCTTCTAGCACCTGTGGTGCTGGGGTTGAGTTTGAGTCTTGCTCCCTTGGTGCAGGCTGAGATTCAAACAGATGTTATCAATGAAAAATGGGGTAAGCCAACACTAGTCTACGGTGGAGGTTTGTCAGATGCGCAGGCAACGGAAGTCAATCAACTTTTTGGGGTCTCTGATATTAATAATGTTAGCCGTCAGGTGGTTGTTGGCGCGGATATGGACCAATATTTAGGTACATCTGGAGCGGACACAGCCTCCCTCTATTCATCTGTCTTGGTGCAAAAGCAGGACACTGGCAAAGGGGTTGTGGTGGACATCAAGACTCCGCAGAACATCACCTTGATTACTGAAACGCAGTATGCCAATGCGGCCATAACTGCCGGTGCAACAGACGTCTTGATTGACGTTGCGGCACCCATTCAGGTGACGGGAGAGTCTGCTCTGACAGGTGTTTACAAGGCTCTTGCAGCCAATGGTGAAACAGTTGATACCGCTCGAACTGAAGTAGCTCAACAAGAGCTAGAGACAGTCAATGAAGTGGCGACGGCTCATACAGGTGACATTAATTTTGATAGTTCGGCTTTGGATAAGGCAGTGGCGGAAATCAAGACAGCTCTTGCGGATTACAAGCAATCCAATGGCCAGGTGGCTTCTGAGGCTGACATCAACACCATCATCAATGATGTTTTGGCCCAAAACGGTTTGGAAAATGTCATCACAGCAGATGAAATTTCTAAGCTAGTCACATTTGCCAAAGCCTATCAGGAAACTTCTGCTATTGATTCGGCTGAGGTTGCTGCCCAGCTCAACCAGTTTAAGCAACAGGCGGAGCAACAAATTTCAGAAGCCTATAAGAATTTACAAGATTCAGGGATTTTAGAAAAAATCGGTGCCTTCTTTGAAAATTTATGGAAGGGCTTGACCGGTCTATTTGCATAAAGGGGAAATGAAAAAGAAATGATTTTTACATATAATAAAGAACAGGTTGGCGATGTCCTTATGGTGATTGTTGCGGAGGACAAGGGACAGGCTGTCCAGTTTGAACGCAAAGGCAAGGTAACACGTGTCTTCTTAGCAGAAACGGGTCAAACAGTAGCCTGGAATATCTTTGAAGCATCAAGTTTGGTTGAGCTTGCTGGAAATGGTCAAGTTTTCCTGACAGACGAGCAAGTTGCGACCTTGAATGCTGAATTGGCTAAGGAAGGTTTTACTGAAAGCTTGGTTAACGACAATGCTCCAAAGTTCGTAGTCGGTCAGATTGTGGAATTGGTTCCTCATCCCGACAGCGACCACCTCAATATCTGTCAGGTCAATGTTGGTGACAAAACAGTGCAAATCGTAGCTGGTGCCCCAAATGCTGCACAAGGTCTGAAAACCATTGTGGCTCTTCCGGGGGCAATGATGCCGAGCGGTAGCCTCATCTTCCCAGGGAAATTGCGTGGTGAAGATAGCTTTGGTATGATGTGTAGCCCGCGTGAATTGGCTCTGCCAAACGCACCACAAGTCCGTGGTATTATCGAATTAGACGACTCCGCAGTGGTCGGAGAAGCTTTTGATCCAGCAAAACACTGGAAGGGATAGAAAAAGAAGAATTGGTCAGGTGGCCAATTCTTTTATGCTGGTTCAATTTTTCCTTCAATAGCCTGTTCGATTTCTTCGGTCGATGCTTGATGTGACCTAAGTTGGAAGTAAAGACTAGACAGAAAATGTTGGAGATTGAGCCACCGGAAGTAGTCTACTGGTTCTTGATTTGGAAAGTCCAGCTTGCTAATCCATTCCGTCAGCTCTTGGCTGGTTACTTTTTCATTCAGTAGTAAATATACAGGAATTTGTGCCAGACGGATTTCCTCGCCAGCTGAGAAAACTTTACTTTGTCTGGTCAGACAAGTGACAATAGTTTGCCAGACTTCTTTGCTTTTTTCAGCGGGAAATTGATCATGACAGCTTGCGGCCAGAAGAAAATCTGCTCCGTGGGCAACGGTATGGATCCAACCGAGTTTTTCATCGTAGCCAGACCAGTCATTTTCAATCGCCAAATAATCCAAGGCCTGCTGGAAGAGTAGGTCACGGTCGTTAGTGCTTAAAAATGCATGATAAATAGACTCTGGCTCATTATCGACAGACAGCAACAGACAGTAAAGTAAGCAAGTAAAACTTCGCTTTAGTGTGGAACTTTCTAGGGAAAGAGGATTGGTTACTTGAGAGAATTGTAGCAGCGACTGTGCTTGCTCCCTTGTGACCAAGCCCTCCAAAAAGATGTGGCAAAAACTAGCATAGACCAGTTCGTCGCGTATAGCAGGAACAGGATGACCGATGTTTTCCAGCAACCAAGCCAGTTCGGCATTGGTATATGGTTGGGAGGTCTGTATCTTTTCCATCAAAAATTCTTTCATAATTTTCGCTCCTTTTCTAATCCTTCTACGAATAAATAAGTAGGAGGATATAAAATGTATAATAAAGTTATTCTAATCGGTCGCTTGACGGCCCAACCTGAACTCACTCAAACACCAACTGGCAAAAATCTGACTCGTGTAACAGTCGCAGTAAATCGCCGATTTAAGACAGAAAATGGGGAACGTGAAGCAGATTTTCTTAATGTTATTTTCTGGGGCAAACTAGCGGAAACGCTTGTTTCCTATGGTAATAAAGGTAGTCTAATTTCCATTGATGGCGAATTACGTACACGAAAATATGAAAAAGATGGTAGCAACCACTATGTGACTGAAGTCTTAGGACAATCCTTCCAGCTGCTCGAAAGTCGGGCCCAACGTGCCATGCGTGAAAATAACACAGGCGATGACCTAGCTGACTTGGTTTTGGAAGAGGAGGAATTACCGTTTTAAAGCAATATCGGTCCTAAGACTGATGAAGAGAGTTGGAAAATGGGCTATACTATAATCAATCCTAAATATTTTTCATATTTCCTTAAAAACACCGACGAAAGTTGGTGTTTTTTGTGGTTTATTTTCCATATTTCCGCCATTCTACCAGTATGATAATCAGAGAAAACAGGATAACTCCATAAAAGAAAAAGATGATGTAATGAGGGTGGGAAAAGAGAAGCAACCAGACTAGCCAGAGTAGATAGGCGAAAATGATTTTGCCCCAAAAGCCTAATTTACGTTTTAAAAACCATTCTGTAAAACTTTCGTGAACGGAAAATCGACTTTCAAGGTAATCGATTTTTAAATCTCTAAAAAATTTCATAAATCCCCCTTAACTTTTTAATAATAGTATAGCATAGTTTACCAATAATGAATAGGTAAATTCTGTCTCATACTTAAGAAGGATTTTCACGAAAAAGGAATAGAATTTTCTTGACTATTTTTGACCAAGTGATACAATAGGAAATGTGAATTAGCACTCGGTGGTAAAGAGTGCTAAAAAGACCAGGAGGTAATACCATGTTGAAACCATTGGGCGATCGTATCGTCGTAAAAATTGAAGAAAAAGAACAAACAGTTGGTGGATTTGTCCTAGCAGGTGCAAGTCAAGAAAAGACAAAAGAAGCAAGTGTCCTAGCGATCGGACAAGGGATTCGTACCTTGAATGGTGACTTGGTTGCCCCAGCGGTTGCGGTGGGTGATACTGTGTTGATCGATGCTCATGCAGGATTGGAAGTTAAAGACGGCGACCAGACCGTTCACATCATCCGTGAAGCAGACATTTTGGCAATCGTAGAATAGAGGTAGAAAAATGGCAAAAGAAATCAAATTTGCAGCAGATGCACGTGAAAGCATGGTCCGTGGTGTCGATATTTTGGCTGATACTGTCAAAGTAACCTTGGGTCCAAAAGGTCGTAATGTTGTTTTGGAAAAAGCTTATGGCTCACCACTCATTACCAACGACGGTGTAACCATTGCTAAAGAAATCGAGTTGGAAGACCATTTTGAAAATATGGGTGCTAAGTTGGTATCCGAAGTGGCTTCAAAAACCAATGACATCGCTGGTGATGGGACAACTACTGCAACTGTTTTGACTCAGGCTATTGTTCGCGAAGGCTTGAAAAACGTAACTGCAGGTGCCAATCCAATTGGTATCCGTCGTGGTATCGAGGCTGCGGTTGCGACTGCGGTTGAAGCCTTGAAAGCTCAGGCAAGCCCAGTATCCAATAAAGCTGAAATTGCTCAGGTAGCAGCGGTATCTTCCCGTTCTGAAAAAGTTGGTGAGTACATTTCTGAGGCTATGGAGCGCGTGGGTACAGATGGTGTTATCACCATTGAAGAATCTCGCGGTATGGAAACTGAGCTGGATGTGGTTGAAGGTATGCAGTTCGACCGTGGTTATCTGTCACAATACATGGTAACAGATAATGAGAAAATGGTGGCAGAACTTGAAAATCCATTTATCTTGATTACAGATAAGAAAATTTCTCATATCCAGGATATTTTGCCACTTTTAGAAAGCATTCTCCAAACCAGTCGTCCTCTCTTGATTATTGCTGACGATGTGGATGGCGAGGCACTTCCTACCCTTGTGCTCAACAAGATTCGTGGTACATTCAACGTTGTTGCAGTCAAAGCTCCAGGCTTTGGTGACCGTCGTAAAGCTATGTTGGAAGACATCGCTATATTGACAGGCGGAACGGTTATCACAGAAGATCTTGGTTTGGACTTGAAAGATGCAACCATTGAAGCACTTGGTCAAGCTACCAAGGTTGTGGTTGACAAGGATGGTACAACTATTGTTGAAGGTGCTGGCAATCCAGAAGCCATTGCCAACCGTGTCGCCGTAATCAAGTCACAAATTGAGGGAACAACTTCAGAATTTGACCGTGAAAAATTACAAGAGCGTTTGGCAAAATTGTCTGGCGGTGTTGCTGTTATCAAAGTCGGTGCCGCAACGGAAACTGAGTTGAAAGAAATGAAACTCCGTATCGAAGATGCCCTCAACGCAACACGTGCCGCAGTTGAAGAAGGAATCGTTGCCGGTGGTGGTACAGCCCTTGTCAATGTTATCGATAGCGTAGCGAAATTGGAGTTGAAAGGCGACGATGAAACAGGACGCAATATTGTCCTTCGTGCCTTGGAAGAACCAGTTCGTCAGATTGCCTATAACGCAGGCTATGAAGGTTCAGTTATCATTGATAAACTGAAGAATTCAGAACTAGGCACTGGCTTTAATGCTGCAACAGGCGAATGGGTCAACATGATTGATGCAGGTATTATTGACCCTGTTAAGGTGACTCGTTCGGCCCTTCAAAACGCAGCTTCCGTAGCCAGCTTGATTTTGACAACGGAAGCAGTTGTTGCCAACAAACCAGAACCAGCCGCTCCAGCTATGCCACAAGGTATGGACGGAATGGGTATGGGCTACTAAGAAATAGCAAAATGACACAGCTGCTTGGCTGTGTTTTTTCTTGAAAATTTCAAACATATCTATTTGACAATGGGTTTGGGATGTGGTACTATATTAGACGGTACTTTTTACTTTTGGTCTCTCAAGAGTGTACAGGGACGTGCTGACAAATGTTGCAAAAGTACACACAGATAGGGGTTGTCACCAATGCCCTATCACCAAAAATAAAAATATATACAGGAGAATGTAGATGCCTACAATTAACCAGTTGGTACGTAAACCACGTAAGTCTAAAGTAGAAAAATCTAAATCACCAGCTTTGAACGTTGGTTACAACAGCCGTAAAAAAGTTCAAACAAATGTTTCATCACCACAAAAACGCGGTGTTGCAACTCGTGTCGGAACAATGACACCTAAAAAACCTAACTCAGCCCTTCGTAAATTCGCTCGTGTACGTTTGAGCAACCTTATCGAAGTTACTGCTTACATCCCAGGTATCGGGCACAACTTGCAAGAGCACAGCGTTGTTCTTCTTCGTGGTGGACGTGTAAAGGACCTTCCAGGGGTACGTTACCATATCGTTCGTGGTGCGCTTGATACTGCAGGTGTTAACGATCGTAAGCAAGGCCGTTCTAAATACGGTACTAAACGTCCAAAAGGCTAAGAAAGGGGAAATATAAATGAGTCGTAAAAATCAAGCGCCTAAGCGCGAAGTATTGCCAGATCCATTGTATAACTCAAAATTGGTAACTCGTTTGATCAACCGTGTTATGTTGGACGGTAAACGTGGTACTGCTGCATCAATCGTTTACGGTGCCTTTGATCAAATCAAAGAAGCAACTGGTAACGATGCACTTGAAGTATTTGAAACAGCAATGGAAAACATCATGCCTGTACTTGAAGTACGTGCACGTCGTGTCGGTGGTTCTAACTACCAAGTCCCAGTTGAAGTTCGTCCAGAGCGTCGTACAACACTTGGTCTTCGTTGGTTGGTAACAATCGCTCGTAACCGTGGTGAGCACACTATGGTTGACCGTCTTGCGAAAGAAATCATGGATGCAGCAAACAACACGGGTGCAGCTGTTAAGAAACGTGAAGACACTCACAAAATGGCAGAAGCAAACCGCGCATTCGCACACTTCCGCTGGTAAGATAGGATGTGAGGACGTTAAGAAAATTCAAGGAAAAATAGGAAATCAGACGATGGACCTTAAGGTCCAAGGAAGATTTACACCTAAAGGTAGCCACACTTGTAATTGGCTAAAGCCAAAACAATTGCGTCTCTTTTTTCCAGAATTTTTAGTCCGAACTCAACTAATTAGGATGTGAGGACGTTAAGTCAGTTCTACATAAATCAATTGAGATTATTGTACAAACTTCTCGTTCAATCATCACAAATCGGATTGAGGCTTGCCTCATCCACTTCACACCATTAGTAAGAAATCAAGCGGGTGGGACTTGCCCACTCGCTTTTCTTAAAATATGGTATAATAAAGTATAAAACTAAAATTATAGGAGAACAAACCTCATGGCACGCGAATTTTCATTAGAAAAAACTCGTAATATCGGTATCATGGCGCACGTTGACGCGGGTAAAACAACGACAACTGAGCGTATTCTTTACTACACTGGTAAAATCCACAAAATCGGTGAAACTCACGAAGGTGCATCACAAATGGACTGGATGGAGCAAGAGCAAGAGCGTGGTATCACAATCACATCTGCTGCGACAACAGCTCAATGGAACAACCACCGTGTAAACATCATCGACACACCAGGACACGTGGACTTCACAATCGAAGTACAACGTTCACTTCGCGTTCTTGATGGTGCGGTAACCGTTCTTGACTCACAATCAGGTGTTGAGCCACAAACTGAAACAGTATGGCGTCAAGCAACTGAATACGGTGTTCCACGTATCGTATTCGCTAACAAAATGGATAAAATCGGTGCTGACTTCCTTTACTCAGTAAGCACACTTCATGAGCGTCTTCAAGCAAATGCTCATCCAATCCAATTGCCAATCGGTTCAGAAGATGAGTTCCGTGGTATCATCGACTTGATCAAGATGAAAGCTGAAATCTATACTAACGACCTTGGTACAGACATTCTTGAAGAAGATATTCCAGCTGAATACCTTGAGCAAGCTCAAGAATACCGTGAAAAATTGGTTGAAGCAGTTGCTGAAACTGATGAAGAATTGATGATGAAATACCTTGAAGGTGAAGAAATCACAAATGACGAATTGAAAGCTGCTATCCGTAAAGCAACTATCAACGTTGAATTCTTCCCAGTGTTGTGTGGTTCTGCCTTCAAAAACAAAGGTGTTCAGTTGATGCTTGATGCAGTTATCGACTACCTTCCAAGCCCACTTGACATCCCTGCTATTAAAGGTGTTAACCCAGATACAGATGCTGAAGAAGAGCGTCATGCATCAGATGAAGAGCCATTTGCAGCTCTTGCCTTCAAGATCATGACTGACCCATTCGTAGGTCGTTTGACATTCTTCCGTGTTTACTCAGGTGTCCTTAACAGCGGTTCATACGTATTGAACACTTCTAAAGGTAAACGTGAGCGTATCGGACGTATCCTTCAAATGCACGCAAACAGCCGTCAAGAAATTGAAACTGTTTACGCTGGTGACATCGCCGCTGCGGTTGGTTTGAAAGACACTACAACTGGTGACTCATTGACAGATGAAAAAGCAAAAATCATCCTTGAGTCAATCCACGTTCCAGAACCAGTTATCCAATTGATGGTTGAGCCTAAGTCTAAAGCTGACCAAGACAAGATGGGTATTGCCCTTTCTAAATTGGCTGAAGAAGATCCAACATTCCGCGTTGAAACAAACGTTGAAACTGGTGAAACAGTTATCTCTGGTATGGGTGAGTTGCACTTGGATGTCCTTGTTGACCGTATGCGTCGTGAATTCAAGGTTGAAGCAAACGTAGGTGCTCCTCAAGTATCATACCGTGAAACATTCCGCGCTTCTACACAAGCTCGTGGTTTCTTCAAACGCCAGTCTGGTGGTAAAGGTCAATTCGGTGACGTTTGGATCGAATTCACACCAAACGAAGAAGGTAAAGGTTTCGAGTTCGAGAACGCTATCGTCGGTGGTGTGGTTCCACGTGAATTCATCCCAGCGGTTGAAAAAGGTCTCGTAGAATCTATGGCTAACGGTGTTCTTGCTGGTTACCCAATCGTTGACGTTAAAGCTAAGCTTTACGATGGTTCATACCACGATGTCGACTCATCTGAAACAGCCTTCAAAGTGGCAGCATCTCTTGCCCTTAAAGAAGCAGCTAAATCAGCTCAACCAACTATCCTTGAGCCAATGATGCTTGTAACAATCACTGCACCAGAAGATAACCTTGGTGACGTTATGGGTCACGTTACTGCACGTCGTGGTCGCGTTGATGGTATGGAAGCTCGTGGTAACACACAAATCGTTCGTGCTTATGTGCCACTTGCTGAAATGTTCGGTTACGCAACTGTTCTTCGTTCAGCAACACAAGGTCGCGGTACTTTCATGATGGTATTTGACCACTACGAAGATGTACCAAAATCTGTACAAGATGAAATCATTAAGAAAAACGGTGGCAATGCATAATTGATTGCCTCAAGCCTGCTCAGTTGAGTAGGCTTTTTCGTGTTTACGAGATAACAATTTTACAATAGAATAGAAAAACCACCAGTTTTGCTGGCGGTTTTTCTATTCTATGAAAATCAATTTCAGACGAATTAAATTGAGATGAGAATGTACGGTTAAGTAAGGAAATAGGACAAATGACATTCTATCATAAATGGAATCATTAATTGTGAACTGGGAAAATTCTAAAGAATTGTAATTGTTCTTGGTACAATTGATTGTATTTGCTAGCTTGTGATAAGCTGGATAGAATTGTTTGGGTACGACTTGGATAGTCAGTGATGATACCATCTACTCCGATTGAGTCTGCTTGTTGAACACCTTCGTCAGTATTGACTGTCCATACATAAAGTGATTTTCCTGATTCACGAATATAGTTAAGTAATTCGTCGGTTAGTTGGTCCAATGGAACACTATAGCCCGTTAGATTAGGCAATTCATTTTCCGGAGGAGTATTCATTAACAAGTATGTATCGAATTTTGGGGAGTAGGAGAGGGCAGTTTTCATGAAATCATAGCTGCCAGACTGGAGTTGGTGTCCATCTTTCTCAAAGATTTGCTGATATTTTTTCATGAAATTATCCACCATCTGAGGACTATCCTGTTCTGAAGTTTTAAAGTCAATTAAGAGTTTCTGATTTTGAGCGGATGCTTCAGCTAGAATCTGGTCAAAACTTGCGATTTTGGCTGTATGTCCAGCTGCATCTGTTATTGTCGTTTCTGTTAGACTTGCCAAAGTCAGATCATGGGGACGATAATCAATACCCGCCCAGTTGATCAAACTTGGATCATGAAATGCAATAAACTCAAAGTCAGCGGTCTCCCAAAGATCGATTTCGATATAATCTGGCTTGCTTTGGCTAGCTATTTGGACAGCCTCAACCGTATTTTCGATGGCTTGATGATCATTTAGAGCACGGTGAGAAATGACAAGAGGAGACTGAGGTAGATGATGTCTTGCTTCATACTGGGAGAATAAAAAAACGGGTAGGGCAGGAAGAAAAATGACAAGAAGTGAGAAGGGTGTCCACCAAGTGAATCTTTCGTTAAATACTATTTTCCACCAGACCCATAAAGGAAGGGTAATGGCAAGGACTAGGTTGCTATATAGAAGAGCAAAAAATAGAATATAAATTGTCTGTACATGATTGGGAAATAGATCTGAGAGTAGGGATTGTGAAAAGCTATTGGCTAAACTTAATCCGTACCAAGTTCCCAGACTTAGTAAGGGGATAAGAATGCTAAGGACACATTTTTGCCACCTAGGACGACGTATTCTATTTTTGGGACGTCTTTGATGACTTTTTGAGTGATTTGTTGGCATAAGAACAATTACTTTCTAAAAAAACATTCTTAACAATTGTATCAAATTTTATAGGTTTTAGCCAATTGAATTAGTGGGATTTCAAAAAACAAAGGTAGCTCCATATATTGCTAATGAAACAATATGAAATTCTTGCTTTTTTAATAAATAAGTTATATAATAAGAACGTTGAAAACTAACTTGTAGATTTACAAGTTACAATTTTCACAAAAGGATTAAAAGGCTTGCCTTTTAAAATAAAGAACTCGATTTTCATAAGGAGGAAATCATTCATGGTAGTTAAAGTTGGTATTAACGGTTTCGGACGTATCGGTCGTCTTGCTTTCCGTCGTATCCAAAACGTAGAAGGTGTTGAAGTTACTCGTATCAACGACCTTACAGATCCAGCAATGCTTGCACACTTGTTGAAATATGACACAACTCAAGGTCGTTTCGACGGTACTGTTGAAGTTAAAGACGGTGGTTTTGAAGTTAACGGTAAATTCGTTAAAGTTTCTGCTGAGCGTGAGCCAGGAAACATTGACTGGGCTACTGACGGTGTAGATATCGTTTTGGAAGCAACAGGTTTCTTCGCTTCTAAAGAAAAAGCTGAGCAACACATCCACGCTAACGGTGCTAAAAAAGTTGTTATCACTGCTCCTGGTGGTAACGATGTTAAGACTGTTGTATTTAACACTAACCACGACATCCTTGATGGTACTGAAACAGTTATCTCAGGTGCTTCATGTACTACAAACTGTTTGGCTCCAATGGCTAAAGCTCTTCATGACAACTTCGGTATCGTTGAAGGTTTGATGACTACAATCCACGGTTACACTGGTGACCAAATGGTTCTTGACGGACCACACCGTGGTGGTGACCTTCGTCGTGCTCGTGCTGCTGCTGCAAACATCGTTCCTAACTCAACTGGTGCTGCTAAAGCTATCGGATTGGTAATCCCAGAATTGAACGGTAAATTGGATGGTGCTGCACAACGTGTTCCAGTTCCAACAGGTTCTGTAACTGAATTGGTAGCAGTACTTGACAAAAACGTTACTGCTGAAGAAGTTAACGCTGCAATGAAAGCTGCTTCAAACGAATCTTATGGTTACACTGAAGACCAAATCGTTTCTTCAGATATCGTAGGTATCTCATTCGGTTCATTGTTCGACGCAACTCAAACTAAAGTTCTTGACGTTGATGGCAAACAATTGGTTAAAGTTGTTTCATGGTATGACAATGAAATGTCTTACACTTCACAACTTGTTCGTACTCTTGAGTACTTCGCAAAAATCGCTAAATAATCCTTAGTGAAAATCAAAGAGGCTTCGGCCTCTTTTTTTTTACACAAAGAACACATATAAGTATGTGTTTGTGCAAAAAAGCTTGTTATACTATGCATAACAAGTATTGACTTACCAGTCAATACTTAACCTAAGAGTAACATGGAGAAAGTTATGAAAAAATTTCTAAACCTACACCCTAAGTTCATTCGCTTTGTTTTCTTACTTGTTGCGGTGTTAGCTTGCCTATCATTTGCTTATTCACGATATGAAAATTATCGGTTAACTCCACGTATCAGTGAGGAAGTGAAAAATGCTCCCTTAAAGATTGATACTAGTTCAGTAGAGTTAGAAGATGGTAAGTCCTATCGACTACCGAGAAACATTGCTAATTTAGTAGGTGTTTATAAAGGGCTTGAGAATGGGCATGAAGTTCAAGTAAGAGTTAATCCTGACGGTACCTATGAAATAATTAGTAAGGGGGAGCGACTTACTGAAACATATTTGGATAAGAATGGAGAGCTTCGCTATAAGCAGGAAGAAACGGTTGGATTAGAAATAGGTATTCTTGTAGAGGAGCATGGTTATGTTCGATTTTATCGGTATAAAGATACTATAGATGATGATACGCTGATAGGGCTAGAGATATTATCAAATGGCTTATATATAGATAGTGATGGTAAAGTTGATCTTTTAAAATCCATGTTCCAGAAGCTTCGGAGAGAAGCAGTTTTCCGCCATAATGAATATGTTCCGCAAGATGTGCTGACGATTGATGAAACAAATGCAGTGTTTACTCCTAATTTTTTACTGTTTGACAAGGAGAAACTGGTTAGCTATTCCTATTATCATGCACATAGTTTTAGGGATGGTCCCTTTAAGACTAGTTATACTCCAAAATCTGAATTCACAAGATCCAAAGATGTTTATGACATTTGGGCTCAACCGATTGAGAAATGGGCAATTGAGGAAGTCTTGATAGAGGAAGTCACCTTATCCGACTTTTTAAAAATGTATGGCTCGAGTATTAGGAAAACAGCTAAGGAGCTGTGGAAGATTGCTAATAGTACCGTTGAGAAACCTACAGATGCAGAGTTGGAGAGCTACATAAAGGAAAACGGACGAGCTACAACGGATGAAGAATTAGCTCATATTAAGAAGAAGTACGGAGTGGAGTTTGATGTTTCCTTTACTATTGAGAATAATAAGGAATATTATACGACGATAAATGTTTTCGGCTGGTCTGAGGATACTGGTTTTGACGAATTTGGGCTCCTGAAGGAGAATGGGAGGTTTTAGGAAACATATGTTATCAATAGCATCAGATATTGTCACGATTATTGGAGGTCTGACCATTGTAGGAAGTCTTTATCAGTATCTAAAAGCAAAAAGTTTTGAGAAAGAAGTATCTTTTCTGGAAATCATTGACAGTTTTAATTCTTCTATAGAAGTGATGGAAGAAAAATTAGAGTTAATTGAGGGATGGAATGATTATATTCTATATGAGGAAGGTCCGGAGGTATTTGATAAACAATTAAATCAATTACGGATGCAGGAAAGTCGTTCTCAAAAGAATATGCTTTATTTGGACATGCTCAAGACACTTATAAATTATTCGGGTTCTATTCCTTTGCAAGATATTTTTGAAAGCAATCCGTATATTGTTGAAGAATTGGTAGAGTTGCTTGTTCAAAAATCAGAGGCTCTCCTGTCTGACTATAAGACAGAACAGATACTCAGGTTTCGCAAGTATTGTTTGCAACTATCGGACCACTACCTTTCTATTCATAGAGGTGATCTAGAAGAGGATGTTATGAGATATAAGGAGTTACACTTAGATATTCTCGAAGATATAAAACGTTGTTTAGAAACATATTTAAAGGAAAAATAATTATGAAAAAGTATTTATTTGCTACAGTATTGGTTTTGGGAACCTTTTTCTTGGTTGCTTGCAGTAAGGCTGAGGAAGTTGTTGTAGAAACTATTAATAATGTAGATGGACGTTATATTGCCAATGCCTATGGTTTCGAGCTCGACCTTGAAATCGATGGTGAAACCATTACAGGCGAGGCTAGTATAGGTATTGTGGATAGTGACATTACTGGCAGTGTAGATTTGCAGGGGCAAGAGATAGACATCGATCTTTCAGATAGCAAATCGATTTCAGGGACCTATGAAAAATTAGAAAATGGAGATTTAGAGGTCGATTTTTCAGGGAAGATGATTGTATTTGAAAAGCAGTAGTCGCTATCTAAGGTGGAACAGGACAAGAGTTTTAGGATAAGGAGGACGGAACTGCTAACCAAGAGGCTTCGGCCTCTTTTTTTTTATTATTCGTTCTTTTTGTAGATTTGTGAAAAAACTATCTTTATGAGAGAAAAAATACAGAAAATATGGTACAATTGAAAGGTAAAAATTTTATAAGGAGTCTATCTAATGGCTAAATTGACTGTTAAAGACGTTGAATTGAAGGGCAAAAAAGTCCTTGTCCGTGTGGACTTTAACGTTCCTTTGAAAGATGGCGTTATCACTAACGATAACCGTATTACAGCAGCTCTTCCAACTATCAAGTATATTCTTGAGCAAGGTGGACGTGCAATTCTTTTCTCTCACCTTGGTCGTGTGAAAGAAGAAGCTGACAAAGAAGGTAAATCATTGGCTCCTGTAGCAGCTGACTTGGCGGCTAAATTGGGTCAAGACGTTGCTTTCATCGCTGGCGCTACTCGTGGTGCTGAATTGGAAGCAGCTATCAATTCTTTGGAAGATGGACAAGTTCTCCTTGTTGAAAACACTCGTTTCGAAGATGTTGATGGTAAGAAAGAATCTAAAAACGACGAAGAACTTGGTAAATACTGGGCTTCACTTGGTGATGGTATCTTCGTTAACGATGCATTTGGTACTGCACACCGTGCACACGCATCAAACGTTGGTATCTCAGCAAACGTAGAAAAAGCAGTAGCTGGTTACCTTCTTGAAAACGAAATTGCTTACATCCAAGAAGCTGTTGAAACACCAGAACGTCCTTTCGTAGCTATCCTTGGTGGTTCAAAAGTATCTGACAAGATTGGTGTTATCGAAAACCTTCTTGATAAAGCTGATAAAGTTCTTATCGGTGGTGGGATGACTTATACATTCTACAAAGCGCAAGGTATCGAAATTGGTAACTCACTTGTAGAAGAAGACAAACTTGATGTCGCTAAAGAATTACTTGAAAAATCAAACGGCAAATTAGTCTTGCCAGTTGATTCAAAAGAAGCAAATGCATTTGCAGATTACACTGAAGTACGTGATACTGAAGGAGAAGCTGTTTCTGAAGGTTTCCTTGGTCTTGACATCGGCCCTAAATCAATCGCTAAATTCGAAGAAGCTCTTGAAGGTGCAAAAACAGTTGTATGGAATGGTCCTATGGGTGTTTTTGAAAACCCTGACTTCCAAGCTGGTACAATCGGTGTGATGGACGCTATCGTTAAGCAACCAGGCGTTAAATCAATCATCGGTGGTGGTGACTCGGCTGCTGCAGCTATCAACCTTGGCCGTGCAGACAAGTTCTCATGGATCTCAACTGGTGGTGGTGCATCTATGGAGTTGTTAGAAGGTAAAGTGTTGCCTGGTCTCGCAGCTCTCACTGAAAAGTAATATACGATGATGAAAAGGGTTGGGAAAGCAACTCTTTTCTTGGTATAGAGAGGAATTTTTGGGGAGTTGGCCTGATTTCTTTCTGAGTGATTGACTGATTCAAGCTAGTTTTTGTGAATAGATTTGGGAGTGTTATATGATTGATAATTTACTGTCGGGAGATAGTCTATTTTTCTATATATTGTTCTACTTGTTTCTTCATTTATTAGGCTTTTTAGTGCTGAGAACGATTCATGTACTTCCTTCGATAAAGTGTATTTCAGAACAACTTGAGCAACGGAAAGCGCAACTGTATCTATTGCAATGTTGTCTCTTATCCTTCGCTGTGTTTTTCATCTATTTTTACTTATGGCAGAGTATTTGGAGACTTGCGATTGTGCTAACCCTTGGGCTGGTTACTTTGCCACATACACTCTCATTTTTCTCGTTACGTATCTGGAAATATGACAGGTGCAACGGTTGGAAGTTGGTGTGGCATTTGCTTCTTGGCGTGTCGCACATGGATATTTTTATGACAATTATGAGTTTGAATAGTATACATGCAAATGGAGTTGGTGATTTTGATGTTCAGCCAGCTTTTAAGATAGTAGCAATGGTAGCCTCAGTCAGTTTTTATATATTGCAAGTCTATTACTTAGCGTATTTATCCCACAAATCATCTGCTTCATGTTAAAATAGAAGTATGTTCAAGAAATATAAATTTAATCCCAAAGAATTTAAGTTGGGCTTGAGGACTTTTAAGTCTGGTTTGGCAGTCTTCCTAGTTATTCTTTTGTTTGGTTTTATGGGCTGGGAAGGGATTCAGATTGCGGCTTTGACGGCTGTGTTTAGTTTACGAGAAGACTTCGATCAGAGTGTCCATTTTGGAGCTTCTCGTATTCTGGGCAATTCTATTGGTGGTTTTTATGCGCTACTTTTCTTTATTTTGGATAGGTTATTCTTAGATCATTTTTGGGTAACTGCGGTTTTTGTTCCGATATTTGTCATGTTAACGATTATGACAAATGTGGCGATGAATAATAAATCGGGAATTATTGGTGGAGTATCAGCTTTATTAATTATTACATTGTCGATTCCTGCTGGTGATACGATTCAATATGTGTTTATTCGTGTGTTTGAAACCTTTATCGGAGTTTTCATTGCGATTCTAGTTAATTATGATATGAATGTTATAAAAAAACGTTTTCAGGATAAATAATGTTATAAAATATAACATCACCTATTGACCTCAAAAAAAAATTCTCCTATAATGGTAGGCAGAAAGGAGTTCGTTATGAGAGAAAAAGAGTTTCGTCGTTCCTTAGCCATCTTTCCGATCGGTAGTGTGATGAAGTTGACAGATTTAACTGCTCGTCAAATTCGTTACTATGAAGATCAAGGCTTGATTAAGCCCGATCGCAATGAAGGGAATCGTCGCTTGTATTCTCTAAACGATATGGACTTACTTTTAGAAATCAAGGATTTTTTGGATGAAGGTTTGAATATTGCTGCGATTAAGAAGGAATATGCAAATCGGGAAGCGAAAGCTAAGGTCCAAAAACAGCAGAAAACCTTGACTGATGAAGATGTCCGTCGTATCTTACATGATGAATTCAGTCGTCAGGGACGATTTTCAAGTCCTAGTTCCATTTTCCGTTCGTCGTAATTAGCTTTTAAAATAGAGGAGAAAAATAATGACATTCACAGTGGCAGATATCAAGCGCGATATCAAAGAGAAAAACGTTACCTTCCTACGTCTTATGTTTACGGACATCATGGGAGTGATGAAAAACGTAGAAATTCCAGCAACTGATGAGCAGGTCGAAAAGGTTTTGTCAAATAAGGTCATGTTTGATGGTTCATCTATTGAAGGATTTGTTCGTATCAATGAATCAGATATGTATCTTTACCCAGACTTGGATACATGGACTATCTTCCCTTGGGGTGATGAAAATGGCCGTGTAGCTGGCTTGATTTGTGATATTTATACAACAGATGCTAAGCCTTTTGCTGGTGACCCACGTGGAAATTTGAAGAAATCGCTTCGTCACATGGAAGAGGCAGGTTTCTCTTCATTCAACCTTGGTCCAGAACCAGAATTCTTCCTCTTTAAGATGGACGAACAAGGAAATCCAACGCTTGAAGTAAATGATAAAGGTGGTTACTTTGACCTCGCACCAACGGACTTGGCTGATAATACACGTCGCGAAATCGTCAATGTCTTGACAGAGATGGGCTTTGAAGTTGAAGCGAGCCATCACGAAGTGGCAGTAGGTCAGCATGAAATTGATTTCAAATATGCGGACGTCTTAAAAGCTTGTGACAATATTCAAATCTTCAAGTTAGTTGTTAAAACAATTGCTCGTAAGCATGGTATGTATGCGACATTTATGGCCAAGCCTAAGTTTGGTATTGCTGGCTCAGGTATGCACTGTAACATGTCCCTCTTTGACAAGGATGGAAACAATGCCTTCTTTGATCCAGAGGATCCTCGCGGTATGCAGCTGTCTCAAACTGCTTACCATTTCCTTGGTGGTTTGATTAAGCATGCTTATAACTATACTGCTATTACAAACCCGACAGTGAACTCTTACAAGCGTTTGGTTCCAGGCTTTGAAGCTCCTGTGTATATTGCTTGGGCTGGTAAAAACCGCTCACCATTGGTTCGCGTACCTGCCTCACGTGGAATGGGAACTCGTTTGGAATTGCGATCGGTTGATCCAACTGCCAACCCATACTTAGCTATGGCCGTTCTATTGGAAGTTGGTTTGGAAGGTATTCAAAATAAAATTGAAGCACCAGCACCAGTAGAATCTAATATCTATGCAATGTCTGATGAGGAGCGTCGTGAAGCAGGTATCACTGATCTTCCTTCAACTCTTCACAATGCATTGAAAGCTCTTCGTGAAGACGAGGTAGTTCGTGCAGCTCTAGGTGATCATATCTATACGAATTTCTTGGAAGCTAAGAAAATCGAATGGGCAAGCTACGCAACCTACGTTTCTCAATGGGAAATTGACAACTATTTGGATATGTATTAAAAAAATGGTCCGGTGGACCATTTTTTCATGAGCTTGAAAACCAGATAGCGAATTAGCCCCCGACGGGTCCTTTGTTCACGAGCTTAGAAATTTTAGAGCGTGTAATGGTCCAGTGGAGTGAAATAGTCTGGGAAGAGACTGTTTCAGTCTGAGCTAATAAATAGCAGGGCGAGGGGATGGACATGAGCTTGAAATCGGTCTTTTTATAAGCTGGGTTATCTGTTAATATAAAATAAATCCCAGAGGTCTCACCTCTGGGATTTTAGGCTCTATAATTTCTGTAGTGGGTAAATCCACTGTAGAGATTATGGAGCCTTTTTGAGTATATACAAAAAGTCCCATATGACCTATAATGAAAAGCAACCACACTC
>NZ_JANFME010000012.1:0-64933 GCF_029616525.1 Streptococcus suis | reverse complement strand
TTTAAAAAACGGATTTTGATTGCTTTGAACATAAAGAAAGAGAGAACGAAGTTCGTCATCTCTAGGTGTTAGCTTTTCATCTACCCACTACAGTTGACAAAGAGCCGTTTTAAGGAGATTATGAAAAATATTTAGGATTGACTATAGTATACCTCAGACTATATCGTGTTTCATCGGTCTAAAGTCCTATTTGTCTTCTAAAATGCAAATACTCTGCCCTGCAATCGTGATTTCTTGCTGATCACGCTCTTCGACTGGAGGATAGTTGTAGAGAACTGCCTTATCTTTTTCACGTTCATAGGTAAAGTCGCTATCCGCAAAGTTGATGATAAATTGAATGGTCTTTTCTTCACTTGTCACTTGATATCGAAGAACATATTCAGTTAACCAGTAGAAATCACAAGTTTCTTGGATACTTTCGTAGTTATCCTGGCTGAGTATTGGATTATTTTTGCGGAAGGTAATTAATTCCTGAATGAACTCGATATGTTCCTTATAACGAATAGCTCGTGTCCAGTCCAGACGGTTGATACGGTCAGGGACATTGTAAGTATTATCTATTTCATCTTTTGTACGGAAAAATTCTTGTCCACTATGAATAAAGGCCATACCCTGAGAAATCAAAATCAGTTGAAGTCCAAAGCTAGCAGCACGTTTCTGCTGTTGAGGTGTCCAGTTTGGATTCTCAATATGGAAATAGTCAAATGCTGTAGCATTATCATGGCATTCGATGTAGTTGAGGGACTGTTGAGGCGTTAAGAAATGGCTTAATCGGCTACCAGTCAGGAGATGTTGTACCTTTTCGTGCAATTGCTTATCTACTAGACGGCTTGGATTGAGCAAGAGTTTCTTAAAGGTATCACGGTAATCGTCATTGAAGAAGCTGATTTCAGGTAACTGCTCTGCATTGTACTGGTGAGCCAGCTTTTCAAATTCGAGGCCTGTTGCCATTTTCCATCCTTCACCATAGAGGTAGACATTTGGGTGAATGGCAGATAATTCAGTTTGAATCTGGCTGATTGTTTCGCTATCTAAAATACCCATAAGGTCGAAACGGAAGCCATCAAAACCATAGAGTTCTAGCCATTGGCGAAGGGATTGTTTGATGTAGTTGCGGACCATACTGCGCTCGCTGGCAACGTCGTTACCGCAGAATGTCCCGTCTGTTCGCATGCCGTGGTCATCATAGCGATAGAAGTAGCCTGGAACGATGAGCTCAAATGCGTACTTTTCAGCATGATAGACGTGGTTGTAAACAACGTCCATAATAACTGAAATATCTGCATCATGGTAGGCCTGGATAGCTTCTTGTAGCTCTAGAATACGTGCGTAAGGATCGTTTGGTTGGCTAGAATAGGAACCTTCTGGCAGATTGTATTGCATAGGGTCGTAGCCCCAGTTGTAAACAGCTTGGGGTTTATTTTCATCCACACTGCCAAAATCATAAACAGGCAATAATTGAATATGGGTAACGCCTAGTTCTCTGATGTAATCCATTCCTAGCTTCATTCCATCCATGGTAGGAGACTCTGTCAATCCGAGAAATTGACTGCGATGCTTGAACCCAGCTTCTTTTTGCCATGAGAAATCACGGACGCTCATTTCATAGATAATGGCCTGAGAGATAGGTCGTTGGGTCTTGGCACGACGAATTTTATGAAGTTTATCTGGATTGATAACGTAGCTGTCACCTGAGTTGGCTGTGGAAGACAGGGCGTAGGGATCGTGAACGGAAATCCATTCACCGTTTACTTTGTGGAGATAGTGATAGCTGTGCGCTTCTAGGTCTCCTTCAACAGTAATTTCCCAAACTCCTTTTGCTCCCTTCGTCATTGTATGTGGGTTTCCTTCTAGAACAAGAAAAACTTGCTTAGAAATAGGTGCCCATAACTTAAAGGTTGTTGCCTCTGGTCGATAGGTTGCTCCCAAGTCTTGGCCATTGTATGTATAACTTTGTTCAAAAAGTGTAGAGCGAACGATATGACCATAGCCGAGTTCAGCTTTATTACGGTCCTGGTCGTAGATGGTATAGTCCTTGTCCAATGTCAATGCATGGAGGCTGGTTAGATAATAGATAACGAGATTGTCTACTTCTAGACAAGAATGGATAAAAAGTTGAGACGTAGCATCATTTGATTCAAGTGAGAAGCTCATATGTTCGGAGTCGAATCGTTTTTCCATGACCAAGCGAATAGTTGCTACATCGTCAAGAGATGCTTGAAATTGTCGTAATGCCATGAGCCAAAAGGCTCCTTTCTAAGTTAGAGTTCGGTAATGGTATGTGGAATGACACGTCGGTAGCAGACTTGCTTGTCTTCCTTGTTGTCATTGATGATTTGGTGCAGAGTATTGAATGCGACGCGTCCTAGCTTAATAGCGTGGACGTCAACGTAGGCTTCAATATCTAGTTTTGGCTTGACGGAGTCAAAAGAAATGATAGGAAGTTTGACTCCGACTTCGTTGAGATATTTGACAACACCTTCGGCAACGGAAGTGTCGGTTGTGACGATTGCATCCAGGTCTTGTTTGAGTAATTTCTTAGAAATTTTATAGGCACTGTCTTCGAGAAGGAAGCCAGACACAAACTTGACCTTGTTTTCATCTAGGGGAATATTGTGCGATTTAAGGGCGTTCTTGTAACCAGTATAACGGTCTTGAGATACGACCAACTCTTTGTTACCAGCGACGAAGGCAATGTTTTTGTAACCTTTATTGATGAAGTAGTTGGTAGCTTCAAAGCCGGCCTGGATATTATCATTATCAACTAGTGATATGAATGGAGAATCCGCCTTACCAAGAATGAGGAAGGGGAATTTGTGTTGGATAGCTAATTGTACCAATGGATCGTCGGGCTTGGAATAGAGGAAGATGAGGCCGTCCACTCGTTTGCCGTAGACCATCTGAGAAATCGCTTCTAGACGTTGTTCTTCATTCTTTCCTGTGGAGATTTGGATGGCATAATTATGATCTGCCGCAACTTGAGAAATTCCTCGTAAGGCAGTAGGGAAGAAGGGGTTTTGATAGAAAACATCCGAGTCATCTGGCAAAACCAGTCCGATAACCTGTGTATAGCTAGAAACTAGGCTTCGAGCGTTGAGGTTTGGATGGTAGTTGAGGTCCGCCATAGCCTTTCTAACTAGGTCTTTTGTTTTTTGACTAATAGCAGAGCTGTTTTGAATGACGCGGGTAACGGTAGATGGCGAGACACCAGCTAATTTAGCCACATCTTTGATGGTTGCACGCATATAGACCTCCTAGATTTCATCTCTGAATTTTGTTTTGAAAAATACCCATAACAAGCCTAGCACAAATAGGATGTTTTGTATGGTCAGAAGGGTAGTCACAGGTTGACCAAATAGTCCAATTAGACAGGCTATAAGAGTAGGCAGGCCCAGACAGTTGAGAGCAAAATTATAGCACTCTGCAAACGTTTCAAAATGGAAGAAACGAGACTTTTTAGTCAAAAAGAGGAAGAAGCTGGCTCCTAGTAGGATGAAGAGTAGGTTTGTTGTTAAAATAAAGGTCGAAATAAGAGTGATGGACAGTCCGACAGCTGCTCGGTTGGCTTGATACCATTTTTTAGAGATGGTTGCAGTCAAGGTCTCCTTACTAGCAAAATCGTCAGTATTCAAACCTTCATAAGTCAATTCGCTTAGAATATCACTTCCTTTACGAATAGTCAGAGACTGATTGGCGAATTGATAAGTAAAGTCAGAACTAGAGCTAACGGTATCACCAAATGTCACTTGCTCCCAGTTAGTATTTCCAGTATAGGTTAGGTGGTTGTTTTCAATGACTGCATGTTGACGGAGGTCATCTACGACCTGATCTGTCAGAGGTGCATAGATACCTTCTACGAAATTTTCTAAAGGATAGGTTTCGAGATTGACAGTCTGTAGGGAGCTCGGAATGAGCAAGAGCGCCACTAAAAAAAGCGTTGTAAACAACCGTTGCCAAAGGTTCATTAGTCTACGATTGGCAAACATATTTCTTGGAGAGAAGATACTAGAAAAATAGGAAAAAGGATATGGGAGCATTCGTTGGACCTTTCATAAATATCGATGTTTCCCCTAAAAAGGGAAAAGGTGGGACAGGGTTATCCCTTGTCGCCACCGCTTGTTAAACCAGATACAAAGTTCTTTTGTAGGAAGAAGAATAGGATACTGATAGGGAGGGCAATAAGAATGGCACCTGCCGCAAAGTAGGCAATCTTCATATTCTTCACATCACTGATGAAGGTTTGAAGGCCGACAGCTACAGTATAGAATTCTTTTTCACGAAGCAAGAATTTGGATAGGATGTAATCTCCAAAAGGTCCCATGAAGGCCCAGAGCGCTTGTACAGCAATCATTGGACGAACGAGTGGGAGGACGATTTGCCAGAAACGTCTGAAGTGACCGGCACCGTCTAGTTTTGCAGATTCATCAAGTGAGATTGGCACCGTATCGAAGTAGCCTTTCATGAGCCAAGCGTTCATTGGGATACCACCACCGACATAAAGGAAGATGAGGAACCAGCTTTGGTTGAGCGCATTGAGCATGAGGGCCATAACGAAGAAGGCGGTAAGAGCAGCCATGGTTGGTACCATTTGGATAATCAAGAAGAAGACCAAACTCTGCTTACGAGCGATGAAGTTATAGCGACTATAAGCGTAACCCGCTAGTACCACTATACTTGTTTGAATTACCATTGTCAAGAGAGCAATGATGAGCGTATTGAGGTACCAGGTTCCGTATAGAGTCTCGCTAAAGAGCTTGCTGAAATTGTCTAGTGTAAAGTTGATATTGCTATCCAATTTGAAGGCAACCACGTTACCAGACTTGAAGGCGGACATGATTGTAATCAAGAGAGGATAGATGATGATAACAGACAGAACAATCAGATAGAGATAGGTTAAGGTCTGATTGAGTATGCGTCTAGTTTTTACAGATACTTTCATCTTATACATCCTCCATTTCAAAAGCATTTAGTTTTTTGAAGGCAATCATGGAAATACTGATGACAATCATTGAGATAATCAATGTAACTGCTGCCGCCATTGAGTATTGAGGTGATGTACCTGTGGTTAATTTATAAATCCATGAAATCAAGATGTCAGTTGAACCTGCTCCACCACCGACGCTACCAGGACCACCATTGTTGAAGAGGTAGATGATAGAGAAGTTGTTGAAGTTGAAGGTGTATTGACTGATTAGTGTTGGAGCTGCTACTGCTAAAATCATCGGAAGGGTGATGTTACGGAATTTTTGAATGGCACTTGCACCATCAATGTAAGCAGCTTCATACAAGTCGTTTGGAATGGATTGCAAAATACCCAAGGTCAAAACATAGATATAAGGGAAACCAAGCCAAGCCTGCATCATAATGAGGGCAACTTTAGTCCAGAATGGGTCGGTCTTCCAAGGGATAAGGAAATTATCGATGAATGGTAGGAATTTGCTCAGGAATGGCAATACCTGTGTGTTAATAGCGCCGACACTATCGTTGAACATGTTACTAAAAGTCAAGATAGTTACGAAGGCAGGAACAGCCCATGGGAGCAAGAAGATAACACCGAAGATACGTTTTCCTTTGATGAATGGCTGATTTGCGATGATGGCTGTCAAGATACCGATAACAATTTGAGCTGTTGAAGCGCAGAGTGCCCAGATAATTGTCCAGCCAAGTACAGAACCAAATGCGGTACGGAATGTGCTTAGTTTCCAGATGTTTGTAAAGTTGGTAATACCAATCCAATCCAACAATGCGCTTGGTGGCAGGTGTTTGAAGTCGTAGTTTGTAAAGGCGATAAACAATGTAACGACAACTGGGAAGATGATAGCAAAGGTCATCGCAATATATGATGGGATAATCAAGAGATATGGGAAACCATTCTCATAGATACCTTTTACCATCTCTTTTAATGTGGTAGCTACTGGCATCCCTGAATTCCATCGTTTCGCAGTATCACGCGCATCTTTTAGGTTGAGTGCATAGAAAGCGAGATAGATAACCGTGATAATCAAATGGAAAGAACCGCGAATCAGCATGAATAGTGAATTATCTTGTCCACGAACACTACCGAGGGTAATCAAGTTGCCTAATTCACCAGCTGCAATAGCAATAAAATAAACAAGGAAGGCAAGGGTAACACCCAAAAAGATGTATCCTTTGGCTTTTTGTTTATTGTAGATTTGTCCGAGACCAGGGATCAGGGACAAAAGGAGTGCCTTACCTGGATTTTGTTTCATAGTCATAGTCTCCTTATATAGCTTCTGAATAGATGGTAGATTTTATCTATTCAGTTTATTGTTAAGTAATAAAGTAGACTGGGAGGAACTCCCAGTCCAACTTTAAACTTGACTAGTTGCTGTGTTTTTGAGCAATTTCGTCTGCAATAGCTTTCACAGCGTCTGTTGCAGCAGTTTTAGCGTCTTTTGCACCACTTGCAGCTTCGAAGAGCATGTTACCAGCTGGTGTCCAAACAGAACCCATTTCTGAGATGTTTGGCATTGGTTGAGCTGAAGCGAACTGGTTGATAACTGCAGTTGTCAATTCGTCGTTTTTGCTTACAGCATATTCACGAGCTTCAGTGTTAGCTGGAACTTCGTTTGTAGCGTCGTAAAGTGCTTTTTGTTGGTCTGTAGTAGTCAAGAAGTCAACAAATTTTTGAGCCATTTCTTGGTTTTTAGCGCCTGCAGGAACAACCCACGCTTTACCACCACCGAATGCTGAGTAGTTTTTACCGTTTACAAGAGTTGGGATTGTTGCTACACCATAGTTTACGCCAGCTTCTTTATATGAAGCTGCTTTCCAAGGTCCTTCGATAATAGCAGCTGCTTTACCATCTGTAAATTGAGTGTTAATCAAGTTGTTTGCAGCAGTACCGTCTTGAAGACCTTGAGGCCATTTTTCATACCAAGTTTTAGCGTATTCAATCGCTTGGATTGCGCCTTCGTTAGCAAGACCGATGTCTTTTGGATCAGTACCGTTTTCACCAAATACGTAGCCACCGTAACCAGCTAGAAGTCCGTAAGTGTAGTAGAAGTTTGTCCAGTCAGCAAGGAAGGCAGTTGTTTTACCAGCTTCTCCTTCGAAGGCGTATTTGCTATCTTTAGCAAGTGTTTCAAGTTCTGCAAATGTCTTAGGAGCTTCAGTCAACAAGTCTTTGTTGTAGTAAAGAACAAGTGTTTCGATAACTGCTGGTGAACCGTAAACTTTACCACCGTTTGTTACAAGAGCAGTTGTTGTGTCATCTGCTTTGCTATCATCTGCAAGTGTCAATTCAGATAATTGGCCTTCAGAACCAAGGCTACCTACACGGTCGTATGGTGCCATCATAACGTCTGGAGCTGAACCAGATTGGTTGTCCAATGACAAGTTATCCAAACCAGTCAAAGCATCACCAGTTTTAACTGTAACAGTCACACCATTTTCTTTTTCGAAGTCAGCTTTGACGTCGTTGATATAAGATTCATAACCTTGGTCAACGTAGATAGTCAATTCTTTGCTACCTTCAGCAGACTTAGATGCCTCTGTTGATGAACCTGAGTTTGAGCAAGCAGCTAAAACAGCAGTTGATGCAGCAAGAAGAGCAACGCTCTTAAGGAGATTGTGTTTCATTTTCTTCCCTCCGAAGATAAATAGTTTTGTGTGACGTCTGCATTGCGCAAACGTTTTCCTAAGGTGACTTCATTATACACCAGATTGAATCCGTTTGCAAGCGTTTTTATAAAAAAATTTAAAAATTTTTTTGAGTTTTAAAAAACATAAGAATTTTTTTGTATATATAATGAAGAGAAATATGGAATGGTATAGGAACAAACAGAATTAAAGGAAAATCCCTTGATTTGTTACCGTTTTCAGTATATAATGAAAAAGAGAAAACGTTTGCGTCGTGTAAGCGGATTAGATAGGAGAGCTTATGAAAGTAAGACAGAGTGGTGTGCTGATGCACATTTCATCATTACCAGGAAAATATGGAATTGGTTCCATGGGACAATCGGCCTATGAATTTGTTGATTTTTTGGTAAGAACTAAGCAACGCTATTGGCAAATCTTACCTTTGGGAACAACCAGTTATGGAGATTCTCCTTACCAGTCATTTTCAGCTTTTGCAGGGAATACTCATTTTATTGATTTCGATATATTGATTGATAAAGGCTGGCTGGCAGCAGAGGATTTACACGGTGTTGACTTTGGGCAGAATCCTACAGAGGTAGATTACGCAGCCATTTTTTATGCTCGCCGTCCATTACTGGAGAAGGTAGTTGCCAACATGAAGGCACAAGGCTTGCCAGAAGATTACTGGATGTTCTTAGGGGAGAATGACTTTTGGATTCATACCTTTGCGGAGTATATGGCTATAAAAGAGCATTTTGATCTCAAACCTTGGACAGAGTGGGAAGATCAAGGGGCGCGCTTACGTTACCACGATACCTTGGAATATTATCGTCACTTGTTGGCAGATCGAATTGATTATCACCGCATTACACAATATTTATTCTTTTCACAATGGAAGGCTTTAAAGGCTTATGCCAATGCCAAAGGTGTTGAGTTTGTTGGGGATATGCCGATTTATATCGCGGCTGATTCTGCCGATATGTGGGCTAATCCACATTTCTTTAAAACGGATGAAGAAGGCAAGCCGAGTGTGGTTGCAGGATGCCCACCAGATGCCTTTTCGGAAATTGGTCAGCTTTGGGGCAATCCGATTTATGATTGGGAAGCGATGAAGCATGACGGATTTACTTGGTGGGTTGCTCGTTTACGTGAATCCTTTAAGATATACGATATGGTACGTATCGACCACTTTATCGGCTTTGCTTCCTTCTGGGAAATTCCAGCGGGTGAAGAAACAGCTGTAAATGGCTATCGTGTCGAAGCACCAGGTTTTGAATTATTTGATACAATCAAACGTGAACTCGGAGACTTAAATATCATAGCTGAGGATTTGGGCTCTGTGACAGACAAGGTCATCCAATTACGTGATACAACAGGTTTTCCTGGTATGAAAGTCCTGCAATTTGCTTTTGATCCAGAAGGAGACAGCATTGAAATGCCGCATAACCATCCTAATAATGTGGTGGCATATACGGGAACCCATGACAATGATACGATTCTTGGCTGGTACGAAAATGAAACAACGAAAGAATCGCGTGCATTCTTAGATAAGTACAGCAATCGTCGTGAGGATGAAGGGGTTAGCCATGCCATGTTCCGTCTGCTTTTCGGTTCGCCAGCCTTTATGGCTGTGGCTACCATGCAGGACTTGCTTGGTCTGGATGGTTCAGCTCGTATGAACCTGCCAAATACCCTTGGTGGTAACTGGACTTGGAGAATGACTGCCGACCAGCTCACCCCTGCAATTGAGGCAGACTTGCTTGATTTGACAGTGACCTATCGCCGTGAGAATGCTGTCGTGAAAGCAAAAGAACAAGAAATGACAGAACCATCAGTCTAGGCTGGTGGTTTTTTGTAAAGGCTTGTAAGGTGTGGTATACTGTTTAGGTAAGGATAAATAGGTGCAGTGGGGGGACTGGTATGGATTTGGGACAAAAAATCGAACGCTTACGATTAGAAAAGGGACTGAGCCGTCCAGATTTTTGTGGAGATGAATCCGAGTTGACGGTACGCCAATTAGCTCGGATAGAAAGTGGTCAATCGCAACCTTCTATTCCAAAGCTAGAGTACATTGCCCAGCGTTTAGGCATTCCAGCCTATAGCCTAATGCCAGACTATAAGGAATTGCCACAGGGCTATCTGGAACTCAAGTACAAGTTGTTGCGGGAGCCGATATATAATAAGGTGGAGGTGTTGGATAAAAAGGAGCTACAGTTAGAAGACCTTTATAATCGTTATTACGAAGAGCTACCTTTAGATGAGCAGCGAGTGTATAGCGTTCTGCAAGCAACGATAGATACGACAAGTAGTAGAAATCCAGAATTTGCTAGTGCTATACTAGATGAGTATCTACCGAGCTTGGAAACTAAAACAGTCTATACTATTAATGAAATCTTGTTAATTCGTCTCTTTTTCTTTCAGTTGCTAGAAAGAAAGGACATCTATCAGTATGGACAAAAGATAGATTTATTTATGTTACGGCTTGTTGAGCAGTTTAAAATTACTCGTCAAGAAGATTATTTTATTGTGCGTGATGTACTCTTTTCAGGTCTATGCTGCCTTGAAATGATTGAGCACTATGATTATTTTGATACCTATCTGGAGTGTCTGCAGGATGTTATGGAAGCGACGGAGGATTATCAGAAAAAACCACTTGTATTGATGCTCATTTGGAAGCAACTATTGAGAAAGACACAAGATTTTTCAGCTGCTGAGCCGATGTTTCAATCAGCTAAAACTTTTGCCAAAATCATCGGAAATGACCATCTGGCACAGAAATTGACAGAAGAGTGGCAAGAAGATTTGAAAAAATATTTGTAACTATAATTTATCGGTGACATGAATGTCATCGCTGAAAGACCTAAGAGATATGATTGTTCGTCTTTTAGGTCTTTTTTGATCTCTTGAATGCCTTTTTACGATTTATAGACTATTTTCGATGACATTGTTGTCATTGGTGATTGTAAGAATATGGTTTATAATCTGTGATGTAAAAAGACACTTAAAAAATTTGCACTCATCGCGGGACTTGCAGCAACAATTGGCGGAACGGCAGTGGCTTCAGCGGCTGTACAGTATCCTGGTGGTGGAGTTTGGACATACGGAGCAGCAAATGGTGGTGCCTATTCAAACTATTATCACAGCGGTCGCTACCATAGTTCAACAGTGGTAAGTCGATGGACTGGAGCCTCAAGTAAAGGGTATGCCCAGGCAGGACAGACCTCTCGTGCATGGATTAGTACAAAACTTGGAGAGCAAGCAGCTTTCTATTATAACTATTAACACAGTACACTTTGCTTGGAACTACTCTTGTAGTTCCAAGCAATTCTTTGGAGGAGACGATGAAACGTTTATTTATTCTACTATCAACCTTATTGGTATCGATTTACTTGGGAATTTCCTTGGCAGGTCAGGTCAGTCTTGTGGAGTTTGGTTCCTACAAGGCAGTGGATGTTATCGGGAAAGATACCAATAGACAGACAGCCAATCGTGACCAGGTGACAGAGGTATTGACCGACTTGGCAGATGAACATAAGAGTGTGATTGCTAGACGGATTGTCGAGCCTAATGCTTCTGGGGAAACCAATTTTACCTACGCCATCTATGGTAGCGGACAGGTTCCAGAAGGTTTGACCGTTTCCTCCAAGGAAAGTGCTGAAACCAGCGACTTGGTTAGTTCTTATCTGATTGTTTCAGGAGATTTGGACAACCAAGTCTTGAAAGAAAGTTTGGAATCACTGGGTTACAGTGGCATGGTCCATCATGGCTATTCTCTTTTTAGCATCTTCCTATCCACAGTCGTTTCAGAAGTAGCCATGCTGAGTTTCTTTGTCTTTCTCTTGACCTTCATGGCTCTCACCTTAATCTATCGGATTAAGACCTTACGATTTGCAGGAATTCGTCTGATTTCAGGTGAAAGTTTCTTACAGGTGGTGGCTCGACCTTTATGGGAGGATATTCGTCAGATTGCGATGGCTACATCGGTGGGGGCTATAATCGGACTTCTTATTCTCTATCTTCAAGCTGGATTTTTACTATCCATCTTGCAGGTCTTTTTCCTGGGGCTTTTCCTCTATGCACTGGCTCTTACTAGCATTTCTGTCCTACTTAGCCTAGTGTATTTCCTGGGGTTGAGGCAAAATAGCTTGGTTGATTTGCTCAAGGGAAAACTGCCTCTCAAACGGATGTTGGCTATGATGATGGTTGGGCAACTTCTGGCTATTTTGGTAGTAGGTTTTAGCTCTAGCCGTCTATTGCAGGGCTATCAGGAAATCCGCTTGCTTGAACAGGCACAGGAAGAATGGGCATTGAGAGGTGACTATTACAAATCTGTTTTTAGTTACAGCTCTGCTATGATGTCTGAAGAGGAAGTCGCCCAGCAGAATAAAAAGTGGCGGGAGTTTGCCAAGGGACAGCTAGAAGCTGGGTCGGCTCTATTTGTCAAAAGCAATGTAGACCAGTATCTCTTTGGTAGCGAGGTGGACCCAGAGGGCAATCGCCTGACGGATTATAGTCCTCGTGGCAATGTCCTATATGTAACGCCAGCATATCTGACCGAGCAGAAGGTGGCAGTGGATACCGCATTCTTGGAGAAGATGAATCACTTGACTTTAGGGGAATATGGCTTGATTTTGCCAGAGCGCTTGCGACATCAAGCGAAGCAAGTAGAGGAGATGTTTCAGGCAGAATTAGAAGGATTTTCTCGTGAAAGCTTGGAAATAAGTAGCCAGCAGTTATTTGAAACCAAGGTCAGTCTGGCCTATACAGATAGCGGTCACCAGCGCTTCCTCTATAATGATGGTGAGCGTAGCCAGCTTCAGTATCTGACAGATCCGATTATAGTTGTCTTGACTCCCGAGTCCACAGGTGCAACACCGATTTCAGATATGTTCTGGGGAACCAGTGTTGATGTGGGGATGAAGTTTAAGGATTATCAGGCTACGATTGAAGCCATGAAGGAACAAGGTGTGTATAACTGGGTGTCATATCTGGTCAATCATCGCTTGACTTTTGTCGGTGTCTTGAACACCAAGCGGACAGAGTTTTATTCGCTACTCATTGGCACTGTCTTGACTTTAGCGACGGCTATTTTGCTCTTTGATGCCATGAACTTACTCTATTTTGAGCAATTCAGACGGGAAATCTTTATCAAGCGCTTGGCAGGAATGACCTTCCGTGAGCTTCATGGACAGTATCTCTTGGGACAACTAGGGGTATTCCTAGTAGGCTTGCTTGCATCAGTTTGGTTGATAAGCAATCTTGTTATGAGCAGTTTAGCAGTGGGCTTGCTTGCTGTCAATGCCACGGTGATATTGAAACTGCAAGATAAAAAAGAACAAACTGCCAATGTCGCAGTATTGAAAGGACAATAAGATGATTGAGATTCAGGGATTGAAAAAGAGTTTTGAACAACGGGTGATTTTTTCAGATTTGAATATGAAACTTGAAAAAGGGAAAATATATGCCTTGATTGGTAAAAGTGGTAGTGGCAAGACGACCTTGTTGAATATGCTAGCCAAGCTGGAAGCTACTGATGGTGGGCGGATTATGTATCAGGGACAGGATTTGTCCACCTTATCTTCGCAGGTTTTCTTTCGGCAGGAGATGGGCTATCTGTTTCAACATTTTGGCTTGTTGGAAAATCAGTCCATCAGAGAGAATTTGGACTTGGGATTTGTTGGGCAGAAGCTATCAAAAGCTGAGCGCCTGCAAAGGCAGTTGGTTGCTATGGAACAGGTCAATCTGGGCTATTTAGATATGAATAAACCTGTCTATACTCTATCAGGTGGAGAGGCGCAAAGGGTTGCCCTAGCCAAATTGATTTTAAAAAATCCTCCCTTGATTTTAGCGGATGAACCAACCGCTGCACTTGACCCCAAAAATTCTGAAGAGGTCATGCAGCTCTTGACAGAACTAAAAAATGACAAGCGTGTGATTGTCATTGCGACCCACAATCCTGCTATTTGGGAAAAAGCAGATGTGGTAATTGATATGAAGGAGATTGGACATGGATAAAAAATTTCATTACTATAGAGTTCCAGAATATACGATTGGACGTAGAAAGATGGATATGCTGGTCATTGAAAATTTGACGGATAACTTAATGTTGTATCAAGTTCGGGTAAATGGGTATTTGCTGGACTTTGTCAGTGCAGAGGGGCACGTAATCAGACGTTATAGACTGAAGGATTTGCCCTTGGATGTCGAATTAACCGTGGCAGATGTGGAAGACGATGTAGATTTGACCTTACCAGAAAATCTGACCTACCGCCAATTTGACTTTTTCCAAAATCTTGCCTCTAAATAAAAATTATCTCCTCTAGGTCTAACTTAGAGGAGATTGTTCTTATTTCTTCTGTTTACGGACATAGAGCCAGTAGCTAATCCAGTAGTAGATTGTGTAGGCTAGCATGGCGACTAAAGACCAGGAGCCGATAGTAATTATGATAGCCGCTAAACTAGGAAATAAGAGCTTTGCTAGTAAATAGAAGAGGAGATACAGGAAACAGTATTGCCAGTAGTATTTTTTGAAATGTTTCATCACTTTTCCTCCTTGCTACTTTTCTTTATTATAGCATTTTAATATACATTTATCAACTTGTTCACAAAATCACATTGACAAAGCATGGTTTTTGGAGTAGAATAAGACTAAAATTAGGAGGTATTTATATGAAAAGACCGATTCATTTGTATATTTTTGTTGTACTGTCATCTATTGCGAGCGTATTGCGTGGCTTTAATATATTTTTTGCGAAGTACGATGAGGCGGTTGTGCGTCAATTGTTGCAGAATTTTAATGTTGAGGGGATTGATGAGGCATATTTTACCTATATGAGAGAATCTATCAATTTCCAGACGAATCTTGTCAATAAGGCATTTGCAGTTGTGTTATTACTTGCTGTGATTGCGACGATTGTGTTGCTTTTCCTCAAGAAAAATGAGCAGGCTTCTTATACCTACCTGGGTTATCTTTTTGTAACTCTCCTATTTTCGACCTACGCTTTTATTAGTGAGAAAGGTTTGGGGCAAATTTATACGGATTCAGTTATGCGTCAGTCAGTAGAGGCGCAGGCAATGATGAATTATATTATTCGAGTTGTCCTATTTGCTATCTATTTTGGGGTAACTATTTTCTTCCATCTGCGTAAACCGAAAGAAAAACCGAGCACAGCTATTAATTCGACAGATATTTAATGAAAAAGCACAGTCTAAAAGATTGTGCTTTTAAATATTGTCTTTTTTGTGATTAGGAGATGGCGATGTAGCGTCGAGCACCTGAGTAACTGATATAGCTAATCCATGTGCGACCTTCGGCAGTAATAACTTTATCATAGCGAACGACTGAGCCAGCTCCGTAGAAGGTGATTTCAGGACTGGACAGACTTGGATTGTTGCGGACACTAGAGTAGGACTGGATGGTGTAGCTACCTGATGCTGGTAGGCTATTGTTTGTAGATTGAGTAATGGTAGGCTGGATGGCGATATAGCGCCGAGCTCCAGAATAGCTGATATAGCTAATCCAGCGTTGTCCGTCGGCTTCAAGAACCTTGTCGTAGCGGACGCTTTCGCCAGCATAATAGTAATCGAGGGTAGGGCTAGATAGACTAGCTTGAGATTTGATGGCCAGTTGGCTGTTAAAAGTATAGGTGCCGCTTGGGGCTAAGGCGGGTTGAGAGTTGGTTGTTCCCGCTCCGAGGTCTTTAAAATGAATGTAGCCGCTAACGGCATTTTTGGGGATAACTCGCCTTCCGTAGGTATAGCGAACACCGTAGTTGTATTCCTCAATCTCTACGGTATCTCCATTTACTGCAGAAACCCATGCGACATGCATGGGAGTTTCCCACCAGGCAACGGCTCCGACAGCAGGTGTCATATTAACTTGATAACCTTCTTGTTTGGCACGATGGCCCCAAACATTGGCATTACCATAGGCAGGTGGCAATGTAAAACCGTTAACTGCGCTAAGTCGAAAGGCTACAAAGGAGGTGCACTGGCGTGTGTAGAGTCTCCATGGATCGACTGCATCAACTGCTGTGTAGGGATAGTCATCTCCTCTTGCATTGGCTGAGGCTGAAGGTGGGGATTGTAAATTGATACCGACAATAAAAATGGCGGCTAGAAGCTGACAGGCGATTCCTTTTCTTCTCAAGAATGTTTTCATTATTTCTCCTTGTGTAGTAGATGTAGAGGTATCACGCGTACCTCCCATCTATATATTCGTAATTGAAATGAATCTTTTTGATTTTCATTTGGGATAAGGAGTTGTGGTGATAAGGAATCGGAAACGAGAGTAGGCAATGTGGTAGAAAAAAAGCTTCGGCTGATGGCCGAAGGCTTTGATTACATTTTTTCTGGTGCTTTTACGCCGAGAAGACGCAGAGCTTCTTTGAGGACAAGTCCTGTTGCGTAGGCAAGTGCTAGACGGCTGTCACGCTCTGGGCTTTCATCCAAGATACGAGTGTGTGCGTAGTACTTGTTGAAGGCTTGCGCCAGGTTGATAGCATATTTAGCAATGAGGGATGGGTCAAATTTGTCACCAGCACGTTCAACAACGTTTGAGAAGTTTTGGATGTGCTTGATGATGTCCCAGCTTTCTGCATCAGCCAGTTTGTAGTCATTTTCTGCGCTTGGTACAAAGTTGGCCTTGCGTAGGATAGACTGGATGCGGGCGTATGCGTATTGTACGTAAGGACCTGTTTCACCCTCGAAGGAAACCATAGCTTCCAAGTCGAAGTCGTAGCCGTTGTCACGGTCGGTCTTGAGGTCGTAGAACTTAACAGCACCTACACCAACTGCGTGTGCTACTTCTTCCTTGTTTTCAAGGTCAGGGTTTTTAGCTTCGATTTGAGTAAGGGCGCGTGAAATAGCTTCATCTAGGGTTGGCTCGAGTAGGATGATATTTCCTTTACGAGTGGATAGCTTTTTCTTGTCCTTGGTAACCAGACCGAAGGTGATATGGGTCATATCGTCGCTCCAGTCGAAATCCATTTCTTTCAAGACAGCCTTGAGTTGTTTGAAGTGGTTGATTTGCTCCTGACCAACGACATAGATGCTTTTCACAAAGTCGTAAGTGCGTTTGCGGTACATAGCTGTTGCCATGTCACGTGTGATGTAAAGTGTTGCACCGTCTGTTTTCATGATGAGGGCTGGTGGAAGATTGTAGCTTTCAAGGTCAACGATTCTCGCACCTTTAGATTCTTGAAGAAGTCCTTTTTCTTCTAAGATTTGGATGCCTTCGTCCATCTTATCGTTGTAGAAAGCTTCGCCATTATAGCTGTCGAAAGTTACATCGAGTTTGTCGTAAATGCGGTTGAATTCGACCAAGCTTTCATCACGGAACCATTGCCATAGCTCGTGTGCTTCTGGATCGCCATCTTCCAATTTTTTGAACCATTGACGTGCTTCGTCGTCCAACTCAGGCTTTTCTTCCGCTTCAGCGTTGATACGCACATAGAGTTTGAGGAGTTCTGAAATTGGGTCTGCTTCGACCGCAGCCTTGTCACCCCAAAGTTTGTAGGCAACAATCAACATACCAAATTGTTTACCCCAGTCACCCAAGTGGTTGATGCGGATTGGCTTGTAGCCAAGCTTTTCGTGGATGTTAGCAAGGGCATCACCGATAACGGTTGAGCGCAAATGTCCAACTGAGAATGGTTTAGCAATGTTTGGGCTAGACATGTCGATGGTTACATTGCGTCCTTGACCAATGTTGAGTTTACCGTATTGGTCTTTTTCAGTAATAACATCTGTCAAGACTTGGTGGGAGATAGCAGCCTTATCCAAGAAGAAGTTGACGTAAGGACCGGTAGCTACAACCTTTTCAAAGCCAGTTGTATCGAGTTTTTCAACGATGTCCGCTGCGATAGCCTGTGGAGCCTTGCGTTCCACTTTAGCAAGTGAGAAGGCTGGGAAGGCAATATCGCCCATTTCTGATGATTTTGGTTTTTCTAGCAGATTGTAGATAGCTTCCACTTCCAAACTCGGAAGGATGGCAGCCAATCTTTCTGCAATCACTTGTTTTTGATTCATATAGGATTTCCTCCAAAGTTATTGATTCTATTTTAACACATTTCTAGGCTAATAGCGGGGAAAAGTGTTATAATATTTCTATAAATATACATTTTGAGGTAAAATGATGAATAAAGCAGGACGACATGATTTAATAAAGGCCATGATTCGTCAAGAAAAAATAGGGCGACAAACGGATATTCAGCAAGGTTTAGAGGCTCGAGGGGTAGTGGTAACCCAGACAACCTTGTCTCGTGATTTACGTGAGTTGGGAGTGATAAAAATTCATGAAAATGGGCGTTCATTTTATTCCTTAGCTATTGAAGAAGAGCGCGTGAATTTTATCCAATTATTGGCACAATATGCGTATAAAGTAGATAGGGCTAGTTTTATTCTGGTCCTTCATTCAGAACTGGGAGAAGCGGCCTTGATGGCCAATATCATTGATGCAGAAAAGCCAGAGACTATTTTGGGAACGCTGGCGGGAGCTAATACACTTTTAGTTATTTGTCGAGATGATGTAGCGGCTCAGCAAGTTGAAGCGGAGATTAACTACTATTTGAATTAGAACAGGGAGAGATGATGGCAACAGAAAAAATTTCTCCGGGAATGCAGCAGTATCTGGATATAAAAGCACAGTATCCAGATGCTTTTTTGCTTTTCCGTATGGGAGACTTTTATGAATTATTTTATGAAGATGCGGTAGAAGCGGCGCAGATTTTGGAATTGTCCTTGACCAGTCGGAATAAGAATGCGGAGAATCCGATTCCTATGGCGGGGGTACCGTATCACGCGGCACAACAGTATATCGACACACTTGTTGAATTGGGGCACAAGGTCGCAATTGCCGAGCAGATGGAAGATCCTAAGCAGGCAGTCGGCGTGGTCAAGCGGGAAGTAGTACAGGTCATTACTCCTGGTACGGTAACAGACTCGTCCAAAATGGGAGCAGACAGTAACTATTTGGTTGCGATTGACCGTCAGGGAGTACAGTTCGCACTTTCTTATATGGATGTGTCAACAGGTCAGTTTTTTGTGACTAGTTTGGATGATTTTACTAGTCTTTGCGGTGAGATCCGCAATTTACGGGCACGTGAATTGGTCATCGGCTATGCTTTATCTGAGGAAGAAGAGCAGGTCTTTTCGAACCAGATGAACCTCCTACTCTCTTTTGAGGATGAGGTGACAGAGGATGTCCAATTGATTGATAACTCCTTGACAGACTTGGAAAAGGCTGCGGCAGGTAAACTCCTCAGCTACCTACATCGGACTCAGATGCGAGATCTGAGCCACTTGCAAAAGGTGGTTCACTATGAAATCAAGGACTATCTGCAAATGGACTATGCAACCAAGTCCAGTCTGGACCTGCTTGAAAACGGTCGGACAGGCAAGAAGCATGGTAGTTTGTACTGGTTGCTAGACGAAACCAAGACAGCCATGGGTATGCGACTATTGCGGACATGGATTGATCGTCCCTTGATTGATCTTAAGCGGATTGAGAATCGTCAGGCTGTCGTTCAGGTTTTTCTGGATTACTTCTTTGAACGGAGTGACTTGGTAGAAGCCTTGAAAGGTGTCTATGACATCGAACGCTTGGCCAGCCGGGTGTCTTTTGGAAAAACCATGCCCAAGGATCTCTTGCAGCTCTCCCAGACTTTGGGAAATATCCCAGCAATCAAGAATATCTTGCTACAAATCAATGAGCCTGCTCTAGGCAATCTGGTAGCTGGATTGGACCCAATCCCAGAACTGCACGCTCTCATCAGCTCTGCTATTGCCCCAGAAGCCCAAGGGACCATCACAGATGGAAACATCATTCGTACAGGCTTTGACGAAACGCTGGATCAGTATCGTCTGGTCATGCGTGAGGGAGCGGGTTGGATTGCGGAGATTGAGGCTAAGGAGCGTGAAGCGTCTGGTATCAACAATCTTAAGATTGATTACAATAAAAAAGATGGCTACTATTTCCATGTGACCAATTCCAATCTGGGCAATGTGCCGGACCATTTTTTCCGTAAGGCGACCTTGAAAAACTCGGAGCGCTATGGAACGGAAGAGTTGGCTAAGATTGAAGGGCAGATGTTGGAGGCGCGTGATAAGTCTGCTAATTTGGAGTACGAGATTTTCATGCGGATTCGCCAAGAGGTTGAGAAGTATATCGGTCGCTTGCAGAAGTTGGCTCGGACCATTGCAACCATCGATGTTTTGCAGGCCTTTGCAGTTGTGGCGGAGCAGCAACATTTGGTTTGTCCACGCTTTACAGATCAAAGAGAACTGACCATTGACCGTGGTCGTCATGCGGTGGTGGAGAAGGTCATGGGCAAGCAGACCTACATTCCCAACTCTATTCACTTGAATACCGATACACATATGCAACTAATTACTGGTCCAAACATGAGTGGTAAGTCTACCTATATGCGGCAGTTGGCGGTTATCGTCATCATGGCGCAGATGGGTTCCTATGTACCTGCGGATCAGGCTGAATTACCGATTTTCGATGCTATTTTCACCCGAATTGGGGCGGCAGACGACTTGGTTAGTGGTCAATCGACCTTCATGGTCGAGATGATGGAGGCCAATAAGGCAGTCCGTCTGGCGACAGATCGGTCGCTCATCCTCTTTGATGAGTTGGGACGGGGAACGGCCACCTATGACGGTATGGCTCTGGCTCAGTCTATCATCGAGTACATCCACGACAAGATTGGAGCCAAGACTCTCTTTGCTACCCACTACCATGAGTTGACAGACCTTAGCCAGACCTTGGAACACCTAGAGAATGTCCATGTATCGACCTTGGAGAAGGACGGCCAAGTCACCTTCCTCCACAAGATTGCACAAGGCCCAGCTGACAAGTCCTACGGGATTCATGTCGCTAAGATTGCGGGAATGCCAGAGGAACTATTGCAGCGGGCGGACAGTATTTTGCAGACACTTGAAAATCAAGCCCCTACTGCACCAGCTAACCCAGTTCCGTCAGTAGTGGAAGAGCCGTCTGGTCAAATCGACCTCTTCGCAGACGCGCCTTCTCACCCAGTCCTCGAAGAATTAGAAAAACTGGACATCTACAATATGACCCCTATGGAAGTCATGATGGCGGTGGCGGAGTTGAAGAAAAAATTATAAGAAAATGAAAGTCAGGACAATTGTTCTGGCTTTTTTTCAAATAATACTCATTTAAAATCAAAAATAGCCACCTACCACTCAAAGTGGATATGGAGCGTTTTGATTTTGTTATTTTTTGAGAAGAAAACAGCTACTTGAAATCCACAATCCTCAACTCAAACTTATAAATTAATGTTTCACATGTTATAAGTAGCTTAGACTTGCTATTTTTGATTATTATTGAGTATGAAAAAACTGCTTCCATGGAGAAAAGCAGGGGATATATTAGTCCAAATAGTTCTGTAAACTCTCGATGAGTTCCTGATTGTACTTGACGTACGATTGTTTTTTTTCTATAGTCAGGCCATCGAGTTGGCGAAAGCAGGAAAGTAACTTGTCTTCAAGAATGGCTTGGAGTTTTTGACCATCTTCGGTGAGCTGGACAAGGAGTTGTCGTTTGTCTCCCAGAGGAATGCTTCGCTGGATGTAGCCCTTTTCCTCAAGTCGCTTTAGGAGTGGCGTCAAGGTGTTGCTGGCCAAATCTAGCTTTCCACCGAGTTCCTTGAGTGTCAGTGGAGCTTTTTCCCAGAGGACAACAAGCACGAGGTATTGGGTATAGGTCAAGTCAAATTCTTTGAGATTTTTCATATAAAATTGATTGAAGAGTTTGTTGACTTGGTAGAAAGAATGGCAGAGCTGCTTTGAATAATGATAGTCGGACATGGTCTCTCGCTTTCTAATCGTGCACGATAAAAATATCTTATCAAAATTCTATTATCTTGACAAATCAAATGAATAGGGATAGACTAGACACATATCAAAAAACAATCGCGCGCGATTAAAAATAGGAGGTAGCATGAAGAAAGCACTGATTGTCCTAACCAATATAGAACAATATGGTGAGCATGAACGCCTGACAGGTTTATGGCTCAGCGAGCTGACTCACTTTTATGATGAGTTGGTCAAAGTTGGTTATGAAGCGGATTTTGTCAGCCCAAAAGGTGGCTATGTCCCCCTAGATCCGCATAGTTTGACCATGATGGATGACGTGGATCGCACCTACTACCAAAATGCTGATTTTCGCAATCGAGCTCTCGGTCAGACGCTACGACCAGAAGAGGTTAAGGCGACGGACTATGAGTTGATTTACTATACAGGTGGTCATGGGGTCATGTGGGATTTTCCAGAGTCTGTGGAAATAGCAGAGCTGGCAAGCCAGATTTACCAAAACGGAGGTCTCGTCACAGCAGTTTGTCACGGTGCAGCAGGACTCTTGCCAATCAAAGATGAGGCTGGTCAACCTTTGATTGCAGGAAAAGTTGTCACAGGCTTTACCAATCAAGAAGAGGAGTTAAACGGCACCACAGGCTTGGTACCATTTTTAACGGAGTCAGCCCTTCGTGAAAAAGGGGCTAAGGTTGAAATTGGAACGGCCTTTTCCCCCGTTGTTCGCCAGGATGATCGCATCTTGACAGGTCAAAATCCCAAATCTGCTCGTGCCCTAGGCCAAACTGTTGTTTCTATGTTGACAAATTAAGGAGGAAGAATAATGTATCAATACGATGTTACCTTTATCGGTTCAGGACATGCCAACTGGCATGCTGCAGTTGATTTGGCAAAAGCAGGTAAGAAAGTAGCTATTGTCGAAAAAGATGTCACAGCTGGTACCTGCACAAACTATGGTTGTAATGCCAAGTTTTTACTAGAGAGTCCCTTTGAGTTTATGGATGGTTTGGCACGGTACGAAAAAGCAGGGATTGCCAAAACAGGAGAAATTTCTTGGGAAAAATTGATGGCGTATAAAAAAGAGGAAATTCCAACTTATTCTCCCATGTTAGAAGGCATGTTTGCCAGCCTGTCAATTGACCTGTTAAAAGGACATGGTCAGTTAAAAGACCTTCACACAGTGATGGTTGATGATAAGGAAATTACCACAGACTTTATCGTGATTGGAACAGGTCAACGCCCTGCTCGACTAAATGTCCCTGGGAATGAATGGTTTCAAGACAGCCGTGCCTTTCTTGATATGGACCATATGCCAGAAAGAATTGTCTTTATCGGTGCTGGGATTATCTCGCTGGAGTTTGCGACAATGGCTTCGCTACTGGGTTCAGAAGTTCATATTATCGAATTTGCAGACCGCGCTTTAGCAGCCTATCCTGAACAATTGGTAGCTAGTGTCATTGATAAAATGACCGCCGATGGTGTTAGCTTCCATTTCAATCAAGCGGTTGTTTCAGCTGAAAAAACAGCAGGGGGTCTTCTTGTCAAAACGGCTCAGGGCTTAGAAATCGAGACAGACACCATTATTGACGCCACAGGCCGTGTCTCAAATGTAGAAGGTCTAGGCTTAGAAGAGGTTGGAGTGGATTTTGATCGCACTGGCATCAAGGTGAATGAATTCATGCAGACAAGCCAGCCTACTATCTACGCGTCTGGTGATGTGGTTTCTAAAACGATTCCTCGCTTGACGCCGACTGCTAGCTTTGAGTCTAGCTACATTGCGGAGCATATTTTGGGCAATCCAGCTCCGATTACCTATCCAGTTGTTCCAAATGTCGTTTTCACGCTGCCTCGTCTGGCTCAAGTTGGTGTTACGGTTGCAGAGGCCCAAGCAAATCCTGAACAGTACCAGATTGTAGAGATTCCCTTTGGACAACAATTAAAATTCCAAACTAAGTTGGAGACAGAAGCTCACTTTACACTGATTGTAGGAAGTGACAAGAACTTGAAGGGTGCGGCCTTAATCGGGCATGAAGCAGGAGAGATGATTAATTTGCTGACCTTGATTATCAATCAACAGTTGACAGCAACAGATCTAAATCGCATGATTTTTGCTTTTCCTGCAACAACCTATGCTCTACTTTCCCATGTAAAAACAGCGCTAATGTAAGGAAGATAATCGTGTATGATAACTAATGATTTTAATGAGATCATGTTTGGTCGCAAATCTATCAAAGTATATGATGAGACTGTGACGATTGACCACGAAGAAATGCTTGAAATGCTGAACAAAGCCATTACAGCTCCATCTTCTGTGAACTTGCAGCCTTGGCGTTTTGTGGTTGTGGAAAGCGCAACCGCTAAGACCAAGTTGCGTCCCATGGTACGCTTTAATACTAAGCAAGTCGACACTGCTTCAGCGGTGATTTTAATCTTTGCAGATATCAAGCCCCAGGACCGCACAGAAGTTATCTATGACCGAGCTGTAGCCGAAGGAAAGATGCCACCTGAAGTCCGAGACTATCAGGTTCCTGCGATTAAGAGTATGTATGATAACTTGTCGCCAGCTACGATGAGAGAGGTCGTCAAAATGGACGCTAGTCTAGCTGCTATGCAGTTGATGTTAGTAGCACGTTCTCACGGTTATGATACTAATCCTATGTCAGGTTTTGACCCTGAGGAGATGGCGGCGACTTTTGAATTGGATCCAAACCGTTATATTCCCGTTCTGATGGTTTCAATTGGAAAAGCCAAAGAACCAGGATTTGACTCTGTTCGTATTGAGGCAGAAAAAATTACAGATTTTAAATAAGTCTAGTGGCAAAATACCAAGAGAAAGTAATAAGGAAAGAAAAAGATGAGAGTACATAATCTACAAAAATGGGGAGCCATTGGCTTTATAATAAATGCCAGTATTTACCTAGGAACCGAATTAATCGCTGCCATTGGAACGGGCTATCCACGTAGCTATGTCTATGGTCGGCAGTTTATTTCAGCTCTTGGGGTATACAATGGTCAGCAGGTAGCTGGTGTGCCAGAAAACTTTTCAAATTGGGCGATTGTCATGAATAGTGGCTTTATTCTAACTGCGATTGGCTTTGTCTTTTCTTATGCTCTGCTTATTTTCTCTAAGATAAGGCGAAGACATCCAATTTTGGCAATCCTTATCCTGCTTATAGTCACCCTCTTTGGTCTAGGGAGTCTCTTGGTTGGTTTCTTCCAAGGTGGTGTACCGGGTCAGGACGGTTTGCATGGATTTGGGGCACGTCTGTCCTTTATGATGGGCAATAGCACCTTGCTTTTGACAGGTCTTTTCCTGCCCGATCAAAAAATGGTTTATCGCTCCAGTAGTATTTTTCTCGGATTGTGTGGTTTTGTCGCTGCAGGATTGTTGCAGACTGCTATCTTGGAAAATCAAGTGGCGGTAATGGCCATTTATGAACGCTTAACCGTCTATTCTATCACAGCTTGGCAGATAGTGACGGGGCTAACATTTCTAAAGAATGACTAAGTCAGGACAGCTGTTCTGGCTTTTTTTGCCGTTTAGTGCTGGAAAACGACCACATAGTCAAAAGCCCTTGAAACCAGTAAAGAAATGGTGTTTAATAGGGTCAGAAAGAGAAAGGAGAGAAGATGAAAGTAAAACTAGCTATTTCACCAGAAATTTTGGAAGATTTGGTGACCATTGAGGCTCAAACCATGTCAGAGCAGGTTAGTCATCTGGTATCCTATATTCAAAACTTGGATAAGCAGAGATCCAGTCTAACTGTCAAAAAAGGAGAGCAAGTCTATCTTTTGGAGCATGATGAGATTGTCAGGCTCTACTTGGAAGACAAGGTTTTACAGGTGGAAACGGTGGGAGATTCCTTTACTTCCAACTTACGCTTGTATCAGGTTAAGGAGGAACTGCCTGCTAACTTTTTGCAGATTTCCCAATCAGAAATCATTCACATCAAGCAACTGGACCACCTCAAACTGACTGCCAACGGCCTGGTCAAGCTGGTCATGAAGAATGGGTCGGTCACCTACTCCTCCCGTCGCTATCTAAAAGTTATCAAAGAAAGGTTAGGACTATGAAAAAATACATCTTATCAGCCAGTTTAGGCATTGCCATCGGAACTATTATCTCCATTATCGCATCAGCTGTTTTCGGGCAAGGAATCTATCTCCCTCTCAATCCCTTTTCACCCATGGGTGCTTACTATGTAGAGCATTTTAATCAGCCTGCAGTCATGTTGATTTGTGTAGCCATTTGGGCGGCAATCGGCATCTTATTTCAGCTGGCAGACAAGATTTTTGAACAGGATTGGAGCCTTCTACGAATGATAGCAACGCATTTTTGCATCACAGCTTTAGGCTTCACACCGCTGGGCATTTTGGCTGGCTGGTTTCCCGTGAAACTAGGTGCTCTGCTTCTCTTCTGGCTGATCTTTGTCTTGATATACACTTCTCTCTTTTTCCTAAATTATCGGAAAATGGAGCGGCAAATCAAGGACATCAACGGTCGTTTGTAGTATAATAGCACTATCATTTTGTTGGAGTGTTTTATGAAAATTATTTTGACGATTGTCTATAGCTTGGGAGTGGTGTGGAATATCCTCTTTCTTGCTGTGAATGTTGGCAGAATTCCTGTCATCAACTTGCTTTGGCCTGCTGTGATTTTAGTGGCCTGTGCTATTAACCTGTACTTTTTATGGACTAGAAAACAAGAGTCAGAATAGGCTCTTGTTTTCATTTGTTTTTCAGAAACAAAAACTATATCTAGTGTAAATTTTGAGTTTTTATATTTTTTTACACAAGATATTGATTTTTGTTTTGTGAAGTGCTACACTAATAGAAGTGAAGAATTTTGGAGGTTTGTCAGATGAATGTGCAAGAAAATGTCTTACCGAGTATAGAATTATTAGTTTTGAAACGTGATGGACGGACAGTATCCTTTGACCAGGATAAGATTTTTTCTGCTCTTCGGCGGGCAAACCAAGAATTAGAACATCCTGTTTCAGAAGCAGGTTTGAAAATAGTATTAGAAGCTGTTTTGGCTGAAATTGGTCGCCGATTTGAAAAAGATGTTCAAATTTACGAAATTCAAACGGTCGTTGAACAGGAATTGTTAAAGGCTCATTTATATGATTTGGCGGAGCTTTATATTCAATACCGAACACGCCGTGATTTTCGCCGTCATCAGGCTACCGATATTAATTTTGAGATTCATAAGCTGTTGAGCAAGGACCAGTCTGTGGTCAATGAAAATGCCAATAAGGACGCGGATGTGTTCAATACTCAACGGGACCTGACAGCAGGTATTGTCGGCAAGTCTATCGGTCTCAAATTATTACCAGCTCATGTAGCCAATGCCCATCAAAAGGGAGACATCCATTATCACGACTTGGATTACAGCCCTTATACACCAATGACCAACTGTTGTTTGATTGATTTTAAAGGGATGTTGGCACAGGGCTTCAAGATAGGAAATGCCGATGTAGAAAGTCCAAAATCAATTCAAACAGCTACGGCTCAGATTTCACAAATCATTGCCAATGTGGCCTCTAGTCAATATGGTGGCTGCTCAGCTGACCGTATCGATGAAGTTTTGGCGCCCTATGCGGAACTTAACTACCAAAAGCATTTGAAAGACGCCGAGGATTGGGTGTTAGCAGACAAGCAAGAAGAATATGCGCGTGCTAAAACGCAAAAGGATATTTATGATGCTATGCAGTCTTTGGAATATGAAATCAATACTCTTTTTACTTCCAATGGACAAACACCCTTTACATCACTCGGTTTTGGGCTAGGGACATCGTGGTTTGAACGGGAAATTCAAAAAGCGATTTTGAACATTCGTATCAAGGGTCTGGGTCGGGAAGGTCGCACAGCTATTTTTCCAAAGCTGATTTTTACAGTTAAGCGGGGCTTGAACTTGGAGCCAGATTCTCCAAACTATGACATCAAGCAATTGGCGATTGAATGTGCAACAAAGCGTATGTATCCAGATATGCTTTCTTATGACAAGATTGTTGAGTTGACAGGTTCCTTCAAGGTGCCAATGGGCTGCCGCTCATTCCTTCAAGGTTGGAAGGATGAAAATGGCCAGGATGTGACATCTGGTCGTATGAACCTAGGTGTCGTAACCGTCAATTTGCCACGGATTGCCATGGAGTCTGCAGGAGATATGGATAAGTTCTGGGAAATATTTGCAGAACGCATGGCCATTGCCAAGGATGCCCTGGTCTACCGAGTGGAACGAGTGAAGGAGGCAACCCCGGCCAATGCTCCAATCCTCTATCAATATGGGGCATTCGGCAAACGCTTGGCTAAGACAGACGCAGTAGATGAAGTCTTTAAAAATCGTCGAGCAACCGTATCTTTGGGGTATATTGGTTTGTATGAAGTCGCAACAGTATTTTACGGTGGCGAATGGGAGACCAAGCCAGAGGCAAAAGATTTCACGGTGGATATTATCAAGAAAATGAAAAACTTGGTTGAAGATTGGTCGGATGAATATGGTTATCATTTCTCAGTTTATTCGACACCATCTGAAAGCCTGACAGACCGCTTCTGCCGTATGGATACAGAGAAATTTGGCATTGTTAAGGACATTACGGATAAAGAGTATTACACTAATAGTTTCCACTATGATGTACGCAAAAATCCAACACCGTTTGAAAAACTGGACTTTGAGAAAATTTATCCTGCTGTAGGTGCTAGTGGTGGATTTATCCATTACTGTGAATACCCTGTGCTGCAACAAAATCCAAAGGCCTTGGAAGCTGTTTGGGACTATGCTTATGACCGTGTTGGTTATTTGGGAACCAATACTCCGATTGACCATTGTTACGCTTGTGATTTTGAGGGCGATTTTGAGCCGACGGAGCGTGGCTTCAAGTGTCCAAATTGCGGGAATAGCGATCCTAAGTCGGTGGATGTTGTTAAACGAACTTGCGGTTATCTAGGCAATCCACAGGCCCGTCCGATGGTAAAAGGCCGTCACAAGGAAATTTCGGCGCGTGTGAAACACATGAATGGGTCGAGCTTATAAGTAATAAACAGACTATGTAGAGCTTCCACAGTTCCAGTTAGCTGTGGAAGTTTATTATAAACAAATAAGAGATAAAAAAAGAGGAGAAAACAATGGGAAAATATCAATTAGACGATAAGGGGAAGGCCCTGGTGACACGCTATCATGAGAAGAATTCTAATGTGAAGCAGGATAAAAAAGCGCGTGTGCAGGAATTGCTCAAACAAGCAAAAAATAAGAAAAAATAGTATGGACTATACAGATATTAGTATTCTCCATACCAATGATATGCATTCCTACATGGAGAATTTTCCAAAGAAGGCGCAACTGATTGCGAACATTCGGGAGGGTAATGAGAAAAAGGGGATTCCGACCTTTGTTTTTGATAGTGGGGATTTGTTTTCAGGAAATATTTTCTTCAATATGTACCGAGGAGTCAAGGAAATCGAGCTAATGAATCAAATTGGTTGTCAGGCTATGACCTTGGGCAATCATGAGTTTGACCACGGAGATGAGTTGCTCAGTCGCTTGGATGACTATGCTCAGTTTCCAATTGTGTCCTCCAATCTCAGCTATCAGGATGTGGAGGCGGCTGATGAATTGGTGCCGCTTGAGGATGTCCTTGAATTTGATATGAACGGGAACCCCCTCTATGTCCTCGGTTTGACTACCTTGGAAACCCAGGAGGTTGCGTCACCGTCGGAGAATGTGATTTTTGAAGACCATAAACAAGCTCTGCGGCGATTGGTAGATCAGGTTCTTGCCAAGGATCCACAGGCTCATCTGCTCTTGCTCAGTCATCTGGGATACGATGAGGATGTGCATTTGGCCAAGGATTTCCCTGAGCTTAACGTGATTTTGGGTGGACATACCCATACCATTCTAAAGCAACCTAGTCAGATTGGTGGAGTTAGTATCTGCCAAGCTGGTCAGTATGGTCGCTTTGTCGGTCATCTATCCCTGCGGTGTTTTGCAGATGGACGGCACGAGGTCCTGGCTTATGACTTGATTGAGGTGGAGAAACTGACCCAAGAAGACAGGGCGGTCAAGGCTATTATCGACCAGATGAAATCGGAACGGGACGCAGCTTTTTCCAAACCGATAGCGATTTTACCTCAGGCACTAGACGGAGAGCGAGACGGTATTCGTCAAGGGTTATCAACTCTGGCCCCTGTTATTTGTCAGGCTTTATTTGAACAGGCGAGTCAACTAGGTTTGCAGGCAGATGGAGCGGTCATCAACGGCTTCGGCATTCGGGCTTCCTTGTCGGCGGGACCAATCTTTTATTCGGACTTGGTCAAGGTCTTGCCCTTTTCCAAGCGAGTACTCTTAGTTCGTATCAAGGGCAGCGATTTGGTGGCTAGCCTCAAGACAGGCCTCCACCCTCAGATGTGGGGCATTGTCCCGGGCGGTGAGGGTTTTGTGGTCAATGGCAGAGCAGTCGAGTCAGATAAGGACTATCAGATTGTGACCAATTCTTTTGTTTGGAGCGGTAAGGACAACTATGACGATTTCCACAAGGCAGAAATTGTGCAGGACTTGGGACTGGATATAGACATCATCAGTGAATTTTTCAAGAGACAATATGGAGACTAAAATGGAATTAAGAAGACCGACTATAGCGGATAAGGAAACGATTTTGGAGATGCTGGCAGAATTTGAAAAAGCAGGCTCAGCTATGGACGGAGGCTTTATCTCCAAAGATGTGGACTTTGAAGAATGGATTTTTAGAAACAAAGACTATGAGGCAGGTCTCAATCTGCCAGACGGTTTTGTTCCTTCCATTCAATATGTGTCATTTGACCAGACTGGTCGAGCCCTTGGTTTTCTCAGTCTACGCCTACGGCTCAACGATTTCCTGCTCAATAAAGGCGGTCATATCGGATATTCCATTCGCCCAACCGAGCGAGGAAAGGGCTATGCCAAGGACCAGCTGCGACTAGGTTTGCAGGAAGCCGCAACCAAAAATATTTCCAAAGTCCTCGTGACCTGCTCGACAGACAATGAGGGTAGTCGCAAAACGATTGTGGCATGTGGTGGCGTTTTGGAAGATGTTCGAGACGGGGTAGAAAGATACTGGATTGAGGATTAATGGGAGTGACAAACTACTGAATCAAAACAGGAAAGGAATTGAGATTGGTTCCGCACTAAGCTTGCTGGGATCAATCCGAGCTAAAGCATTGGAAGTACCATTTATGGATAAAAACAGTCTGTGTACTGGTAAAACGGAATTCATCCAAACGATCAGATTTCATTTGCTTATGCTCAGGTATTTGAAATGAATAATCCTAAACCACAAGAATGGAAGAGCGAGGAACTTAGCCAAGGGCGAATAATGGACTACAAAGCCTTTAACTTTGTGGATGGAGAAGGAGTCCGTTGCTCTCTATATGTTAGTGGCTGTCTGTTTCACTGTGAGGGCTGCTACAATGTTGCAACCTGGTCTTTTAAAGCAGGGATTCCCTATACCAAGGAGCTTGAAGACCGCATTTTAGCAGACTTGGGCCAGCCCTATGTGCAGGGCTTAACTCTCTTGGGTGGCGAGCCTTTTCTGAACACAGGCACGGTCCTCCCACTCGTAAAGCGAATTCGGAAAGAACTGCCAGAAAAGGACATTTGGTCTTGGACAGGCTACACATGGGAAGAAATGATGTTAGAAACTCCGGATAAGTTAGAGTTACTATCCTATTTAGATATTCTAGTTGACGGCCGTTATGACCGTACCAAGCGCAATCTTATGCTGCAATTTCGAGGCTCATCGAATCAACGCATCATCGATGTACAGAAATCATTGCAGGAAAAACGAGTTGTCCTGTGGGATAAGTTAAAAAAATAGCCCTTCACAATGTGAAAGGGTTCTTTTTGACCAAATTTTGACCAAATTCTCTCTAAAAACAAGAAAAAGCCTTGATAAATCAAGACTTTCCTCATATCAACCAATCCTCCCTGTAGGGATCGAACCTACGACCCACGGATTAAGAGTCCGCTGCTCTGCCAGCTGAGCTAAGGAAGGTAAAAAATAAAAATGCTGTATTGGTACCGGTTATCCATGGATTGTATTGATCCCGCACGCTAAAAGCAGGTGGGTGACGCGTTTCTAACTTAGTTGCTTCTGGGTGTGCCAGCTTGCATACTGTCAGAAGATCTTTGTCTCCCTAGTAATACAAAAATAGTCGGTCAACACATAGGTATGAATTCGTATACCACAGCAGTTCTTATTTATGATTTAATAATACCACTTTTTTTTGAAAAATCAAGAGAAAAATGGCAAAAATGTAAGCGGTGTCAAAATGTATGTGCCAAAAAACCAGTTCTATCAAGGATTTTGGCGTCTATTTTTTTTCAAATTTTTTATCTTTTCTTGTGTCATGCCCAAGGCACGCTCATATTTGCCGGTGTCATTGGCAGTGAAGTAGTCCGCATGAAGTAACTTATCAGGCAGGTATTGTTGGTCCACCCATTTTTCAGGATAGGCATGCGGATACTGGTAACCAATGGCATTTCCCAGCTCCTTACTACCAGCATAATGACCGTCTCGCAGATGATTTGGAATAGGTAGATGACCGTTTTTCCGCAAATCAGCCAGAGCTGCATCCATAGCCTGATAGGCAGAATTGGACTTGGGAGAAAGAGCCAAATCGACTACCACATTGGCAATCAAAATCCGTGCTTCTGGAAAACCAATTTTCTGAGCCGCTTCAAGGGCCGTCACCGCATGAATCTGAGCCTCTGGATTGGCCAAGCCGATGTCTTCATAGGCAATAACGGTTAAGCGACGAGCCAGACTAGGCAGGTCTTCCGCTTCAATCAAACGAGCGGCGTAGTGGAGGCTGGCATTGACATCGCTACCTCGAATGGATTTTTGCAGGGCGGAGAGGATATCGTAGTGGGCATCGCCGTTCTTGTCCATGCTGATGTAGGATTTCTGTAAGCTATTTTCCACAGCGTCCAGATCAATGTGGCGGCTACCGTCGTCACTTTCCTTGGTCGAAAGTACAGCTAGTTCCAGCGAATTGTAGGCGGCCCGAAGGTCACCATTGGTGGCATTGGCCAGAAAATCCAGAGCCTCAGGCTCAATGGTAATAGGGAAGTCAAAACCACGTTCGCTGTCTGTCAGAGCTAGTTCCAAGGCCTGTCGGATATGGCTGGTTTCCAAGGGTTGCAACTCAAAAATCTGCACTCGGCTACGAATGGCGGGTAAAATAGAGAAAAATGGATTTTCTGTCGTTGCCCCAATCATGATGATATTACCATTTTCCAAAAGAGGGAGCAGGAAGTCCTGCTTGGTCTTGTTAAGGCGGTGGATTTCATCGAGCAGGAGAACCAGACCGCCAGAAAACTTAGCCTCTTCAGCGATTTCCTGCAGGCGTTTTTGGTTGTCCGTCGTGGCATTAAAGGTCCGAAAGGCATACTTGGTCGTGCCAGCAATGGCGGATGCAATCGAGGTCTTGCCAATCCCCGGCGGACCGTAGAGAATCATGGACGACAGCATATCGGCATCAATCATGCGACGGATAATCTTTCCAGGACCGACCAGGTGTTCCTGACCGATCACTTCATCAATGGATTTGGGCCGCATACGAAGGGCGAGATTGGCTGGCATAGGCTTCCTTTCAGTACATTTATGGTATAATCATTATACTACAATTTTAGGATTTGGAGAGAAACGAAGATGGCGGAGTTGACGGTGAGTGTTTTGGAAGAATACTTGCGTGACCACTATGGGACGACAGTCCCAGAGCAAAGTCTCTTTATGAAATTAGTGGAAGAAATTGGTGAAGTGGCAGAGCTGCTGAACAAGCGTGCAGGCCGCAAGATGATGGATGGCGAAGACGACAGCTCTGCTCGTTTAGCAGAAGAATTAGCTGACGTTATTCACTATGCTGTAGCCATAGCAGCAGTAAATCAACTAGATTTAACCAAGTCCATTTTGGAGAAAGACAAGCGGGCTTCCGTCAAATACGGTCGAGAAATAAATTTATTGGAATTTATAGAAAAGAGGAAATAGAATGGCAAAACATGGCTTTTTAGATGTGCTGGAAGCAGCACTGGACAAACATTTTACTTACGATTATGAGCTTAACTGGGACAAGAAAAACCACGCAGTTGAGTTGGCCTTCATCTTGGAAGCACAAAATGCGGCTGGGATTGAAACGGTAGATGACGAAGGCAATGCGTCTTCTGAGGATATTTTCTTGGAGGAGTATGTTCTTTTCTACAACCAGGACAAGTCTCGCTTTGACGAGGAAGACTACCTGGTCGCTTTGCCATTTGACGCCAAGAAGGGCTTTTCAGCGGAGTTTCTGACCTACTTCGCAGGCTTTCTTAAAGATATCGCCGACCAAGGTTTAGATGACCTCATGGACTTTTTGGTGGACCCAGAAGCCCAAGAATTTGCGATTGCTTGGGATAGCGAGGCTTTTGAAAAAGGCAGAGCAGACTTGGTGGAAGGGGAATTTTACCCATATCCGAGGTATTGAGATGGTTCATGAAATGTTACTGGCTCCAAAATCTTTTGCAATGATGAAGTCTGGTCAGAAGACTATTGAGCTACGACTTTATGACGAGAAGCGCAAGCATATACAAATTGGAGATCGCATCCGTTTTTATTGTACAGAAAATCAGATGCAAACGATCGAGGTGCAAGTATTAGATCTTCACATATTTGATAATTTTGCTCAGTTATACAAAGAACTAGATTTATTGTCTTGTGGGTATACGCAAAGCAGTATCAGAGAGGCGAAACCAGAAGATATGGAAGTTTACTATTCGCGAGAACAATTAGAACAATATGGTGCAGTGGGTATAGAATTGAGGGTAATAGATTCTATTTGACATTCCGTTTTCTCTCTTGCTTGACTGCAGGCGAAACTTTTGCTATTATAAAAATAGAAAAGGCGTTGAGTTCCAGCTCAACGCCCTGACAGGACCATAGCGATGGTTCAGCTTTTGGACAAAATAGACCGCCAGCTTGAAATCTTGGGCGGTCTATTTTTTATCTAGCATGGTTACGATGATTGTAATGATCAAATCAAGCATACTTACAAGTAAGCTTGCAAAAGCTATGATGACCATTAGTTCATCTGCTGACAAATCAGGTTCTCCTTTCCGTTGGATTTTGTGTCTATTTGCATAGGCACCACCACCTTTCAGAAATCAGAACCACCGCTCAGATTTTCCTGTCATTTCATTTATTCGAAAATTATTTTGATTTTACTTACCTTATAACATTAACTTGTAAAATGGGCTAGAAATCGGTACAATAATACAGTGATTGACGCATAGAAAAGAAAAGGAACAACAAACATGAACTCATGGCAAGAATTAACGATTCACGTGCATCGTGATGTAGAAGAAGCAGTTTCAAATCTGATGATTGAAACGGGCAGTCAGGGAGTGGCCATTAGCGACTCGGCTGACTATGTGGGGCAGGAGGACCGTTTCGGCGAACTCTATCCCGAGGTGGAGCAGTCGGATATGATTGCGATTACGGCTTACTATCCTGATACTGTAGATATTGAGGAAGTTAAGGCAGACTTGGCGACTCGCTTGGCGGATTTGACAGGCTTTGGCTTGGAAACGGGTCAGGTCAGCTTAGAAAGTCAGGAACTGGCAGAGGAAGATTGGGCAGACAACTGGAAGAAATACTATGAGCCAGCCCGCATTACCCACGATTTGACCATTGTGCCGTCTTGGACGGACTACGAGGCGACAGCAGGTGAGAAAATTATCCGCTTGGACCCAGGCATGGCTTTCGGTACGGGTACCCACCCGACCACCAAGATGAGCCTCTTTGCTCTTTCTCAGGTCCTTCGTGGTGGCGAAACGGTGATTGACGTCGGCACAGGTTCAGGCGTCCTTTCCATTGCTAGCTCCCTCCTAGGTGCCAAGGAGATTTATGCCTATGACTTGGATGAAGTGGCGGTGCGTGTGGCCCAGGAAAACATTGACCTCAACGCCAATACTAGCAACATCCATGTCGCGGCAGGCGACCTGCTTCGTGGCATTGACATGGAGGCGGAAGTCATCGTTGCCAACATCTTGGCGGACATTCTCATCCATCTGACCGAGGATGCCTACCGTCTGGTCAAGGACGAGGGTTACCTGATTATGAGCGGGATTATCGCGGACAAGTGGGACATGGTGCGAGCATCTGCGGAGGCGGCTGGCTTCTTCCTTGAGACCCATATGATTCAGGGCGAGTGGAATTGCTGCGTCTTTAAGAAGACGACTGACCGCTCAGGTGTGATTGGAGGCTAGGATGCAGCAGTATTTTGTCAATGGCAGAGCACCGCAGGGCGTTTTCCAGATTAGCGATAAGGACACTGCCAAGCATATGTTTTCTGTCATGCGTTTGCAGGCAGATGATCAGATTGTTCTGGTCTTTGACGATGGTATCAAACGCTTGGCGCGCGTGGTAGATAGCCAGAACCAATCTGTTGAAATCATCGAAGAACTGACAGATAATGTCGAATTACCTGTCTCCGTTACTATTGCCATGGGCTTTCCTAAGGGAGATAAGCTCGAATTTGTCGCCCAAAAGGCAACGGAATTAGGCATGGCAGCCCTCTGGGCCTTTCCAGCTGACTGGTCCGTGGTCAAATGGGACGGTAAAAAACTGGCAAAAAAAGCAGAAAAGTTAGAAAAAATTGCCCAAGGCGCAGCCGAGCAGAGCAAACGTAATCGCATTCCAGCTGTTCGCTTGTTTGAGAAAAAAGTGGATTTCCTAGCTCAACTAGCAGGTTTTGACCAGATTATCTTAGCCTACGAAGAGGCCGCAAAAGAAGGCGAACAAGCCAACCTGGTGAAAATCTTGTCTGGCTTAGAAGCTGGCCAATCAGTCCTTGTTATTGTCGGTCCAGAAGGTGGCGTGTCGCCTGAGGAAGTAGCCACATTTGAAGGAGCAGGAGCGGTCAAGACAGGTCTTGGTCCTCGTATCTTACGAGCGGAGACGGCTCCACTCTATGCTCTTTCTGCCATTAGCTACGCGACGGAATTGTTGAGGTAGTTCATGTTTGCCTTAGGAACGATTATCAATACCTTGGCTATTGCCCTAGCAGGTTTGCTAGGGTCTTGGTTTGGGCATTTACTAAAAGAACGCCATCAGTCGGGGTTGACGATGGCGAGCGGGCTAGCTGTTTTATTTCTAGGAATTTCAGGTAGTTTGGAAGGCCTGCTAACAGTTGTTGACGGTCAACTCAAAAGTCAAAATAGCATGCTTTGGGTTCTTAGTCTGTCCTTGGGGACCTTGATTGGGGAGGTACTGCATATCGAAGGTTGGTTTGAGCGCTTGGGTATCTGGCTCCGAGAAAAGTCAGGAAACAGTCAAGATGGTCAATTCTTAGATGCTTTCCTGACAGCTTCTTTGACCGTCTGTATCGGTGCCATGGCCATACTGGGAGCCATCCAAGATGGATTGACGGGTGATTATCGCTTGTTGGCTGTAAAGAGTATTTTGGACTTTGTTATCATTTTGATTATGACCTCGAGTTTGGGCAAGGGAGCAGGCTTTTCAGCAGTACCAGTCTTTCTCTTTCAAGGGTTTATTACTCTCTTGGCACGTTTGATTGAGCCACTGATGACGGCTCAGGCACTTGCCAATCTCTCTTTTATCGGCTCTGCCCTCATCTTCTGTGTCGGTGTCAATATCATCTGGGACAAAAAGATTCGCGTGGCCAATATGCTGCCAGCCATTCTTATAGCGGTTGTTTGGTCATTTTTTTATAGATAAAAAAAGCTCGGTTGCTTATCCGAGCTCTTTTCTTTTTATCTTAATTTTCTTTTTTCTTGCGAAAAGCACCGACAAAACTAATCAAAGTGAGACCGAGCAGACTAAGCATAGAAGTAGCTTCTCCTGTTGCAGGGAGTGTCTTGGTGCTCGCTTGTGAATGTGGACTAGCCAATTTATGTTGTGGAGCAGGAGCAGGTGGATTTACCGCTGGAAGAGTAATTCGTTGACCAGATTCGAGTACAATATCTTGACCTGTGTTACCTTGATCTGACTGCTGTTCATCTGGAGTCGCTACTTTTGGCTCAGTGTAGACAAATTTGAATTCGCCAAATCCTTCGTTTTCAGCTGAGGCTTGGAGGTAAACCAGCCCTTCTTGATTAGCTACCAATTCTTTCGCACGATCTGCTGTCAAGAAGCGGAGGTCGAGTCCCTTGATGCTATCTGTAAAGGTCCAGTTATTGTCTGCTGTAGGGTTGATAACTTTCTCAGCGATTATATAATTGATGATGGCTTGGCGGTTTTCCAGGTTGAGCAAGTAATTGACAGAAGCTTCGCGGACCCCAGGGAAAGTACCGTTTGCACGGTAGTTGTTGGTCACCACGATGAATTCTTGATCAGCTGTCACATCTTCCCCATTGTATTGCAGATTCCGAACTCTGCTGGCAGTTTCGTTGACTACCTTACCGTTACGATCGTATTTATTTGGTTGCGTAATATCGTACTGATAAGTTACTCCGTCAATAACGTCAAAGTTGTAAGTGCGGAAATCTGTGTTGACTAGGTTTTGTGGCTCTGTTGAGCTTGGGTCAACTTGGTTGAATTGCCCTGCGGACATTTCCAACCATTCTTTGAGTTGGGCACCGTTGACTTTTAAGATGGCTACAACGTTGTCGTAGAGGTAAAGGTCTGCTACGTTCTTGATGGCGATTGGGCCAGCAGGAATGTCTGTATAGGCTGAAGCATCGCCTCGAGTACCAGCCTTAAATGGTGCAGCCGCAGATAGGATTGGTAGATTAGCTTCTGAAGTACCCGCCAACTGTTGTTTTGCATACCAAATCTGTGCATTGTTAACAATCTGTACAGAAGGATCATCTTGAACAAGGGCAAAGAAGCTGTTGATTGGAGCAGTTGTTTCACCGACTTGTTGGCGCACATAGTTGATGGTTTCGTTATGGGCTTCTTTAGCAAGGTCGATGATGCGACCATCTGCTACAGATGATTTTGTATCGATTTTACGAATAGCCGCTTTACTAGAAGTAGTTGTCCATTTGCCATCTTTAAAGACCAGATTGAGGTCGATGACGCCGAGGTGATCACCGTATTTACCAGCCATGGTGACAGGAGTGCCGTTGATTTTACCATTTGTATCATCCACGCCAGAGTATTTAGCATAGAAGCTTGGTTTTTCGGCAGTTCCTGGGAATTCTGCGTGGGAGTGACCTGTGATAACCGCATCGACTCCTGGCAGGCTGGCGATTTGGTAACCGACATTTTCCTCGCCGACTTCATATTGGTCATCGCCAATACCTGAGTGGGAAAGGACCAGAACGATGTCTGCGCCATTTTCTCGCATGGTTGGGATAATATCGCGAACGGCTTCAACTGCATCACGAACAATCACTTTTCCTTCTAGATAAGCTTTGTCCCAGTTGAGAATTTGAGGGGGAACAATACCTGTGATCCCGACTTTCAGGCTGACAGCCTTGCCAGTCGTATCTGTAAAGGACTTGTCAATGATCGTATAAGGCTGGTAGAGGAAGTCTTTGGTTGTAGGATGTAAAACGTTGGCATTAAGAAGAGGCATGCCAGCAGTTGAAATCACCTTGCGGAGGTAGTCTAGACCGTAGTTGAATTCGTGGTTTCCAAGTGTACCAGCATCGAAGCCCAGCGTATCCAAGGCAGCGTACATAGGATGTTGCTCACCTTCTTCAATCGGATCAATGAGAGACTTGTAATTTCCAAGAGGAGTACCTTGAATGGTATCACCATTATCTACCAATACGACATTTGGATTTTCTTTTTTTGCTTCTTCGATAAGAACAGCTGTTTTTGCTAGACCCAGTGTCTCTACAGGTTTATCCTGGTAATAGTCATAGTTGACCAAGTTCGTATGGAGGTCAGTTGTTGCGAGAATGCGAACATCAACAGTTTGTCCTTCAACAGGCTGACTAGTTTCAGTTGCAGCAGGAGTGACCGTGCGTGCTTCTGAAGCAGTTGTGTCAGTTGTCTCGCTCGTAGGATCACTAGTTTCAGCTGTCTCGGAAGAGCTTGGATTTTCAGCTTCGGTAGTGGCTGGAACAGGAGATTCTGTATTATCAGCTTCCTCTGTGGTGTCAGATTCAACTGGTACAGCCTGACTTGCTTCTGTTGAAGAAGCTGGAGTTGTGTTGAGAATCTCTTCGGCTTGAGCTAATTTTGGATTGCTTGCAGCTAAGAGAGCTAGTGTGAGCGCTACGGCACACTTACTGAAACGAAAATTCATAAGAATCCTCCATTTTCTTTTTGTAATAATCTTCTACAATCATTATACAGCTAAGAACTGCAAAATTCAAGACTAATTCTGAACGTTCGTTTGAAAAATGAGTGAAAACAACAAGAAAACGAAAGAAAACAAGAACGTTCGCTGAATCTGAACTTGGTTTGGATTGTTTGTAATTAGTAGTCTTATGTTAGATTCCTTTTTCTTTTCCAGTGAAAATGGTACAATAAAAGGAAACAGTTTCTGATGAGGGAAGAAGATGAAAGAAGTTAATTTTACAGGAGAAGAGGTCGTAGGGCTGACAGCTACCTACCTTCCGGCCGAAGATGTTGCTTTTGTTCAGAAGGCCTTGGATTTTGCGACGGAAGCTCATAAGACACAATTTCGAAAATCAGGTGAACCCTATATTGTCCACCCTATTCAAGTAGCAGGGATTTTGGCAGGGCTCAAGCTAGATGCGGTAACCGTAGCTTGTGGTTTCTTACATGATGTGGTTGAAGATACGGATGTAACATTGGATGAGATGGAGGCTGAATTTGGTCCAGAGGTTCGGCATATTGTCGGTGGTGTGACCAAGTTAGGAAAGGTCGAGTACAAATCTCATGCGGAGCAGTTGGCTGAAAACCACCGCAACATGCTGATTGCCATGTCCCAAGACATGCGGGTCATTCTGGTTAAACTGGCAGACCGCCTTCACAACATGCGGACCCTCAAGCACTTGCGCAAGGACAAGCAGGAACGGATTTCACGTGAAACAATGGAAATCTATGCACCCCTTGCCCACCGTCTAGGTATTTCTTCTATCAAGTGGGAATTGGAAGACATGTCTTTCCGTTACCTCAATGAAGTTGAGTTCTACAAGATTACCCACATGATGAGGGAGAAACGACGCGAACGGGAAGAGTTAGTCAATGAAGTCGTCGACAAGTTGAGAGAATACACAGAGGAGCGCCATCTTCACGGTCAAATCTATGGTCGTCCCAAGCATATCTACTCCATCTATCGGAAGATGCATGACAAGAAAAAGCGTTTTGACGAACTATATGATTTGACTGCTATCCGTTGTTTGATGGACACTCCAAGCGATGTCTATGCCATGCTGGGCTACATCCATGAACTCTGGAAACCTATGCCCGGTCGCTTCAAGGACTACATTGCCAGTCCAAAAGCCAATGGCTACCAGTCCATCCATACGACAGTTTACGGACCAAAGGGACCGATTGAGTTTCAAATTCGGACGGTGGAAATGCACCAGGTTGCAGAATACGGGGTTGCGGCTCACTGGGCCTACAAGCGTGGTGGCAAGGCAACTGCTTCTGAAAAAGAGCTGCGTTGGATCAACAATCTGATTGAACTTCAAGAAGGGGCAGGAGATGCCCAATCCTTCGTTGATTCGGTCAAAGAGGACATCTTCACCGAGCGGATTTACGTCTTTACGCCAGATGGTGCTGTGCGTGAGTTGCCAAAGGACTCCGTACCAATTGACTTCGCCTATGAGATTCATACCAAGGTCGGTGAGCGAGCGACAGGAGCCAAGGTCAACGGCCGTATGGTGCCTCTGACGACCAAGCTCAAGACAGGCGATCAGGTGGAAATCATCACCTCTGCCAACTCTTTCGGTCCCAGTCGTGACTGGGTCAATCTTGTAAAGACCCACAAGGCCCGCAACAAAATCAAGCAGTTTTTCAAGAACCAGGACAAAGAACTATCCGTTTCCAAAGGACGTGAGATGCTCCAGAACCTACTCCAAGAAAACGGCTACGTTCCCAACCAATACCTGGATCGTCGCCATATGGACGAGGTCCTGCAAAAGACCAGCTATAAGACCGACGAATCCCTTTTTGCGGCAGTTGGTTTTGGAGAAGTTTCTGCCATATCAATCTTTAACCGTCTGACAGAAAAAGAGCGTCGCGAAGCTGAGCGGGCTAAGGCAAAAGCTGTCGCGGATGAATTGGTCAACGGTGGTGAAGTTAAACACGACAACAAAGATAGTTTGAAAATCCGTCACGAAGGTGGCGTGGTCATTGAAGGGGCGTCAGGCTTGCTGATTCGGATTGCCAAATGTTGTAATCCAGTACCTGGCGATGAGATTGTCGGCTACATCACCAAGGGTCGCGGGGTTGCGGTTCACCGTGTGGACTGTATGAACCTCAAGAGCCAGGAAAACTACGATGTCCGCCTGATTGATGTCGGTTGGGAGGATGAAAATTCGACCAAGGAATACATGGCAAACATTGACATTTACGGTCTCAACCGCTCAGGTCTGCTCAACGATGTCCTTAAGGTCTTGACCAATGCCAGCAAGAACATTTCTTCGGTCAATGCCCAGCCAACCAAGGATATGAAGTTTGCGACCATCCACGTTTCCTTTGGTATTTCCAACCTGGCAACCTTGACCAGTCTGGTGGATAAGATCAAGTCGGTGCCAGAAGTTTACTCAGTGAAAAGGACCAACGGATAAGATGAAAATTGTAATACAACGTGTATCACAGGCCAATGTGACCATCGAAGGAAGTATCCATGGGCAAATTGAACAAGGGCTTCTGCTCCTAGTCGGTGTGGGGCCAGATGACAGCCAGGAAGACCTGGACTATGCTGTTCGGAAAATTGTCAATATGCGGATTTTTTCAGATGAGGCAGGCAAGATGAACAAGTCTGTTCAAGATATAGGGGGCAAGATTTTATCCATTTCCCAATTTACCCTTTTTGCGGACACCAAAAAAGGCAATCGCCCTGCCTTTACAGGAGCGGCAGCTCCTGCTATGGCTAGTCAACTCTATGATGCTTTTAACAAAGCCCTGTCAGCCTTTGTGCCGGTTGAAGTGGGCGTTTTTGGGGCGGACATGGCGGTCAGCCTGGTCAATGATGGTCCGGTGACCATTGTGTTAGATACCAAAAATCGCTAGACCTCTATACTTTTTGTGTCTATTTTGATATACTAAAAATGAATTAGACGTGGAGGTGTGCCATGAAAAACTTACTGACCAATCATTTTTTCTACCTAACGGTGGCTTTCACCTTGATTTTGGTGATTTACTTTAGTGGAATTGACAAACGCTGGATTATTCTGGCAAGTTTTCTCTATTTCATTCCTTCGCAGATTTTATACCGTCGTCGCCTTAAAGAGCGACTCCAAGAAAACCAGCCCAAGTAGGCTGGTTTTTTCGACAGTATTGGTTATTTGAAAACAATGTGCTATAATAATATTGTCACAAAGTGGTAGTTTATGCTTTGAAGTTAGGATGAGGTGAGCAAGAATATGAGAAAATTTTTTCAAGACCTTAATCAAGAGTATCTGGAAACCAGAAGTTCAGTTGGAGAAGATTGGCTGGAGTGGATTATCCAGAGAAAGATGACCTGGGGCATGCGGTGGGGCTTGGTAGGGATTCTCATGTTTGTCTTGCAGCCTTTAACCTATAACCCTCACTTTCTATTGGGCTGTTTTTATATAGGTTTCCTACTTGGGTTAGTGTATGTATGTGGGCAACTATTTTTTGCAGCCAGATCTATTTTCCGTAATGTGAGAAAAAAATAATCGCTCAGCTTGTTTAGGCTGGGCGATTGCTTTTTTCGATGAATAATTGTTGAGCGATGGCTGTTGGGACGGCGAGCTCTTTGTCCTTGTACTGGATGGTGATGGTTTGGGCAAAGTGGTCGAAGTCTGTGACGGTTAGTAAATCGCCGACAGCTAATTCATGTTGTTCCAAGTACTGAAGGAGTTGATAGAAGTCATGGATACGGACAAGCTGGTAGTTCCCTGTCTCAGTTAGCTGTGACAGCCGTGTCTGGTAGCGTTCGATGAGAGGTTGTCCTGCTTGAGGAATGCTTCCCCCGTGAGGACAAGTTTGAGGCTGTTCCAGTAGCAGGTCTAGGCGATTGATAAAGTGATCTGAAACGGTGTGTTCTAAAATCTCAGCCTCTTCATGTACTTCTTCTGGAGAGTAGCCAAGTTGCTCAACTAAGAATACCTCAATCAAGCGGTGTTTGCGATAGAGGCTGGCTACCATTTCAAGGGCAGTTTGGCTGAGGAGATAACCTGCCTTGGCATCCTTAGAAATGAGCTCTTCGGCTACCATTTTTTTGAGCATTTCGGAAACGGCTGGTGCGGAGAAGGCCATCTTTTCTGCGATGAGTTTATTGGTAATTTTTTGGTCTAATTGACCCAGTTCATAAATACATTTTAGGTAATCTTCTTTGTTTGGTGTCATGAGAACTCGCTTTCTACTGAAACTATTATATCAAAAAATTTAAAAATCAGTTGACAAAATGAATTTTTTAACTTAATCTAATTATATAGTTAGGTGTGCTTAATAAAATTAAAAGGAGAACCTATATGAAGAAAATATTGTTCAGTTTTGCTCTGCTATTGTCCCTAATAGGGCTAGGAGCTTGTCGTCCATCGCAAACCACAGGAAGCTCTAGCAAGCCAAGAGTGGCTGTGACTACTTCCTTCCTCAATGACATGGTCTATCAGTTGGCGGGTAATGAGGTGGAACGTGATTTGCTGATTCCAGCAGGAGAAGACCCTCATTTGTACGTAGCCAAATCTAGTGATTTATCAAAATTACAAAAGGCTGACCTCGTTCTCTACCACGGTTTGCACTTTGAAGGTAAAATGGTTGAAGCTTTGGAGAAGACCGGAGTAGCTGTTTCTAAAAACTTTAATGCAAAAGACTTGAATACGATGGATGAGGATGGAGAAGAGATTGTCGATCCGCACTTCTGGTTTTCAATTCCCTTGTACAAGTCAGCTGTAGCTGTAGCTTCAGAGGAACTACAAAAACTCTTACCTGCTAAAGCTGAGATGATTCAGAAAAATGCAGAAAAATACCAAGCGCAGCTAGATGATTTGCATGCCTGGGTAGAAAAAGAATTAAGTGTGATTCCAAAAGAAAGTCGCTATTTGGTAACACCACATGATGCCTTTAATTACTTTGCTGCTAGTTATGACTTCACTCTCTATGCTCCTCAGGGCGTGAGCACCGACTCAGAAGTGGCTAATAGTGACATGATTGAGACAGTTAACCTAATCATTGACCATAATATCAAGGCTATCTTTACAGAGTCTACAACTAATCCAGAACGCATGGAGAAATTGCAAGAGGCAGTAAAAGCCAAAGGCGGTCAGGTTGAAGTTGTTACTGGCGAAGGTAAGGAGTTATTCTCAGATTCTTTGGCACCAGAAGGTGAGGAAGGGGATACCTTTATCGACATGTACAAACATAATGTTACATTGATGGTTAAATATCTGAAATAGTACAGGTCGAACGGGCTTGCTATTCAATGAAGACTAGAGATATTACCGAAGATAGAGTTGATAGGTACCAATATGAGGGATAATCAAGTGTTTTGAGCACAAGCAGTATAGGACTCTTTCTATTGGAGGTGGCAACGCTTGGGGGAGGATAGGTGTTAGTAGCAAATCACACCAGTTATTGAGGTCCTTGACTAGAAATACTGTTTGTAGACCTCGATAATCTTGGCTCACAGCATCAGTAGTCTGTGCGTGAATAGGGATTTCAAATGAGTAGTAAAAAGGACTCGGTCTAGGTCGAGTTCTTTCCGTTTTTGGACCGTTTTTAACAGATTTATAAACATACGATTGAAGGAAGCATTGGTGCTCTACGAAAATCAAATTCATGTACTGATGTGTTGAAATAAGCGATGTATAGGGTTTGCCAGCAATTTGTTGGTACGGTATCTTAATCTTATCGACTTTCTCAGCTTGGTAGGTTGGTCCGATTTTGATTTTCATTGAGTATGAATGAGGTATATCATTTTAAAAAATAGGAGGAAATATGTCAGCAATCATTGAATTAAAAGATGTCAATTTAGCATATACAGCCAGTCAGACCATGGCTTTAGAAGATGTCAATTTGGTGATTCCCAGAGGGAGTCGGACAGCTATTGTTGGACCAAATGGTGCTGGGAAGTCCAGTCTATTCAAGGTCATTTTGGGGTTGGAAAAACCTGACACAGGGCAGGTTCACTTGCTTGGTCAGGAGGCAGGTCTAGAGAGATTGATTGCTCAAAAAGTAGCCTATATTCCCCAGTCCAGTCAAGTAAACTGGCAATTTCCTGCAACAGTTTTTGAAATTGTCCTGATGGGACGCTTCGCTCATAGTAAGGGGATGTTTAGAAGACCAACTAAGGCTGATAGACAGATTGTTGAGCAGGCTCTAGAACGGTTAAAAATTGCAGATTTACGCCATCGTCAGATTGATCAGCTTTCAGGTGGGCAGCGTCAGCGGGTATTTTTAGCGAGAGCCCTGGCGCAGGAAGCAGAATTGTATCTTATGGATGAGCCTCTAGCAGGGATTGATCAGGCAACAGAAATCATGATCATGGATATGCTCAAGGAGTTCCAATGTGAAGGGAAAACTTCCATTGTCATTCATCATGACTTAACGACGCTGGATGCCTACTTTGATCACCTTGTCTGGCTTCATAAGCATGTGATTGACTCTGGTCCGATGGATGAGACTTTGACAAGCGAGAATTATCAGGCGACCTACGGCATAGGAAATGGGCTGTTTTTAGGAAATGCCAAAGGAGGCAGTCATGTTTGAGGTTTTCAAAGAGTATTCTTTCTGGACAGTTGCTTTAGGGACCGTCAGCCTAGCTGTAGCAGCCAGCACTATCGGAAGTATATCTGTTCTTACTAAACAGAGTTTGCTTGGGGATGCTCTTGGGCATGCTTCTTATCCTGGAGTGATTGTCTCTTTCATGATTTTTCAGTCGCGACATCCTCTCTACTTGCTGTTAGGAGCAGTGTTGTCAGGCTACCTTTCTTATGCACTTGTCCATTGGCTGCGTCGAAAAGGTGGTCACAGCCTAGTCAATGCCCTTTCATTGGTGTCTGCGTCTTTCTTTGGTTTGGGAATGGTCTTGAAAAATGCTATTCAGGGAAATGAAGCCTTTGCAGGGGCTTCCCAGGCTGGATTGCAAACCTATCTATTTGGACAGGCAGCCTTTATTCAGCTGGATGATGTGATACTCATCGGAATTATTTCTCTATTGGCTTTGGTATTGTTTGCTTTCTTTTATCAAGACTATAAGCTATACCTGTTTGATCAAACTTTTGCAAGGGTTATTGGTGTTCGTGTAAGGTACTTGCAGCAGTTGACGATGTTTTTGATGATTTGCCTAATTGCAGTAGGATTAAAGTTAGTCGGAGCTATTTTGATGAGTAGTTTTTTGATTGCACCAGCTGTCTTTGGCTTGATGCTGGGAAAATCGTATCACAAGAGTCTGTTACTGGCAGGAATCGTTGCAATTGGGTCGGCTTTCGTAGGGACCTGGATTAGCTCCAGTGTATCTGGTTTGTCGACTGGACCGACTATTATCGTCTGTCTGACAGGTCTGACCCTGTCTGCATTTGTGTATGTTACCTATGTCAGAAAGGAGAATGGTCGTGTTTGAAGTATTACTCATTTTGATGGTTATTGCTAGTTCTTGTGGCTTGCTCGGCTCGATACTGGTTGTAAAAAATCAATCGATGTTGGCAGATGCGCTATCGCATTCTGTCTTGCTTGGGATTGTTCTGGGATTTTTTATTAGTCATAGTTTGGATTCGCCATTGATAATAGTTGGTGCCAGTCTGTTTGGGTTATTATCGGTTCTTGCCATTGACCGTCTGCATAGTCGAAAGATAGCGCATGATGCCGCAACAGGTCTAGTTTTTTCTTTCTTTTTTGCAGTGGCGGTTTTGCTTATTTCTCTTTTTGCTCGCAATGTTCATTTGGATGTGGAGCTGGTTTTGCAGGGGGAAGTACTTTTTGCTCCGCTCCATCGTATGGATGTTCTAGCCTGGTCACTCCCTGTTAGTCTGGTTAAGTCGAGTTTGGCTTGGTTGGTTATTGTTCTATTTTTTGCGTGGGCTTACCATCGTTTACAAGTGTACCTATTTGACAGCAACCATGCTCGTTTGTCTGGCTTACGAACAAGGATTTTAGAAATGGTTATTTTGATTCTAGTTTCCTTAACTACTGTTCTGGCCTTTGAAGCGATTGGTTCGATGACTGTTATTGTTTTCTTGGTAGCACCAAGTATGGCTGCCCTACGTTGGGTCAAATCCTTTTGGCAATTGCTGCTTTTAGGGCAAGGTATCGCTATTCTAACGGTTGCGCTAGGTTTTTTAGTGGCCAATCAACTGGATTCAACTATGTCAGGGACCTGTGCCGTTGTCAGCCTTCTTGTGGTTTGTTCAAGTATTATTCTAAAAAATACTTGGTCACGGTCATCTGATAAGTGAAATTGTCAGAATTTTTTGTTATTATAGTCATTAAGAAAGACAAAGGAGAAAATCAATGACACGTTTACAAGATGATTTTTACGAATACGTCAATGGTGAATGGGCAAAAACAGCCGTGATTCCAGACGATAAGCCAAGAACAGGTGGTTTCACGGACTTGGCGGATGAGATTGAAAAGCTCATGATTGACACGACAAACGCTTGGTTGGCGGGAGAAGATGTCCCAGAAGATAGCGTTTTGCAAAACTTTGTGGCTTTTCACAAACAAGTAGCCGACTATGAAACCCGTGACCGTTTGGGGGCAGAACCTGCTCAGGCCTTGATTGCAGAGTACAAGGCTCTCAACTCTTTCGAAGAATTTACCAGCAAGTTGGCAGAATATGAGTTGGCAGGCAAGCCAAACCTCATGCCTTTCGGTGTGGCACCTGACTTTATGGACGCGACCACCAATGTCCTCTGGGCAGATTCTCTAGGTATTATCTTGCCAGATACGACCTACTATGAGGAAGGGCATGAAAAAGGAGCAGAGTTGCTCAGAACGTGGAGAGAGAGCCAAGAAGCCCTCCTGCCTAAGTTCGGTTTCAGTGATGAGGAAATCAAGGACCTCTTGGACAAGCGTTTGGAACTAGATGCCACGATTGCCAAGTATGTTCTGTCAAATGAAGAAGGTTCTGAGTACGCCAAACTTTACCACCCGTACGAGTGGGCAGATTTTACTGCCTTGACACCAGAGTTGCCTTTGGATGATTTCTTCACAGCGATTTTAGGTCAAACGCCAGACAAGATTATCGTGCCTGAGGAACGTTTCTGGCAGGCTGCCAAGGACATTTACAGTGCGGATAATTGGGAGCTTTTGAAGGCGACCTTGATTTTGAAAGCGGCAGGAGCTTATACAGCCTTCCTGTCGGATGAAATCCGTATTCTAGCAGGAGCCTACAGCCGTGCTCTTTCTGGTACACCGCAGGCTCAAAATCAAGAAAAAGCAGCCTATAACTTGGCACAAGGCTACTTTAACCAGGCCCTCGGTCTTTGGTATGCTGGGGAGAAATTTTCACCAGAAGCAAAAGCTGATGTGGAAGCAAAAGTTGCCAAGATGATTGAGGTCTACAAGTCTCGTTTGGAAATGGCAGACTGGTTGGCTCAGGAAACGCGTGATAAGGCTATTGTCAAACTCAATGTGATTAAGCCTTATATCGGCTATCCAGAAACCTTGCCAGAGCGTTATTATAAGAAGATTGTTGACCCAGGCAAGTCCTTGGTGGAAAATGCCATCGAACTAAACAAGATTGACATTGCTCATGGTTGGAGCAAGTGGAACAAGCCTGTGGACATTAAGGAATGGGGCATGCCAGCTCACATGGTCAATGCCTACTACAATCCACAGAAGAATTTGATTGTCTTCCCAGCAGCCATTTTGCAGGCGCCATTCTACTCTCTGGAGCAATCTTCATCAGCTAACTACGGTGGTATCGGTGCCGTTATTGCCCACGAGATTTCCCATGCCTTTGACTCAAACGGTGCCTCCTTTGATGAGCACGGTAGCCTTAATAACTGGTGGACAGAGGAAGATTATGCAGCCTTTGAGGCCCGTACCCAGCAGGTCATCGACCAGTTTGAGGGTCAGGATTCTTACGGTGCCAAAATCAATGGTAAGTTGACCGTGTCAGAAAACATTGCTGACCTTGGTGGGATTGCAGCGGCCTTGGAAGCAGCCAAGTCGGAGGACGACTTCTCCGCAGAGGAATTCTTCACTAACTTTGCCCGTATCTGGCGAATGAAGGCTCGTCCTGAGTTCATGCAGATGTTAGCTAGTGTCGATGTCCATGCACCAGGTCACCTACGCACCAACATCCAGTTGCCAAACTTCGATGAATTCCATGAAACATTTGGCGTTCAAGAAGGCGACGGCATGTGGCGTGCAAAAGAAGACCGCGTGATTATTTGGTAATATTGTAACACTCAACATCGAACCTTGGTAATTCGATTTGCTAAGTAAAAGGGTCTAGTGGTTCTTTTCAGCTAATTCCCTTGAAATAGAAAAAAGAACAGATCCTAAGCTGTGCCTGCATTACCCAGTCGGATGTTAAGTTTCATTGAATATCATATAGCAAAAATCTCGTTTCGACGGGATTTTTTGCTACAATAGAAGGTAATTTTAGGAGGTGCTACAGATGAAAGTTGGTCTAGTTTTAGAAGGTGGGGGTATGCGAGGCCTTTATACTGCGGGTGTTCTAGATGCTTTTTTAGATGCTGATATTCATGTTGATGGGGTCGTTTCAGTTTCCGCAGGAGCACTTTTTGGCGTTAATTTCCTTTCCAAACAAAGAGGCAGAGCGATTCGCTATAATAAGCGTTTTATTAAAGATAAGCATTATATGGGATTGAGATCCTGGTTGACAACAGGAAATATGGTCAACAAAGACTTTACTTATTACAAGGTACCAATGGAGTTAGATAGGTTTGATCAAGATGCTTTTGCGCAGTCAGGAGTTCCGTTCTATGTGACGGTGACAAATATTGAAACCGGTCAGCCAGAATATTACAAAATTGATCATGTCTTTGAGCAAATGGAATTGTTGCGCGCCAGTTCAGCATTGCCTCTTGTTTCAAAAATTGTCGAAGTTGATGGTAAAAAATACTTAGATGGTGGTTTATCAGATTCTATTCCTGTTGAATTTGCCAAAAGTCTTGGCTTTGACAAACTCATTGTTATCTTGACGCAACCAATTACTTATCGTAAAAAGGCTTCAAGCGGACGGATTTACCGCATGTTTTATAGAAAGTATCCTAAATTTGTATCTGTCGCATCAAAACGGTATCAACATTATAATCAAACTGTCGAAAAAATCATCCAGCTAGAAAATGAAGGCCAGATTTATGTTATCCGGCCTCATCAAGCTTTACAAATTGGCCGTTTAGAGAAGAATCCAGAAAAATTTGAAGAAATTTACCAGGCTGGATTACAAGATGGGATGGGAGCGATTGAGGATTTAAAGGGATACTTGGAGAAATGATGATCGATTGATGTAAAAAACAATATTATTTTTGTTTTTTCTCTGGATACCCAGCAGTTTGCGTTTATTTCTACCTTTTTTCTTTCCTTATTTCGTGATATAATAGTAAAGATAATTTATTGACATGGAGAAATGATATGAGCTTCTACAATCACAAGGAAATCGAGCCCAAATGGCAGGAATTTTGGGCAAAAAATCATACTTTTAAGACGGGAACAGATGCGGCTAAGCCAAACTTTTATGCCCTAGATATGTTCCCATATCCGTCTGGTGCGGGCTTGCACGTTGGTCACCCTGAGGGCTATACGGCGACGGACATTCTCAGCCGTTACAAGCGTGCCCAAGGTTACAACGTTCTTCACCCAATGGGTTGGGATGCCTTTGGTCTGCCAGCAGAGCAATACGCTATGGACACGGGCAATGACCCAGCTGACTTTACAGCAGAAAACATTGCCAACTTCAAGCGTCAGATTAATGCCCTTGGCTTTTCTTACGACTGGGATCGTGAGGTTAATACGACCGACCCCAACTACTACAAGTGGACTCAATGGATTTTCACTAAGTTGTATGAAAAAGGCCTAGCCTACGAGGCAGAAGTGCCTGTTAACTGGGTAGAGGAATTGGGAACAGCTATCGCCAACGAAGAAGTCCTTCCTGACGGAACATCTGAGCGTGGTGGCTACCCTGTTGTCCGCAAGCCAATGCGTCAATGGATGTTGAAAATCACTGCCTATGCGGAGCGTTTGCTCAATGATTTGGAAGAAGTTGATTGGCCAGAGTCTATCAAAGATATGCAGCGCAATTGGATTGGCAAGTCAACTGGTGCCAATGTGACCTTCAAAATCAAGGACACAGACAAGGACTTCACTGTCTTTACCACTCGTCCAGATACTCTTTTCGGTGCCACCTACGCAGTTCTTGCCCCTGAGCATGACTTGGTAGATAGTATCACATCAGCTGAACAAGCAGAAGCTGTGGCAGAATACAAACGCCAAGCCTCTCTCAAATCAGACCTGGCTCGTACTGACCTGGCTAAAGACAAGACCGGTGTCTGGACAGGTGCTTATGCCATCAACCCTGTCAACGGTAAAGAAATTCCAATCTGGATTGCCGACTATGTGCTGGCAAGCTACGGAACAGGTGCTATCATGGCTGTTCCTGCCCACGATGAGCGTGACTGGGAATTTGCCAAACAGTTTGGTTTGGACATTATTCCAGTTCTGGAAGGTGGCAATGTAGAAGAAGCACCTTATACAGAAGACGGTGCCCATATCAATTCTGACTTCCTAAATGGTCTTAACAAGGAAGAAGCTATTGCCAAAATGGTGGCTTGGTTGGAAGAAAATGGTGTCGGTCAGGAGAAAATTTCTTACCGCCTCCGCGACTGGCTCTTCAGCCGCCAGCGTTACTGGGGTGAGCCAATTCCAATCATCCACTGGGAAGACGGCACTTCCACAGCAGTCCCAGAAAATGAGTTACCTCTGGTATTGCCAAAAACCTCAGACATCAAGCCTTCAGGTACAGGCGAATCACCGCTTGCTAACCTGACAGACTGGTTGGAAGTGGTGCGTGAAGATGGTGTCAAAGGTCGCCGTGAGACCAACACTATGCCACAATGGGCGGGTTCTAGCTGGTACTACCTCCGCTACATCGACCCACACAACGATGAGAAATTGGCAGACGAGGAGCTTCTCAAAGCTTGGTTGCCAGTGGACATCTACATCGGTGGTGCCGAGCACGCAGTCCTTCACCTGCTCTACGCTCGCTTCTGGCACAAGTTCCTTTACGACCTCGGCGTTGTGCCGACCAAAGAGCCATTCCAAAAACTCTTTAACCAGGGCATGATTTTGGGAACTAGCTACCGCGACAGCCGTGGGGCGCTTGTGGCGACCGACAAGGTGGAGAAACGTGATGGTTCTTTCTTCAACATCGAAACTGGTGAGGAGTTGGAGCAGGCACCTGCTAAGATGTCCAAGTCCCTTAAAAACGTGGTTAACCCTGATGATGTGGTCGAGCAATTCGGTGCGGACACCCTCCGCGTTTATGAAATGTTCATGGGTCCACTTGACGCCTCTATCGCCTGGTCAGAAGAAGGTCTCGAGGGCAGCCGTAAGTTCCTTGACCGTGTTTACCGCCTGATTGCAACGAAGGAAATTTCTTCGGACAATAGCGGAGCGCTTGATAAAGTTTACAATGAAACTGTGAAGACGGTGACTGAGCATATTGAAGACTTGAAATTCAACACGGCTATCGCCCAGCTCATGATTTTTGTCAACGCAGCCAACAAAGAAGACAAGCTCTATGTCGAATACGCCAAAGGCTTTGTCCAATTGATCGCCCCATTTGCACCACACTTGGCAGAAGAACTCTGGCAGGGCCTTGCAAATACAGGCCAGTCAATTAGCTATGTCGCATGGCCAACATATGACGAAAGCAAGCTGGTAGAAAGCGAAGTGGAAATCGTTGTCCAAATCAAGGGCAAGGTAAAAGCCCGCTTGACCGTAGCCAAAGACCTGTCACCAGCAGAGCTTGAAAAAGTAGCTCTGGCAGACGAAAAAGTCCAAGCTGAAATCGCTGGGCAAACAGTGGTGAAGGTGATTAGTGTTCCAAATAAGTTGGTTAACATTGTTGTGAAATAAATGTAAATAATAAGAAAACGACTTCCGTCTTGGAGGTCGTTTTTTGACAAAAAGTCCGAACACTGTGATTGTTAAGAGAATGCAAGTTATCTGTAATATTTGTTACATTTCTTTAAGCTCTCTGCAAGGATTATCCCTTAGGATAGATAGGGCCGAAAAAACACGAAGGAATCAAATATTATGAGTTATCAAATGATAAAAAAACAATTCAAATTGGGACTGTTTACAGCCCTCATAGGAAATCTTTTATGGTTGGGAATGGTGAATGTCAGTGCAGATGACACAGTTATAAGCGATAGTCCGACAGTATCAGCGTTAACAAAAAAGGTTGAGGCTGCAAAAATAGCAGCCAAAGCTGCTGCAGAAAAAATTGTGGCTGAGAAAGCTGCTGCCGCTGCAAAGGCTGCTTTGGCTACCAATATGGTGTCAGAGGTTGCTGTGGAATATACGGCTAATACCTATCCAGCTGGTCAGTGTACTTGGGGTGCCAAAGAAATGGCTTCTTGGGTTGGAAACTATTGGGGTAATGGTGGAGATTGGGCAGCTAGTGCGGCAGCCCTTGGTTATGAAGTGGGAACTACTCCAAAAGTTGGTGCTATTGCTGTATGGACAGATGGAGGCTACGGTCATGTTGCCTATGTAACAGATGTGGCAGCTTACGGTCACATTCAAGTTAAGGAATCAAACTATGGTGGAGTATACTACCCAAGTAATGTCCGAGGTTTCTTTGATCCAACAACGACTAGCGAAGGAACAGTCAGCTATATTTACCCACCAGCTGGAGTATAATTAATATGAGATATAAAGACCAAGTAGGTCTCAGATTGAAGAAAAAGTCTATTTTGGACAATTTTCTTCAATCTTTTTTCTTTATGTTGAAAATAAAAAAACTCTCAGAAATACCAAAATATCAATGTTTGTAAGAGTTTAATGACTTGCTATCTTTCGCAAACTTCTTCAATTTTTTATATTGTTAGGAGTTTGTCTACGTTCTGAGACCGAGATTATCTATTTTGATGAACCAACCTCGGCCTTGGATCCTGAGTTAATCGGTGAGGTCTTGGCTGTCATGATGCAGTTGGCAAAAGAAGGTATGACCATGGTGGTTGTGACGCACGAGATGGGCTTTGCGCGTGCGGTAGCTGATCGAGTCATATTTATGGATGGTGGTCGGATTATCGAAGAAGGTCGACCAGAAGACATTTTTGACCGTCCACAAGAAGAACGTACTAAGCAATTCTTAGCTCGCATTCAAAAGGTAGATGTTGAGTAAGCTAAGCAAATTAATTTATCTTATTCATTTCCATAATCGTACAGAAAATGGACAGAATTTGACAAAGATACTTCAATTGTTAGACATTGATTGGTCTAGCGGTTGGAGTATTTTTTGTTTAGAGGGAATGGGCATTCTTATATAGTACTTTTAGCACGAGGCGATGAGCCGCAGGCATAGATGAAGTTAGGCAAGGGAGCTAAGGAAGTAATAGGAGGAAAACTAAATGACGATAAATGTATTCGAAAGGTCTTTACTTTTTAGTAATAAATAGTATATAATAACCTAAAGAAAACGTTTGCACAATTTTGGCTGTTTGCTTGCTAAAAGATAAGCAACAGAAATAGAATTAGGGAGGAGTTCTATGACGACATTAGCCGATGTGGCTAGGTTAGCCAATGTATCAAAGATGACTGTTTCGCGTGTCATCAACCATCCAGAACAAGTTACACAAGAGCTGCGGACACTCGTAACAGCTGCGATGGAAGAATTAAACTATAAGCCAAATGTGGCGGCCAAGGCCTTGGCCCAGCAACGGACACTGATTGTTCAGGCTGTCATTCTCGAAAAGATGGATGTGGTAGAGCCGTACTATATCGACCTTCTTGCAGGAATCGCTGATGAGCTCAATCATCGAAATTATACCTTGCAGTTGGTGACCAATCCAAGTCAGATTACTGATCAATGTGATGGTTACATTGTGACTGGTGCTCGCAAGGATGACTACCCTTGGTTGAAAGGTCTGCGGAAGCCGTTGATTTTATTTGGAGAGAATCAAGAAGGGCTTCCTTTTGTAGATTCAGATAATCGTTTGGCGACTAGGTCCGCAACCCAGTTTGCTTTATCAAAAGGTTATGAGAGGATTGTTTTTGTAGGGATTGACTTGCCAGAAGCCTTTGAAAAAGGGAGAGAAGAAGGCTACAAAGATGCGATGCAGGGCCGAGAAACTCATCTCTATCGATTGGAAAATCGTTCTCGTGTTGCGGAAGAATTTGTGAAAAATCTTGATTATTTACCAGAAAACACCTGCTTTATCTGCGCATCGGATCGTCTAGCTCTTGGGGTTACAAGAGGTTTACAAGCTCTAGGAAAGTCTATTCCGAATGACGTTGGGGTGATTGGTTTTGACGGCTTCTTTTTAGATAGGATGTCCAGACCAGCCTTGACGACGATGAAGCAGCCGATTCGTCAAATGGGGGCTCTTAGCGTCAAACATTTAATGACGATATTGGATGGCAAGCCTCTGGCTAGACAGGGGCATTACTGCCAGGCAACCTTAGTTGAAAGGGAGACTACACCTCAGTAGTCTCTTTTTTTTGGTCAGTGGGCGGTCTAGAAGCAAAAGAAGGGGGAGCTATTTATTCTATTTTTTGTTAGATAGTAGCCCAAAACTTGTTACCGCTAACATTTAAGAAAACGTTTGCAAAAACTCCTTGGAATTGTATATACTGGTAGTGTACAATTTAAACTTATTTATATGGAGGAGTCTATGAAAAAGAAATCCGTTCAGAATATGAAACGAATAGGGATGCTAGAGAAGAAACAGATTTTTGGCATTCGTAAACTAAATGTAGGTGTAGCCTCTGTTGGGATTGCGGCTGCTCTGTTTTTAAGTGGAGCTGGTCAACTAGTGCAGGCAGAGGAAGTTGTCCTCCCTGCGTCAACTAGTTCAACGACTCTTTCGGAACAGGATGGCGGCGCGGTAGAAGCGACCACAACTGCGATAGAAGCTACAGATTCTATGGTAGCTGAAGCGACAGCGGTAACAGAAACAGCCGATGCAACTGCTTCAGAGGAAGCTCCTATCGAAGAAGGCAGCATTCGTCTGCACTTTGAAAATGTAGATGAAACAGCACCAGAAAGTCAAGGTTTGTGGACTTGGGGAGGAGTGGCAGAGCCGTCCGATGGTAATCAATGGCCAACGGATACAGCGAATTTTTCAAGCAGTCAGGTAGATGACTATGGCCATTACGTTGATATTAAAAAATCTGAGACACCAGGAACGATTGGTTATCTGGTTCTCAAGAATGGGGAAAAAATAACAGAATCGGACCAGAAAGTGGAGCTACTAGTCCCTGAGCAGAATGAAGCCTGGATCTCTAGTGATTATAGCGTGTCTAGCTATGAGCCGCTCAAAGATGAAAATGTTCTCCGAATCAATTACACACGTGAAGACAATAATTATGAAGGTTGGGGCGTTTGGACTTGGGGCGATACAACAGAAGCAAGTGACGGTTGGCCAACAGGTGCTGTTGATTTTCAAATTGGGAAATATGGTGCTTATGTTGACATTCCTCTTTCAAATGGTTTAGATTCTAAACTTGGTTTTCTGCTGATCAACCAGAATAATCCAGATCTTGCTGGCAATAAATCGATTGATTTAGCTTTTGCAGATCGTAAACGGCATAGCCAAATTTTCCTTCGAAACGGTGACGACAAAGTTTACACAAATCCATACTTTATCGAAGAGAAAGTAGAATTAGATACAAGTAAAGCTACTCCGGGTACAAAAAATGTAACCATTGAAGCAAGTATAAAAGCGCCTTTCAACTACAACGAAAGTGGTCTTGTTTCTGTAGCTATAACCAATCCTGAAAGTGCTGAAATTGTCAGAATGGAAGTCGACACTACTACACTGGGTGGTGGTATCGTACCAATTTCAACAGAGCTCAATCGTGTGACCATTAAAGCGACGTCTAGCACAGCGCCAGGTACATATAGTCTTCCTGTAAAGGTCTATGACAAGGACAACGGTTACTACGAAACAAAATTGGATGTGACCATTACAGAGCGTATCAAGGCAGATGGTGAAAAAGACTGGGACGAGCAAGTTATCTACTTTATGATGACGGACCGTTTCTATAATGGAGACACCAGCAATGACAAGCTAGTGGAAGGAACGGTCACCAACCCACGCGGTCTTTACCAGGGCGGTGACTTCAAAGGAGTGACAGCCAAGCTGGACTACTTGAAAGAATTGGGTGTGGACTCTATCTGGTTGACTCCGATTGTGGAAAATATTCCACAGAATGTCGGTAGCGTAAAAGATGGAGAGTACTATGCTTACCATGGTTATTGGGCATCCAATTTTGAGAAACTCAATCCGCATTTGGGAAGTTTAGCTGACTTTCACGAATTGATTGATGCTGCGGCGGAAAAAGGTATAAACATTGTTGTTGACGTGGTGCTGAACCATGCTGGCTATGGTACAGAAGAAACCTTTGCAGGTATGGTACGGACTAAGGAAGAAGACAAGCAGGGAGATGACCAATTAGGCTCATTATCTGGATTACCGGACTTCAAGACAGAAGAAGCAGCTGTTCGCAATCAGTTGGTTGCTTGGCAGGCATCTTGGTTGGAACGTTCAACAACTGCCAAGGGCAACTCTATCTATGCTTTCCGTGTCGATACAGTCAAACACGTTGATGATACCACATGGCAACATTTCAAAAATGAATTGGTGGATAGAGACCCTGACTTCCACTTGATTGGGGAAACTTGGGGAGCGAATTATAAGGATACCAAGGGTGACTTGGGAGTCGGTACTATGGACAGTCTGTTGGACTTTGGCTTCAAGGATATTGCCAAATATCTGGTCAATGGTCAACTAAAAGCAGCTGGAAAAGAGCTGGAAGAACGTAGCAAGGTTCTGACTAGTGCAGCTTCTCTGGGTCAATTCTTGGGTAGTCACGACGAAGATGGTTTCCTCTACAGTCTCGGTGGCGCAGAAAAAGAAGGAAATCTGGACAAACTGAAATTGGCTGCTAGTCTTTTGATTACTGCTAAAGGTCAGCCAGTCATTTACTACGGTGAAGAAGTGGGGCAATCTGGGCAAAACAACTGGCCAGTTTATGACAACCGGTACGATTTCGATTGGAGCAAGGTAGAGACTAGCGACATCACAGATCACTATCAGAAATTATTGGCTTTCCGCAATGCCAATTCAACATTGCTCTCACGTGGTGATACAAGCACCCTTGCTGGAAATGATAGCCAAGGTTGGCTTATTAGCAAACGCAGTTACCAAGATCAAGCTGCCTATCTTGTCTTCTCAACCAATACCGAGAGCAAGGAAATGGCGATTGAAGTATCTGGTAAGGATGTAGTGGTCAAAGATGCCTACACAGGAAAATCTTATCAAGCTATCGAGAAAGATGGTAAATGGGTTGTTCAAGTAGAACTTCCAACAATCGGTCAAGGTGGCACCATGCTCCTTCAGACAGAAGCAGGTGACATCGTCAATGCAAGTGTGCAAGGAGCGACTGAAGAGCCAATTGAAGCTGGCTACTTCCGTGTTCACTTTAAAACTCTACCATCTGAAAATTTATCTAGCCTAGGTTTATGGACATGGGATGATGTCGAAAAACCATCGTCAGATGTTGGTGCTTGGCCAACAGGTGCAACCAATTTCAGTACTGCTAAGCAGGATGACTATGGCTATTATCTGGACATCAAGATGAAAGATGAAACAGCTAGCAAGATTAGTCTGTTGATTAATAACACTTCTGGTGATAACATCACAGGTGATAAGACCATTGAACGGATTAGCACCAAGATGAATGAAGCTTGGTTTGATGAAAACTATCAACTCAGCCTCTATCAACCGCTTAAAGAAGGCTACATCCGTATCAATTACTTCCGTACCGATGGCAATTATGATCAAAAAGGTCTCTGGATCTGGGGTGATGTGACTGACCTTACCTTGGGAGACTGGCCAAATGGTATTGATTTTGAAAACCAAGGCAAGTACGGTGCCTATATTGATGTTAAATTAACAGATTTACCAAGTTCCATTGGCTTCTTGCTATTGGATGAAAGTAAGTCAGGAGACGATGTGAAGATTCAGCAGAAAGATTATAGCTTTAAAGATTTGAAAAATCAGACACAAATCTTCCTCAAGGATGAAGATGCGACTATTTACACCAACCCTTATTTTGTCAATAATGTCCGTGTGACAGGCGCTTCTCACGTTAGCCTAACAGCCTTAGAAGCAGCCTTTACAACGCTGGAGGGTGCGGATAAGGATAGCATCTTGGAGAAATTGTCTGTAACAGATAAGAATGGTCAGACAGTTGCTGTGACGGACCTTGTCTTGGATGCTACCAGCAACAAGGTGCGAGTCCTCGGGGATTTCAACCAAGAAAATGCTGGCTATACCCTCAAATATGGCAATGATCGCTTCACAACAACTATGAGCTGGCAATTGAAGGATGAGCTCTATGCTTATGATGGAGAGCTTGGTGCGCGTGTGCGTCAGGCTGGTAGTGTCGTTGATATGACTCTCTGGTCTCCAAGTGCAGACAGTGTAGCAGTCGTTCTGTATGATAAGGATGACCAGTCTAAAGTGGTCGGTAAATTAGCCATGACCAAGGGCGATAAGGGACAATGGGACCTCGAATTGAACAGTCAATCAGGTCTTGGTATCACAGATTATCGTGGTTACTATTACCATTATGAAATCACTCGTGGGGATCAATCTGTTCTTGTTTTAGACCCATATGCTAAATCCTTAGCTGAGTGGAATAGTGATTTGGCAGATACAGATCCATCTTATCGGATTGCAAAAGCTGCGATTGTGGATCCATCAGAAGTTGGTCCAAGTGATTTGAACTATGCCACAATTCCTAACTTCAATCAGCGTGAAGATGCTATTATCTATGAGGCTCATGTCCGTGACTTCACATCCGATCCTGCTATTTCTGATGAATTGACAGCTCAGTTCGGTACCTTTGCGGCCTTTGCAGAGCGTCTCAGCTACCTCAAAGACCTGGGTGTGACCCATATTCAGTTGCTCCCAGTTATGAGCTACTATTTTGTCAATGAATTGAAAAATGCAGAGCGGATGAGTGAGTACGCGTCAAGCAACAGTAACTACAACTGGGGTTATGATCCACAGAGCTACTTTGCCTTTACAGGTATGTATTCTACAGATCCGACGGATCCAATGAAACGCATCGAAGAGTTCAAAAACCTGGTCAATGAAATTCACAAACATGGCATGGGTGTGATTTTGGATGTGGTCTATAACCACACTTCTAAGACTTTCTTGTTTGAAGATTTAGAGCCAAACTATTATCACTTTATGGAGGCAGATGGTACGGCTAAATCAAGCTTTGGTGGTGGTCGTCTCGGAACAACTCATTATATGAGTCGCCGTGTCCTCGTTGATTCTATCAAGTATCTTGTGGACGAATTTAAGGTAGATGGTTTCCGTTTCGATATGATGGGGGACCATGATGCCGAAGCGATTGAGCTGGCCTTTACCGAGGCACAAAAACTCAATCCAAACATCATTATGCTTGGTGAAGGTTGGAGAACCTTTACAGGCGATGCCAATCAGCCTGTTCAGCCAGCGGACCAAGACTGGATGAGTTCAACAGATACGGTTGCGGTATTCTCAGATGAAATTCGCAATACACTTAAATCTGGTTATCCAAACGAAGGTCAGCCAGCCTTTATCACAGGCGGTGCTAAGAGTGTAGAATCTGTCTTCAATAACATCAAGGCACAACCAGGCAACTTCTTGGCTGATGATCCAGGTGATGTGATCCAATATATTGCTGCGCATGATAACTTGACCCTCTTTGATATCATCGCTCAGTCCATCAAGAAGGATCCATCAATCGCTGAAAATTACACTGAAATTCATCAACGTCAACGCTTGGGTAATTTGCTTGTCTTGACTGCTCAAGGGACTCCGTTTATCCATTCTGGTCAGGAATATGGACGGACCAAACAGTTCCTTCACCCTGATTATCAGTCCCCTGTAGCAGAAGATCAAGTGCCGAACAAAGCTCATTTGTTGACAAATGCTGATGGTACACCATTTGATTACCCATACTACATTCATGATTCTTATGATTCATCTGATGCGGTCAACAAGTTTGACTGGACCAAAGCGACAGATGAGACCCTCTATCCAGAGAATACCCGTACTCAGGCCTTTACAAAAGGATTGATTGCCTTGCGCAAATCTACAGATGCCTTCCGTTTGGGAACAAAAGACCAAGTCGATCAAATGGTTAGCTTGATTTCAATTCCAGGTCAAAATGGTATTGCTACAAACGATGTGGTTATTGCCTATCAAACCATTGCAAGCAACGGTGATCGCTATGCTGTCTTTGTCAATGCTGACAGTAAGGAACGTAGTTTTGTTCTTTCAGATATTTACAAAGATTTACTGCAGGGTCAAGTATTGGTTGATGGTGAACGTGCAGGTGTAGAAGCATTGTCTGATTTAGTGGGTGTCGAATTGACTGATAGCACAGTTGTTCTTGCACCTTTGACTGCAACAGTGATTCGTTTGCCATATATCATTACAGAAGTTCCAGATACAGCCCCTACTGCTGAAGAAAAACCAAGCCTAGAATTTACTACGAAAGAACGTACAGAAGAAACAGTCCTTCCGGTTGCAGAGGAAGTTCGCTATGATGAAACTCTCGCAAAAGGTCAATCTTATGTGCTTCAAGTAGGTAAGGCAGGTAAGAGAGTCTTGGTTTATCAAGATGTCTTGGTTGACGGCAAGGTAGTAGCAACAAATCTGTTATCTGAAACAGTAGTAGATGGTGAGGCGCGGATTGTTGTTCAAGGAAGCAAGGAAGTGATAAATGAAGTAGCGAAATCAGACGCAGTTGAGAAGCAAGAAGTATTGAAACCAAGTCTTTCTACTCCAACAGCTCAAGTGTCTGAACAAACCACACGTGCATCAAACAAAGAAAGCCTACCAGCTACAGGTGACCGTCAAAACGATTTGGCACTTCTAGGTCTCGGACTTGCTGGACTTGGTTTGACAGTTTCTGCACAAGGAAGAAATAAAAAATCAGAAGAATAGTATGCTTTCCTCCAAACAACCATAGCTGATTGCTGTGGTTGTTTTCTATGGAGAACTTAGATAAGATAAAACTTCAAACAGACATAGAAAACGCTTTATGGTATAATGAAACCATGACTTTATTAAAGGAGAATAAGATGTCACAACTTTCAGTAAACGCAATTCGTTTCCTTGGTATTGACGCCATTGAAAAATCAAAATCAGGTCACCCAGGTATTGTTATGGGTGCAGCTCCAATGGCTTACAGCCTCTTTACTAAAGAGCTCCGTATCAACCCAGCTCAACCAAACTGGATCAACCGCGACCGCTTTATCTTATCAGCTGGTCATGGCTCAATGTTGCTTTACGGACTTCTTCACCTTTCAGGATTTGAAGATGTCAGCATGGACGAAATCAAAAACTTCCGTCAGTGGGGTTCAAAAACACCAGGTCACCCAGAATTTGGTCACACAGCTGGTGTTGATGCGACAACAGGTCCTCTTGGTCAAGGTATCTCAACTGCGACAGGTTTTGCTCAAGCTGAGCGTTTTCTTGCAGCTAAGTACAACCGCGATGGTTTTCCGATCTTCGACCACTATACATATGTAATCTGTGGCGATGGCGACTTGATGGAGGGTGTTTCTGCAGAAGCAGCTTCTTATGCAGGTCTTCAAAAATTAGAAAAACTCATCGTTCTTTATGATTCAAATGACATCAACTTGGATGGCGAAACAAAAGACTCCTTCACAGAAGATGTACGCGCTCGCTACAATGCTTATGGCTGGCACACAGATATCGTAACAGACGGAACAGATGTGGATGCAATCTTTGCTGCTATTGAAAAAGCTAAGGCAGCGGGTAAGCCATCTCTTATCGAAATCAAGACTGTCATCGGTCACGGTTCACCAAACAAAAAAGGTACAAACGCAGTCCATGGTGCGCCGCTTGGACCAGAGGAAGCGGAAGCAACTCGTAAGGCACTTGACTGGAACTACGCTCCATTTGAAATCCCAGCAGAAGTTTATGCGGACTTCAAGGCAAACGTAGCAGATCGTGGTGCAGCAGCCTACGATGCTTGGATGAAATTGGTAGAAGACTACAAGCAAGCTCATCCAGAATTAGCTGCAGAAGTAACAGCTATCTTGGAAGGTCGTGATGTAGTTGAAATCAAGCCAGAGGACTTCCCAGTTTACGAAAATGGCTTCTCACAAGCAACTCGTAACTCATCACAAGACGCCCTCAACGCAGCGGCTAAGGTCTTGCCAACTTTCTTAGGTGGTTCAGCTGACTTGGCTCACTCAAACATGACCTATATCAAGGAAGATGGTTTGCAAGATTCAGTAAATCCACTCAACCGCAACATCCAATTCGGTGTGCGTGAATTTGCCATGGGAACTATCTTGAATGGTATGGCAGCCCACGGCGGACTTCGTGTTTACGGTGGTACCTTCTTCGTCTTTTCAGACTATGTAAAAGCAGCAGTTCGTTTGTCAGCCCTTCAAGGACTTCCTGTGACTTACGTCTTCACACACGACTCTATTGCAGTTGGTGAAGATGGACCTACTCACGAGCCAATCGAGCACTTGGCAGGACTTCGTGCTATGCCAAACCTCAACGTTTTCCGTCCAGCAGATGCGCGTGAAACACAGGCAGCTTGGTACCTGTCATTGACTAGCAAGTCTACTCCATCAGCCCTTGTCCTCACCCGTCAAAACTTGACAGTTGAAGAAGGAACAGACTTTGACAAGGTTGCAAAAGGTGCCTATGTGGTTTACGAAGCAGCAGGCTTTGATACAATCCTTCTTGCATCTGGTTCAGAAGTGAACTTGGCTGTTAAAGCTGCCAAAGAACTAGAAGCAGCAGGCACTAAGGTTCGTGTGGTTTCTGTGCCATCAACTGAGCTCTTCGATGCCCAAGACGCAGTTTATAAGGAAGAAATCCTTCCAAATGCTATCCGTCGTCGCTTGGCAATTGAAATGGGTGCGACTCAAGGTTGGTACAAGTATGTCGGCCTTGACGGTAAAGTTCTCGGTATCGACACATTCGGTGCATCAGCTCCAGCCCAAACTGTTATTGACAACTACGGCTTCACAGTAGAAAATGTTGTGAAATTGGTTGGCGAATTGTAATAATCAGTGTAGAGACAGCCTTTCGGGGCTGTTTTTGACATTTTTTTTAGGCTCTTTGTCAACTGTAGTGGGTAGATGAAAAGCTAACACCTAGAGATGACGAACTTCGTTCTCTCTTTCTTTATGTTCAAAGCAATCAAAATCCGTTTTTTAA
>NZ_JANFME010000011.1:0-69090 GCF_029616525.1 Streptococcus suis | reverse complement strand
GTAGCCTAACATAAAAAATTTTTCGCTTTGATTATATCATAGGGAGGGAGTTTTTGCATTCTTTTGAGTTTTCGTATAAGAACTCGACCAAGATAAAAAGAGTTCGTTTTCCCACCCCCACACAGTTGATTAGACCAGATTTGGAGTGTAAAACACGAACAAATCTGCCAATCAACCACTGCGCTGAGATGTTGACACGAACTCTGAGTAGTGGTCCTGGGCTTTTTGCCCAGCCTTCTCTTTTCATCTAAGCAAACTAATAAAATAACTCTTATTTTTCCTCTTTTAACACCAGATTTAACACCAAGGCAGCCAAGGTCCCTGTTGAAATACCAGATGAGAAGACCATTTGAAGAGCTGATGGAAGATGACTCAATAATTCTGGACGAACAGTCACTCCAATCCCAAGCGCAAAAGCAATGGAAATAATCAGGAGCTCACGGTCACCAATTTTTACAGTTGCAAGAGTCTTAATTCCTTGGGCAGCTACCAAACCAAACATGATAATGCCAACACCACCAAGAACAGGCTGGGGCATGATGGAAATCAAGGCAGACAATTTTGGAAAGACACCAAGTAAAGTAAGAATAATACCGGCTAGAATCATGACGTGGCGACTAGCAACTTTTGTTAAGGTAATGAGACCAACATTTTGTGAGAAGGCTGTATTTGGACCAGCTCCAAAAACACCCGCAATCATGGAACCAACACCATCCGCCAAAACACCATTGGCAGCACGCTCGGATGAAATTTTTTCATTAGATGCTTCACCGATGGCCATCATAATCCCCACCGTACCAATCAAGGATACAACATAAGCTGGAATGAAGGCTAGAATAGAAGATAGGTCAAATTTTACACCATAATGGAAAATTTTAGGAAGAGCAAACCAGGCTGCTTCTCCAACAGCAGACATATCTACTTTTCCAAGAAAAATACACAAGATGTAGCCAAAAACCATCCCAAAGAAGACAGACGCTGTTTTCAGCATTCCTTTACCATAATGATTTAAAGCCAAGGTGAAGACCAAGACGATAAAGGCAATACCGATATTTTCAACCGAAGCATAGTCTGAAGCGCCAGCTCCACCAGCTGCCCAGTCCATACTTACTGGCATCAGGGTAATACCGATGAGGGATACAACAGTCCCTGTAATCAAAGGCGGAAAGAAGCGCATCAAGGGTTTGACAAAACGACTGAGAGCAATTTCTACAAATGAACCAGCAATAGTTGCTCCTACGATACCAGCAATTCCCAACTGGCTACCAACACTGATGGCTGGGTTGGCAAAGGTAAAGTCCGTCCCCATCATACCAGAGACACGTGAACCTACTGGCCCAACACCTTTAGATTGCAAAATGGTAGCAATACCAGCAACAAAGATAGAGGCTGATACCATAATAGAAGTATCTTCGACTGACAATCCTAAGGCACTTGCAACGACTAGAGGAACTGCGATGATTCCTGCAAAAGCTGCTAAAATATGCTGAAAAGCAAGCAAAACAGCCATCCCTTTTGGTGGTTGTTCATCAATTCCGTAAAGCATATCCGAAGAATGTTCATTTGTTATTTTCTGAGACATGATTTCTCCTTCTTTATTCCTAAATAATGGTATTAGTCTATCAGAAAACATGAACAAGTTCAATATATTTTAACGAATATTTTCTAAAACGTTCGTATTTACATCTTGTTTCCTCTTCTTTTACACAATATCTCAACACAAAAATTCGTTTATTGTTTTGATTTTGGCAAAAAAATGCTATAATACACAAAAGTATCATTTGGAGGAGAAGATAAATATGAAAGCTTTGGAGGCACGCATTTTAAAAGATGGTCAGGTATTAGGAGAAAACATCTTAAAAGTTGACTCATTCTTGACCCATCAGGTTGATTTTCGCTTGATGAAAGAAATGGGGCATGTCTTGGCAGATGCCTATCGCTCTAAAGAAATTACCAAGGTTGTCACGATCGAAGCCTCGGGTATTGCACCAGCCGTCTATGTTGCAGAAAGCCTAGATGTACCAATGATTTTTGCTAAAAAGCATAAAAATATTACTATGACCGAAGGCATTTTGACCGCCGAAGTCTATTCCTTTACCAAGCAAGTTACTAGCACCGTTTCTATTGCTAGCAAGTTTTTGTCATCTGAGGACCGTGTCCTAATCGTTGATGACTTTTTGGCCAATGGACAAGCTGCTAAAGGCTTGATTGACATTATCCAACAGGCCGGAGCTCAGGTAATTGGCGTTGGTATCGTCATCGAGAAGTCCTTCCAAGACGGCCGCCAAGTCTTGATAGATGCAGGTGTACCTGTTACTTCTCTCGCTCGTATTGAAAAATTCCAAGATGGACAGGTTGTTTTTGCACCTGCGGATATTTAAAAGGACTTGCTTCCAATCGGGAGCAAGTCCTTCTATTTATCTATAATTCCACACCAAAGACCTCTAATTGCTTTAATTCGGCAGCAGTCAACCTGCGGTATTCTCCAAGAGCCAGCGCCGGATCTATCTCAAGTGGCCCCATGGTCAATCGTTGTAGGTCTGTCACCGTCTTTCCACAGGCCTGCACCATGCGTTTGACCTGATGAAATTTCCCTTCTCGGATAGTAATGTCAACCAGTGAGGTCTGTTTAACCTCATCCATCTCCAAGATAGTCAACTGGGCTGGCTGACAGGTAAAGTCTTTCAGCTCAATTCCTGCCGCAAATCGTTCGACATCCTCTTGGGTCATGATCCCGTCAACCTGTGCACGGTAGAGTTTATCAACATGCTTTTTCGGAGAAAGCATGGCATGAGCCAGCTGACCGTTGTTGGTCAAAAGCAAGAGACCATGGGTATCGATGTCCAAGCGTCCAACTGGAAAAACTTCCTTCTGGCGAGCTGTATTATCTAGCAGGTCCAAGACAGTCCGATGACGGTCATCCTCCGTGGCTGAAATCACACCCTTGGGCTTGTTTAACAGATAGTAAACAAAGGTTTCATGACTAAGGACCTGACCTGCTAGTGCAATCTGATCTGACTTTTCATCAATCTGCTGTTTTGGGGAGGTTTCTACTTGGCCGTTGACTGTGACTTGCTTGTTTTTCAGGAGTTTCTTGACTTCTGTCCGACTGCCAACACCACAATCCACTAAAAATTTATCTAATCGCATACGACTTTCTTTTCCATTTTGATATATGCTGCTTGCTTTTCTATTTCTGTAAATCCAAGAGCACGAAAGAGTTTTTGGGCAACTTGATGAGAGCTAGCAACTGTCAGTTTGATACTAGCCGGCTGAACATGCTCTACTAAATAGTCTTCAATAGCCTGATAGAAAGCTCTGCCATTTCCCTGCCCCATCAAAGAAGGTTTCATACCCAAATGAATGTCAACGGTCTCGCCATCTTGGTCAATACAGAAATAGCCCATGAGGGCGGCATTGCGGATGACTGCAAAAAAGCGGTCCCCACGCGCCTCTGGTGAGATCATCTCAGCATAAGTCTCGGGGTTTGCACTAATCGTATAGGCATCCAAAGGTGGTTGATAGCGCCATTGGTTAGCAATTTCCAATGCCAGATCCTGGGGCAGGGGCATGATGTAAAAATAATCCATTCTTCGGAAATTTTTTGCTAAATTTTTAATCCGACGGTTTTGGGTGGCGTAACTATCTGTCTGATAAACATAATCCACATAGCCCAACTGATAGGAGGGAATCATGTCCTTAAAATCAACTGAACATCCTCGGGAAAACGTAGTATTAATTCATTTAAGCGGTTATTTTCTAACATAAGAATATTATACCAAAAAGGAGCGGAAATCCGCTCCTACTTCTTCAGTTGTTTATAAATCAAGCCTGCGCTTATCAAGGCACAGCCGATGGCGTAAATACCAAAGGCACCTGTTGGGGTTGGGTTGAGTTTTTCCAGATAAGTCGGTAAGACAGCAGATGTCGCACCGCCGATATTGCAGCCCATAAGGACGATTGTCATGACCGCATTGAGCAAGGCCTTGGGTGCACGGTCTGTTACCTGACTAAAGACAATGGTTAGAATGATGCTGTAGAAAAATCCTGACACCATGCCACCGAGTCCCAGCACCCAGAGATTATCCGCAAAGGCAATGCCGACAACCGCGAGTCCAAAGACCACGTAGGAAACAGCTAAAAGCCAACCCTTCAAACGACCAACCAGGCTACTAAAGACCGTCCCTGCTACAATCCCCATGACCTGCATAAGACTGAGAATGAGACTGGCTTGCTGAGCAGTACCGATGCCCTTGGCTAAAACAATCTGAGGAATACGAATGGTCAGAAAGGTATTGACATTGATAACAAAGAAGGCTAAGAATGCCAGATAAATTCCCATCATCCACATGGTCTTGTCCAGTTTGACCTTGGGCGCGTTCTCCTCAACCTTTACCTCCATGCGAGCCAGCAATTCCTCCTTGGGTACGAAAATAAGGAAGAGAGCCAAGATGACCAAGGCAAAAAGGTAGACCAAGAAGGCAGGTTGCCAACCAAACTGGGTCAACCAACCGACAAGGAGGGTAAGCCCTGCACTTCCCAAAACCTCTGCTGAACCACGCAAGCCCATCATCTGCACCCGCTCCTGACCGGTGAAAAAATTACCGATGATATTAATAGCACGCGCATTGATTAAGCCAATCCCCAAACCAAGCAAGATGCGAGCCAATAAAATCAGAGGATAAGCAGTTAGAAACATGGGCAAAGCTCCACCGATGGCCATAAGCAAAAGCCCTGCAATGATAATGTTTCGTTCAGACAAGAAACGGACAACTAGCCCGTTTGCCAATAGAGTAACCATAATAGCAAAAGAGGTCACCGTAATTAAGTTTTCCACCTGGGCCGCTGCAATTCCCTGCTGGGCAAAATGCTCAATCATCTGTGGAATAGCTGGCGAGACAGCGAATGTCGAAACCAGCATGGTGGATAGGGCCAGCAAACTGGCTTTTTCTAAAATTCTTTTCATTTTTCTCCCTTTCAACGTTCGTCTTTTACTAGTATAGCAGATTTGAAAGCGAATGGATAGAAAAGTCCGACTTTTATTCTCTCCCATTTCATGCTATACTTATCTTAACTATATTCAAAGGAGAGAATCATGTCTGTTATTGAACGATTGACAAAAGCTGCCCATTTGATTGACATGGATGACATCATCCGTGAAGGGCACCCAACCCTACGCCAAGTTGCCGAAGAAGTTGCATTTCCTCTATCTGATCAGGAAATTATTTTAGGCGAAAAAATGATGCAATTCCTCAAGCATTCCCAGGATCCTGTTATGGCAGAGAAGATGAAACTCCGTGGCGGAGTTGGTCTAGCAGCACCTCAGATTGACGTTTCCAAACGCATCATTGCTGTCTTAGTCCCAAATCCAGAAGATGAGGAAGGCAACCCACCTGCCCAAGCCTACTCCCTCCAAGAGGTCATGTACAACCCTAAAATCGTGGCACATTCTGTCCAAGAAGCAGCTATGGAAGGGGGCGAGGGCTGCCTATCCGTTGACCGCGAAGTCCAAGGTTACGTAGTCCGCCACGCGCGCGTGACTGTTGATTACATGGACAAAAATGGAGAAACACACCGTATCAAACTCAAAGGCTTTAATGCCATCGTGGTCCAACACGAAATCGACCACCTCAACGGTGTCATGTTCTACGACCGCATTGACCCAGAACACCCATTTGCCGTTAAAGAAGGCATGTTGGTAATTGAATAAACATAAGAAACTGACTGAAAAATTTTCAGCCAGTTTTTCTTTTTTATGAAAATAGCAGAGCTAACTGCCTAAAGACCTCCTGCCCATCCAAAATCAGGTCTTGAAAGAGGAGGTAGTCCAGCAGAGCCAGCAAACCAGCTAATAGGATGAATACCACTAAGCGATTTGAAAACCGAACCTGCAAAAGATGATTGAGACTGACTAGAACAATTTCCAAGACAAGCAAGCCAAGCACCATCCACAAGAGATAAGGAGTATTGGGCAGGAACCAAGCCCAGAGTTCTTGTCCCATCAGGAGTTCAAGAAAAATATCCCTCTCCGAATGGGAAAGCAAGATAAGGCCATCTTCCAGATAACCGATTCCTCCGACCAGACTATTGACTAGGAAAAGGCTAACGAGAAAGAACACTGTAAATTCTAGTGCCTGCCCCAGTCCCAGCAACCACTTGGTGAATAGAACCTGACGCAAATCCACAGGCTGGGTCTGATAGAGACGCCAGTTTTTTCCAGCAACCTCCACCGCCTTGCCCCGACTGCCAATCCAAACCGCCAGCAAGAGCACCACCAAATAGGTCGGACCATCAAAAAGAGAGCGCAGGCTGCCGATACCCGACAAATCTCTGGAACGGTCCCAGGAGGGATCATCTACTGGAACCAAGGCAGCATTGGTATCAAAACGATTTTCCAAGCTGGGCAAAATGACATCCTTGCCCCGCTTGGTCGCAGGCACCCCAGCCTCCATCAGCTGCTGCCAGTAATACTGACTGACCTGATTGCGGGTCTGATAACGACGAAGATTATCTACTGTCTGGCTGGCCCCAATATCACCATTGGCAAAAGCCTTCTCCTCTCTAGCCCATAGATAGACCTGCTCTGCCTCCAGCATAGCAAGGTGACTAGCGGGCAGAGCCTTGGGATTGGCCTGATATACCTGCCATTGCTTAACATAGAGGTCCTTATAGACACGGTATTCTTGCAAGAGACTAACCCTCAGCTCCAACTCCTCCTGATAGCTCGCGTCCTCTTTGACCAACTGCCTCAGACGGTTGATTTCCGACTGCAAACTCTCCACATAGACCCCATCTTGCTCATAGGAATGGGCAACCAACTCCATCGAAACCCTCTCCTCCTGGGCAACCTCTTGCTTTTCTAGTCCCGTCAGTAAGGAAAATAGCAGAGCTAAGAGCAAGTTTCCTAAGACGAGCCCCTTCCAAGAATTGAGCCGACTAAGGATGAGAACATCAAAAGACCAAGCCTTGTCCAAACGCCCTGTGTCTAACTCCTTCTGATGCCCCACGGTCAGGACCAGCCTTTTCTTTTCTGTCAGCGCATAATAAGCAAGGAAAAGCCCAATGGTCAGCAGGAGCAAGACATCCACCGCTACAAAGACCTGTGAAAATGCAGCTGTGTCTAAAAAACCAGGAAAGGCAAGCAAGGGCAGAATTTGACCTGACCAACCTGCTACTGCACCTGCCTGATAGGAAAGCCCCAGAGCTAACAGTAACCCCGTCACCACAAAAGTCAGCCGACTGGCTAACAAGTGGTCCAAAAATCCAAAAAGTAGGCGAACAGCTAGAAGCAAGACTAGCCAAAAACCAAGCAAGATAAGCCCGTAAAGCCAAGAGCCTATCAACTGACTCTGACCCAAAATCTCAACAGGAGCTTGAAAACTAGATGGATCCAACTGACCTGTCAGCCCATCATAGACCAGGATAAAGAGCAAACCTATCCCCACAGCCAGCAGAAGCGAAAGCAAGGAAGCAGCCAAACGCCTGACCCCCTGCAAACTCAGACTATCCCATTGCCGCAACTGCCAAACTTGATGCGCAAATGTCTTTTCCGCCAGCTGATTGGCAAGTAGAAAACCAAGCACCAAAAATACAGGAAGAAAACCAAACAAACTTTCTAAGTAGGCTTGAACAATACGCCCTGTTGACCAGGCCTTGTTTTCAGGACCATCAGGCAATTGGTAGGCAAGCAACCAGTCATTCCATCTGGCCAAACGCTCGACCTCACTAAGCGTCAAGGATTGCCGCGTTTGAAAAAGCTGTCGATTGCGACTGATAAAATAGTCCAAATCCTGATACATGAGTTTGCGGTAGTTGGGGATAGCTTCAAACTTTCCCTCATCCAAGGCCTGACCGACACTTTCTATATCGGATTTCAAGCCCACCATCCGCGGTGTTTCTTCTGACCCCTCCTCAATTTTTATATCTGCCAAGACACTAGCCAATTCACTCAGTTCTTCTTTATAAGTTTCCACATAGGTCGCTTGGTGGACTTGGCGCTGAGAAATAGGAAGGTAGGCCAGACCCAGAAAACCCAGCACGAGCAAGCAGTAGAGAGGTGACCAGAGAATTTTCTTGATTTCAAAGTTCAGCCTCATGTTCCCTCACCACCTTCCTCCACGTAGAGATCACGATAGAGGGATTCCATATAGTCGCTGGCTTTTGTAAGACCAGCCACCTGCTGGATTGGAATACGATCCAAACAATCTAGCAAATCTCTCTCAGGCAAGAAGATTTCCACCAGACCCTGCTCTGCCTTTTTCCACAAGAGTTGAGGATAATCCCGTAAAAATTCCTGAACCTGCTTGGAGTTTTCCACAGCAAGATGGTAATCATAATCAGCCGTTAACTCCACTTCTGTGGCAATCAACTTGCTGGCCTTGAGGAAATAAACCTGATTAGTCAGCTTCTCAATCTCCGACAGATGGTGTGAAGAAAGCAAAATGGCAACCCCTTCTGCTTGTAGGTTTAGAAGAAATTCCCGCTGTTGAATGATATTGGTTGGATCCAAGCCGATATGGGGTTCATCCAGCAACAAGAGCTTGGGCTTGGGAAGTACAGCCATGGCAAAGAGCAATTTCTGCTTCATGCCCATGGAATAGCCAGCCACCCGCTTTTTGACATAGTAGCCCATCCCCAATTCTTCCACCAGCCCATCCACTTCCTTTTTCCCCAGCTTGTGGGTGGCAGCCACATAGGTCAGATGGTCATAACCCGTCAACTGTGGATAAAGGGCTTGGGCATCCAACATGACAGACATATCTTGAAAAATCGCTCGGTCACTATTGGGACGACCATTGATGGTTACCGACCCACGGTCAGCGGTTTCTGTGTTGCTGATGATATTCAACAGAGTGGATTTTCCCACACCATTGGGACCGACTAGGGCAACCAAGTCCCCCGCTTGCAACTCAAAGGACACATAGGACAAGACCTGGTGGGCACCGTATCGCTTACAGACATCAACTACTTTTAGCATAGAAACTCCTTTCTTTGGGAAATGGCAGAGCGGTGTAGCAGACTTTCATCAGCTTAGTTAGCTAGACTACTTCTTGAGAGCCTTGTATAGCAGATAAAGCCCCATAAGAAAACCTAGACTAGCAACAGGTTTTAAAAATAGCACATGAATAAATGAATGTAGCCAGAGCCAAATCTCTCTATCTACAATCTGAATCGGGTCCATATGAAATAATAGGACACTACACGAAAGAACAATAACTGCACTTAAAAATAAGGTATTTTTATCAAGCTGTTTCATTAGGTTACTCCTTTCATCAACCTATTTTCTATATACAAAAAAAATATTTCTACATTATTATGATATACTATTTTTATAAAGTTAATTCGTTTTGTTGCAAATAATCACATTTTCCAAGGAGTAGGTTATGCGGTGGGATTACGGAAGTGTTTATAAGAGCATTCGGGAAAGTAAGCATTTGAGTCAGGAGCAGATTTGTGGGGATTATCTCAATCGGACGACCTTGGTTCGCTTCGAGAAAAATCAAACCATTCCTAGCTATGAGCTCATGCGGTTCTTGCTCAAGCAAGTTGATATGACCTTCGAGGAGTTTGAATACCTCTGTAACTACTACCAGCCCAGCCAACGCCAACAACTGCTCTATGATATAGATAATCTCAGAAATCCGACCACGAAGACCATGGAGGATTTGATAAAGCGTTGCCAGGACCATTTGAAAAAAGAACCCAATGATATTCCTATTCACAGAAAGTGCCTCCTCCTGGAGACCGTTGTAGCTGTCCGAAAAAGTTCTTCTATCACCCAGCTTTCCGACGAAGCTGAAACCCTGTCCAAACTCCTCTGGTCAGAATTGGAACGATATGATAACTGGTACCATAACGATATTATCTTAGTAGGTACTCTTCTGTCCAAGATTTCTTCACTTGATAGCCTTGAAGAAACTGCTAATCTTCTTCTAAAACGATTGGAAAAATACAAGGATTACAAGCGAATCCAGCCCACCATACTGTCATACTATCAGTCTCTTTCTTATTTTTTCTTGGAACAAAGACAGTACAACAAGTCTACTTTTTTTGCCACCAAACTCATGGACCTAGCCAAGCAAGAAAAACGCTATGACCAACTAGCCCGTGCCTATGTTTACCTAGGCATAGCCCAAAACAAGCAAGAACTGGTGGAAAAAGGGTTACAAATCTTAGAACTGACAGACGAGAAAAGGCTAGTCGACAACCTCCAATTTCTTATCAAACAGCATCAAACTGACTGAAATCTTCGGTCAGTTTTTTATGTGAGTACGAAAAAACGACCCTTTCGGATCGTTCCTATTTATAGTTTATAGTCTTCAGTTTGCTTTTAGTACTAGCTCTAACTGTCTGGGAGACAGTTAGAGGTTGGAAATAGCACTTGCGGAGCAAGTCACCTCTGCAGAGTACAGCGAGGCGAGTTCTCTAATGATGAAATTATTTGAAGTTGGAAATAAGGAAACGGAGTTTCCTCGTTCGTCGACGTAATAAAAGATAAACTAAATGACGATATCTTAGTAATATTCCCCTTGTCTGTAGTCCCAAGAGTTGAAATGGTCAGACAAGTGCATCATGATTTTATCAATGTCCAGACCCTTACGGATGACAACTGGGCATGGGCTGATAGAACGGCTATCCGCGCCTTGTTCTGGAATGAGTTTACCATCTTTGTCTACCATAGACACCATAACGCCTTGCTCATAGCGGGTTTCAATGGTCTTGTCTGGCTGGATAGATGCCACATAGTCATCCGCCTCGATAATCAAGTCTACTTTAGACGCGATACGCTCACCGATACCTTCTACCTTACCACGATTTCCCTTACCTGACGGGTTAGCAGACGACGCATAGACCATACGGCCTTCTTTTTCCCACATTTCCTTAGCAATCTGCTCGCCAGCTACACCAAACTTGATGACAAAGCATGAAGTACCACGTACGTCGGTCATCAACTCTTCACGACCATCGCCGTAAGCTTGCAACTTGGCATAAGCCTCTGGTTTCCACGGCAGGATACAACCCAACAAAATATCCTCATCCCAATGTTTTTGGTAGAAAGCATCAATCTCAGGAGTCAACTGAGCCAACTCACGAAGCTCTTCCATGCTACCACAAAGGACCACGCCTGGCTTATTACGCTTGCGCTCTTTAGCGTCAAACTTCCGCTCCAAGCCAGCCTTGTCAGCAGTCATGATGATGTAACCAACCTTAGTCGGACAAACAATCACGCCTCCCTCACCCTTGATAATATCAAAACCTTCTTGTGAAAGTGCGCCATCCCAGTGAATTTGTTTCGTCATAATAATTTCCTCTTTTCTTTTGTTCCATAGCAGAGCGACCTGCTTGTTTTCTAATCTTTATTTTATTCCTGCCAGTAACTTGGCCGATTCCTCTCATACTCCTCAATCAAATCCTGATACTGAAGGGTAATCCCAATATCATCTAGACCGTTGAGTAATTTGTGTTTCCAGTCCTGTTCGATGTCAAATGGGAATTCCCCAAAAGGCGTCCGTATCAACTGATCTGTCAAGTCAACCGTGATTTCCTGATCTGGAGCCAACTGAGCTAGTTGGTCCCTGACTTCTTTGGGCTGGATAATGGGCAGAATGCCATTGTTGAGGTCATTGTTGTAATGAATATCCCCAAAGGAGCCTGCAATGATGACCTTGAAGCCATAATCTGCCAGAGCCCAAGCAGCGTGTTCCCTAGAAGAACCTGCTCCGAAGTTATCCCCTGTAATCAAGATCGTTGCCTGACGATATGGTGCCGTATTAAAGATAAAATCAGGGTCCTCAGTGTACTTGTTATCCAAATAACGCCACTCATACATGAGGTACTTGCCAAAACCCTTCTTGTCAATCAGCTTGAGAAACTGCTTGGGCAAAATCTGGTCGGTATCAATGTTGTCATTCATGAGCGGAACGGTCGTCCCAGAGTAGATTGTAAACTTTTCCATCAGACCACCTCCAATTCACGAACATCTACAAAGCGACCTGCAATAGCTGCCGCTGCTGCCATGGCTGGGCTGCACAGGTGGGTTCGTGATCCAACACCCTGTCGATCCTCAAAGTTTCGGTTACTAGTTGATGCACAGTGGACACCTGTCGGCACCTTGTCTGGGTTCATCCCCAGACACATGGAGCAACCCGGATCCCGCCATTCAAAGCCAGCTTCCAAGAAGATCTTGTCTAAGCCTAGTGCTTCTGCGGCCGACTTAACCGGTCTCGATCCCGGAACCACAATTGCAGTCACATGATCTGCCACACGTTTGCCTTCAACAATCTTCGCGGCCACCTGCAAGTCAGAAAGACGGGCATTGGTACAGGACCCCAGGAAAACATAGCCAATTTCGATGTCCTTTGGACTTTGTCCAGGCTGTAAGTTCATGTACTTATACGCTCGTTCATCATTCATATCGCGAACTTCAGGAAAGGTCTCATCAAAGGAGACTCCCATGGAAGGGTTGGTTCCCCATGTTACCATCGGTGCTAGATTCGAAACATCCATCTCGATGACCTTGTCATAAACTGCGTCCGGGTCGGATACCAAGGTTTTCCAATCAGCAACCGCCGCCTCAAAGTCTTTGGGGCGTTTTTCCTTGTCCGCTAGATAATCAAAAGTGGTTTGATCTGGGTTCATAATCCCCATCTTGGATCCGAACTCGATAGACATGTTGCAAATCGTCATCCGTTCTTCCATGGTCAGAGCTTCAATAGCCTCACCCACATACTCGACTACATAGCCAACCCCCAGTGCCACACCATACTTAGCAATCAATGCTAAGACATAATCCTTGGAGTATATCCCCTTTTTCGGCTTACCAGTAAACCGTACTAAGAGCTTTTTGGGTTTGACCTGCCACAGGGTTTGAGTCGCAAAGACATGCTCTACTTCTGTTGTCCCAATCCCAAAGGCAATAGCCCCGAAAGCTCCGTGGGTTGCCGTATGGCTATCTCCACAGACGATGAATTTCCCAGGCTGGGTCAAGCCAGTCTCTGGACCCACCATATGGACAATGCCTTGATTGGCAGATCCATGTGGCGCATGTGGAATACCAAATTCCACCACATTGCGAGCTAAGGCATCCATCTGTGCCTTGGAAATGACATCACGAATATCATAAACATTAACCGTTGGAACATTATGGTCAAATGTACCAAAGGTCAATTCCGGCCGACGGACCTGACGTCCAGCCTCTCGCAGACCATCAAAGGCTTGGGGACTGGTTACCTCATGGATATAGTGCTGGTCTACATAAAGGAGCTGGGGCTGACCTTCCTGCCCTGTAATCACATGGCGGTCCCAGAGCTTATCAAAAATAGATTTGCCACTCATATCTACCCACCTCCAATCTGGGCAATAATGGCCTCAGTCATTTCTTTGGTAGAGGCAGCACCACCTAGATCTTTAGTAAAAATCCCCTGTGTAAAGACCGCTTCAACGGCTTGGCGAATGGTTTGACCAGCTTGGACCAAATCAAAACTTTCTTCCAGCATCATGGCAACAGATAGAATCATACTGACAGGATTGGCAATGCCCTGACCGGCAATATCCGGTGCCGAACCATGGATAGGTTCGTAGAGACTAGGACCTGCTACCGCATGACTAGCAGAAGGCAGAACCCCTAGCGTTCCTGTTAATACGCTGGCTTCATCCGACAAAATATCTCCGAAAAGATTTTCCGTCACCAAGACGTCAAATCGACTAGGATTGGTAATCAAAAGCATGGCTGCACTATCCACCAACTGGTGCTCCAAGGTCACATCTGGGTAGTCCTTAGCCACCTCATCCGCTACCTTCCGCCACAATTTTGACGTCGCCAGTACATTTTGTTTATCAATGCTGGTGACTTTTTTTCGTCTTTTTTGGGCTAGGTCAAAGGCAGAGCGGACAACTCGTTCGATTTCCTCAGCTTGATAGGTATTGCTATCGCTGGCTTGGTCTGTTTCCAGAATATGCTCTCCAAAATAAATCCCACCTGTCAACTCCCGTACCATGACCAAATCCACACCATCCAGCCGGTCGGCTTTCAGAGGAGAATAGTCTTTCAGGCTATCAAAAATTTTGACCGGACGGATATTGGCAAAGAGACCCAATTCCTTCCGAAGTTGAAGCAGGCCTTGTTCTGGTCGAACAGCTGCATTATCATATTGAGGACTACCGATAGCTGCTAACAAAATCGCATCCGCCTGACGGCAGGCTTGTAAGGTAGCATCTGGTAGAGGATGGCCAGCCGCATCAATCCCAGCGCCACCAAAAGCTCTCTCCTCAATCTCATAATCAAATCCTACTTGCCCAGCAACAGCATCGAGGACTGCTAGGCCAGCCTCCATGATTTCAGGACCGATTCCATCACCAGCCAAGGCTACAATTTTTTTCGTCATATTTCCTCCTAGCTAGTTGGCAACTCTTTCTCAGATAGTTTCTTATCCATCTGTCCGCTATTTTCTTTCTGTACCATGACATTGGCATGAATATAGGCAATTGCAGAAGCTTTCAATACGTCAAAGTCAATACCAGAGGCGTTAAAGACGGTTTCTGTTGGCTTGTTTTCTACAGCGACAAGCACACGCGCCTGGGCATCAATTCCATCGGTAATGGCGTCGATATGGTAGCGTTCTAAGCTGATTTCCTGCTGGAAGAATTGGTCAATGGCATTAAAGACAGCCTCAATCGAACCCTTGCCTGACTCCACAACAACCACTTCTTCCTCATCTTGATTGATGAAGATGACCTGAGCCTGAATACTTCCGTCAGACTGACTATCCAAACGCAAATCTTTAAATTGGAAACCATCACGATTGCTGATTTCTGTCCCAGCTACCAAGGCACGAATATCTGCGTCCGTGATTTTTTCTTTCTTGTCTGCCAGGTTTTTGAAACGAGCAAACAAGCTAGCAACGTCTCCTTCTTCAAAATACAAGTCTAATTCTTTCAGCTTTTCCACAAAGGCGTGGCGACCAGATAATTTACCTAGTGGCAGAGAATTTTTCTTGACCCCTACCAACTCAGGTGTAATGATTTCATAGGTCAATGGATTTTTCAAGACACCATCCTGATGGATACCAGATTCATGTGAGAAAGCATTTCCACCGACCACCGCCTTATTGCGTGGAATGGCAATCCCAGAAAAGCGAGAGACCAATTCCGAAGTATTTAGGGTTTCCTTAAGAACAATCGGACTAGTCACATCATAGAAATCTTTCCGAATCTCAAGGGCAACAGCTACTTCTTCAAGGGCCGCATTCCCTGCTCGCTCACCGATACCGTTGATAGTTCCCTCAACACGACCGGCACCGTTTTTAATGGCTGAAAGGGTATTGGCAACAGCCATTCCTAGGTCATTGTGGCAATGTGGACTGAAAATAATCTCACGGTCCGATTTGACGTTTGTTGTCAAGTAACGGAAAATTTCTCCGTAGTGCTGAGGTGTCGTAAAGCCGACTGTATCTGGAATGTTGATATAGGTCGCACCAGCATCTACCGCTGTCTGCACAACTTCTAGCAAATAATCCAACTCCGTCCGCGTCGCATCCTCTGGCGAGAATTCCACCACCTCAAAACGCTCACGGGCATAGCTGACATGTTCAGTGATTTGCGCCAAAATTTCTTCTTTGGACTTTTGAAGTTTAAATTCACGGTGAATGGGGCTGGTCGCAATGAAAACATGGATCTGCGGATACTTGGCATCTTTCAGAGCCTCATAACAAGCATCAATGTCTGATTTGACTGACCGAGCCAAACCTGTCACAGCCGTCTTGGTCATCGCTGCCGCAATCTGACGAACCGCTTCAAACGAATCAGGACTGGCCGCTGGGAAACCCGCTTCAATAGCAGAAATCCCCCATTTTTCCAACTGCTTGGCAATGGTCACTTTTTCCTTGATAGAAAAATTCACACCTGGCGTCTGTTCACCATCTCGTAAAGTCGTATCTAAAAATTCAATCATACGCATAAGAATACCTTTCTAAACAATACAAACTTTAAATGACATTAGGTTCTCTTTCTTAGTTTTCAAAGTATACTAAGAAAAAGAAAACACCTCGAGGACTATTACCTGCGAGATGTTGTCAACAGCGCCCGCTTGGTAAGCCAAACAGGACTAATGCATTCTTTCAGCACTAGCCCGACCGTCGCAACAACAAAGCAAAGAATTTTGTAGTGACAGGTTTCATTTGACTTTTTCCTTTCAGTATTCTGGAACCGGTATTCACAGTTCAGCACTTCCATCTAAGGCTAGTATTTCAGCTACTCATCGTTAGTTTTTTTCAAAATACGTCAGTATTCCCTCAAAAAACTGCCTTGATTAGCGAAAAACTATCTCTTATATACAAGCACTTCACTTGTGAATACAGGTTCTTAATTGTTTACAATGATACCTTACTTTTTTTCACTTGTCAACAGAAAAATGGAAATTTTCTGAAAAATCCGAACAATACGGCAATTCGTACAAATCCAGATAATAGAAAACCATGCTCCAATTGAAGCACGGTTCAGGTGTTTAATTCCGCCTTGAGCTGCTAAAAATCGCCACCAGCAATACTGCTCCAAAGACTGACGGTACCAGGGCCATACCAGCAAACTGTGGACCCCAATCACCAAAGAGCAACTGTCCAATCCACGAACCAGCAAGTCCAAGGATGATATTTCCAAGACAACCACGACGGTCGTCTGATGAAGTAAGAGCGCCTGCAATCAAGCCAATAATGGCACCTGCGATAATACTTGTTAACATCTTGTTTTCCTCCTATTCTTACAAAATAAGACTGGTTGCCCAGTCTTATACATATATCATTAAATCGCCCACTCACCATCACGGAAGATTGGCACACGGGTACCGTCTTCGCGGATACCGTCAATGTTCATCTTGTTAGAACCAATCATGAAGTCCACGTGAACATCTGAGCGGTTGAGACCAGCTTCTTTGAGCTCTTCTTGGCTCATTTCCGTACCACCTTCGATAGAGAAGGCATAGGCTTGACCAATCGCCAAGTGGTTTGAGGCATTTTCATCAAAGAGAGTATTGAAGAAGGTCACGCCTGATTGAGAAATCGGACTCTTATCTGGCACAAGTGCAACCTCACCGAGACCGCGAGCACCAGCATTATCAAAGACCAATTTCTTCATGACTTCATCGCCTTTTTCAGCCGTTACATCCACGATTTCACCATCTTTGAAGGTTACCTTGATGCCTTCGATGATGTTACCGTTGTAGCTGAGTGGTTTTGTAGACGTTACGTAACCGTCTGCCACACGGTAGTCAGGTGCTGTGAAGACCTCTTCTGTTGGCATGTTGGCAATAAAGTGTTCACCTTGGGCATTGACCGAACCAGCCGCTTCCCACAAGTGATTCTTCGGCATACCGAGAACGAGGTCAGTTCCTGGTGCTGTGTAGTGCAATTTGACAAACTGCTCGTCGTTAAGCACCTTAGCCTTAGCCACCAAGCGTGCTTCGTGCTCTTCCCAAGCCTTGATTGGATCTTCCTCGTAGATACGGCAAGTCTTGAAGATTTGGTCCCAAAGGAGGTCCACTGCCTCTTCGTCAGACGCTGCATTTGGGAAGACTTTTTTGGCCCATTCCAAACCAGAGGCTGCACCGAGTGTCCAGCTGATTTTGTTAGCTTGGGATGCTTGCCGCATTGGGTTCAAAGCCTGGCTGAGTGCACGAGCGTTGCGAGACAATTTCTCTGGATCAACGCCATCGTAAGCACCTGGATCTTCTGACAAGACAACCAAACGGCTGGCCTTACGCTCCAAGAGATAGTTCATTTCAGTGATACGTTGTGGATGAACTTGTTCCAAGAGTTCCACATCAACATTGACCAAACGTTCACGCGCAATCACATCGTCCAACCAGTTGACCAAGACTTCCTTAGCACCGTGAGCGTAAGCTTCTTTGACAATCAAACGAGCCAACTCAGCCTGTTCTACACCGATAGTCAATTGAACCGTGTGACCAGGTTGGACATTGATACCTGTTGAAACTAAGAGTTTAGCGTATTTTGCAAGATTTTCTTTAAAATTTGGTAGTACCATTTTTTTCTCCTTTGTACTTTGAAATACCCTATTATTGTATCATATTTTGAAGCTAGACTGACAAAAAAACTTCCTGCTGATACAGGAAGTCTCAGATTCTATCCGACAGTCTTACACTCACCTGGACAGACTGACAACGGATATTTCCAATTTTCGCAGAGTATTAGTTACCAAAAACTTTTACACGGTCAGCATCCGCCATGTAGTCTTTGTCTGCTGCTGGAGCTGCAATGCTACCGAATGGTGCTTGGGCACGGAGTTTCCAGTTAGCTGGGATACCGTATTTTTCAGCAACTTGTGCATCAACCAATGGGTTGTAGTGTTGTACATTCATACCGATATTTTTCTCAGCGAAAGCCAACCATACTGCGTACAAGTTGATACCGTGAGCTTGTTCAGACCAGATTGGGAAGTTTTCAGCGTAAAGTGGGAAGCTTTCTTGCAAGCCTTTGACAATATCTTGGTCCTCGAAGAACAAGATAGTACCAGCACCAGCCGCAAAGCCAGCTAAGCGACCTTTTGTAGCTTCGAACGCTTCTGCAGGTGTTACTTTTTCCAATTCGCTGTAGGCAATTTCGTTCCAGAATGCGTCTGATTCTGCACCGAACAATACAACGGCCCGGCTAGATTGTGAGTTGAAAGCTGATGGAGCTTCTTTCATGGCTTTCTCAACAAGTGCGACCACTTCTTCATTTGATACTGGCAAGTCTTTACCAAGTGCGTAGATTGAACGGCGAGTTTCTTGAAGTTTTGCAAAATTTGACATATAGTTTCCTCTTTTCTTATTGTTACTACATAGTAGTTTTTATCACTATGTAGAGATTATATACCTATCAACAACATTAGTCAAGAGGTTTGACTTCATTTTTAAAAAAAATTCACTGCTTCCAAAAGAAACAGTGAACAAGTTTAAAACAAATCATCAAAGAGACTGAGCTGGTTGTCCTCTGGCATTTTACCGAGGATGCCCATTTCATCCATTTTTTCGACCAGTGTACCTGACAATCCACCACGCTTACGGAGTTCTGTCTTGGAGAGGAATTCTCCCTCTGCACGCGCAGCAACCACCTGCTTAGCAACGTTCTCCCCAAGGCCATCCATGGCAACAAATGGTGGGATGAGAGTATCATCTTCAATCAAGAAGTCGGTCGCATGAGACTTGTAAAGGTCCAATTTCCCGAACTTGAAGCCACGTTCCAGCATTTCATTTACCAATTCTAAGGTGGTGTAAAGGTCCTGCTCAACGTTCGAAGCTTCATTGTTTTTCTTCTTGAGGGCGATTTCTTCCATCTTGGCCTTGACTCGTTCCAAGCCACCTGACATGGTTGCCAAATCAAAGGCCTTGGCACGAATGGAGAAATAGGCACAGTAATAGTAGATTGGATAATGAACCTTGAAGTAGGCAACCCGCAGGGCCATCATAACGTAGGCAGCCGCGTGGGCTTTAGGGAACATGTACTTGATTTTTCCACAGGATTCGATGTACCAGTCTGGCACCTTGTTATCCTTCATGGCTTGAATGTAGCCATTTCGCTCTTCCTCAGAAATCTTGAGCCACATCCCTTTCCGCACCCGTTCCATGATGTTAAAAGCCATCTTGGGTGGCAAACCTGCGTGCATGAGATAAACCATGATATCATCCCGACAACCGATAACCGTGGATAGATCGGCAATTCCTGCCTTAATCAAGTCCTGGGCATTGCCCAACCATACGTCTGTACCGTGGGATAGACCAGACAGCTGCAAGAGTTCCGAAAAGGTGGTCGGCTTGGTTTCCTCCACCATTCCACGTACAAAGTTGGTTCCAAACTCAGGAATGCCTAGCATACCTGTCGGTGTCCCAATCTGCTCTGGAGTAACTCCCAGAATTTCCGTACCCGAAAAGAGGGCCATTACTCCCTTGTCGTCAGCAGGAATGGTCTGCGGATCGATACCTGACAAGTCCTGCAACTTGCGAACCATGGTCGGATCATCGTGTCCCAGGACATCAAGCTTCAAGACGTTTTCATCAATATCGTGGAAGTTAAAGTGGGTAGTCTGCCAGTTGGCCGTCACATCATCGGCAGGATACTGAACAGGTGTAAAGTCATAGACATCCATGTAGTCAGGGAATACGATAATTCCCCCTGGGTGCTGACCAGTCGTCCGTTTGACCCCAGCCGCACCAGCAGCCAAGCGTTCTACTTCTACATCACGGTAGAATTTGCCATAATCCCGCTCATAGCCTCGGACAAAACCATAGGCAGTCTTAGCAGCTACCGTACCTACCGTTCCTGCACGGAAGGCATTTTCTTCACCGAAAATATCCCGAACATCCAAATGGGCAGAAGGTTGGTCATCCCCTGAGAAGTTCAAGTCAATATCGGGAACCTTGTCTCCATCGAAACCAAGGAAGGTCTCGAAAGGAATGTCCTGTCCATCTTTTTTATACTTAGTCCCACACTTTTCACAATCCTTGTCTGGCAGGTCAAAACCTGAACCATAGGAACCATCTGTGATAAATTCACTGTGTTGACAATTTGGACAGACATAGTGAGGAGGCATAGGGTTTACTTCGGTAATCCCAATCATGGTTGCAACGAAACTGGAGCCGACAGACCCCCGTGAACCCACCAGGTAGCCCCGCTCGTTGGAACGGTGCACCAACATCTGCGACGCCAAGTAAATCACGGCGAATCCATTACCCAGAATGGACGTCAATTCCTTCTCAATCCGCAGGTCGATAATATCTGGAAGAGGATTGCCATAAATTTCAAAGGCTTTCTGATAGGTCAATTCCGCAACCGTTTCCTCGGCCTTTTCGATATAAGGCGTATAGAGGTCGGTCTTAACCACCTGAACATCTTCAAACCGATCCAGCATGGCATTGGGATTGGTAATGACAATCTCACGGGCCAGACTTTCTCCCAAGAATGCAAACTCGTCCAACATCTCGCTAGTCGTTCTAAAGTGAGCCTTAGGCAGTGGAGCTGGCTGAGCGTTTTCACCATTTCCGATGGTCCAGTTAATCGGTGCCCCTTGACCTAGAGCACGAACAATGATTTCCCGATAAATTTCCTCTTCTGGGTCAATATAGTGGACATTTCCAGTCGCCAGAACAGGCAGACCTGCCCTACGTCCTACCTCAATCAACTGCTTGATAGTCTCTTCAATCTCTGCCATGTCCTTAAACTGCTCCTTGGCAATCATGGGAGCATATAGGGCAGGTGGCATAACTTCGATAAAATCATAATAGGCTGCCGTTTTAACCGCTTCATCTATCCCTTTGGAGAGCAAGTCATCGAAGACCTCACCCTCTTGACAGGCTGTTCCCAATATTAAACCTTCACGATGGGCATTGAGAACGGTCCGTGGAATACGTGGAACTCCCTCAAAATACTTGGTATTGGAAAGAGAGACCAGTTTGAACATATTTTTCAAACCAACCTGGTTAATCACATAGAGCGTGGCATGCTTGACACGAGCCTTCTTATAGGAATCCTCCGCAATCAGCTCCGTATTTAGCTGGTTGAGATTGGTCAAATTGTGCTTCTCCAGAGCATCTTTTAGGAAGATGAAGAGCAGGCGCCCTGTCGCCTCCGCATCGTAGTTGGCCATGTGGTGGTGTTCAAGAGCAACACCAAACCGCTTGGTGAGAGGACCTAAACCATGACGCTTAAAGTCGGGGTAAAGGTTACGAGCAAATTCCAAGGTATCAATGACAGGCTGGCTAATAAGAGGTAAGCCTGCTCGTTCATAGTTGACATTCATAAAGCCAACGTCAAAGGTCGCGTTGTGGGCAACCATGACGGAATCTTGACAGAAATCTTGAAACTCACGCAGGACTTGTTCTAGAGGTTTAGAACCACGCACATGCTCATCTGTGATTCCTGTCAGATCTGTTGTAAATTGACTGAGCGGATGACCTGGATCGATAAACTCATCAAATTCTGCAATGATATTGCCCTTGTGCATCTTAGACGCCGCAATCTGAATCAGGGCATTGTTGACTGCAGAGAGGCCGGTTGTTTCCACGTCAAAGACCACATAGGTGGCATCAGACAGGACTACATCTGCTTCGTTGTAAGCAATGGGCACAGAGTCCTCGACAATATTAGCCTCCATCCCGAAGAGGGGCTTAATCCCAGCTTTACGGGCAGCATGATAGCCATGGGGGAAGGACTGGACATTGCCGTGGTCGGTAATGGCCACCGCCTTGTGTCCCCAGGCTGCCGCACGCGCCACCAAGTCCTCAACAGCAGGCAGGGCATCCATAGTGGACATGTTGGTATGGGCATGAAACTCAACCCGCTTCTCACCCTCAGGCATGAGATCTTTGCGAATTTCCTTCTTGACCTCTTGGACCTCCTGTACGTTCATAGTCAAATCTCGGGTGAAATTATTGGTTTCCACATTTCCACGTACCCGCAGCCAGTTTCCCTTTTTGACCATATCAAACTTCTGAGCCTCTTCCTCATTCTTAGCCCACTTCTGCAAGGTGAAGGACGAAGTATAGTCGGTCATCTTAAAGTTGATAATGACCCGCCCCGTCTTGGTCGTCTTCTGCTCGACCTCAAAGACGAGACCCTCAAAGACAATCCGATTCTCCTCGCTATCCACCTCAATCATAGGCGTAATCTCAGCCTTTTCAATATTGACCTTGGCCGGACGATTTTTCTTATATTCTGGGACAAATGGCTGAGCTGCCTCTGGTGGTGGCGCCATTTGAGCTAGTTGTTCAAGGGCCGCCAAGTTTTCTTCATTAGCCTGCTGGTAAATTTCTGCATTTTGCGCATGGAAAATCTCCGCTTGTTGCTGCGTCATTTCCTGGCAAACTTCAATGTCCACCGCAAGATTACCAAAACCAAATCGCTTGTATTGCTCCACAAGATTTGGCAGATGATTCTTCCGAAAATGATCTGTGTCAATGGTTTCAGGACCTTTTATCCACAAAACACCATCTCTATAAGCCACCTCTAATGGCTGAAAAAGAGCCTTGAAGCCTGCACTCTGGCACAAATCTTCCGTAAAAGCTTCTGGATAATATGCTTCTACCAAACCAGCTTCAAAAGCCTCCGCATCGCTGACAATAGAAAATTGAATCTTATTGCCCACCTTTTCAAACTCCGTCGCCAAACGAGCCTTGAAGAGTTGATAGTCCATGAGCGGCAAGGGGGTTTCAAAACGGAAGGTAAATTCCCAAAGTTTGCTAACCTTGTGCAAGACTACTTTCTCAATCGTTGCAGTCGAAAAAGCCCCTGATTGTCGTGCATCAAGAGGCATTCCGATTTGTTGTAGCAAGAGTTGAAACTTATCTGACATACTTATTTCCTTTGTAGTTCGTTAGAAACATTTTACCATAAATGAGGTATTTTTTCCTGAGTCAGGAAGAAAAAACTCTCAGGTTCATTTCCTGAGAGATCTGATTTCTATAGAAATTGGTAGCCTACCAAGCCGCAGCTTCTGTCGGTGCCTCTAAAAAGTCCAGCCATTTTTGATCCTTGACATGACAGAGGGTGACAGAAATTCCTCCCATATCAAGACTGGTCATAAATTTACCTGTTTTTATATAGGAAAGCTGTAAACCTTCTAGCTCTAGAAATTGGCAAATGTCATTCAAAAAGATTCCTTGCTCAACCTCAGACATAGATCCAAGATTATTGACCAGAAGAATATAGTCTTCCCCCTCCTTCCAGCGGAATTTTAATTTTAATTTGTTCACAATTTCGTTGGCTAACTGCTCAGAGGATTCAAAACGAACGGTCCGATAGCCTTCTTCTCCATGGATACCGATGCCGTAAGATATTTGTCCCTCCTCCAAATCAAACAAAGGCAGGGCAGCATTGGGCAAATAGGCCGACTTGGTTGCAAAACCGATGGTCGCAATCTCTGTTGCCAGAGACAGTCCCAGCTGTTCCAATTCATCCAAGCTATAGCCAGTAAGCGCAGCAGCTCCTAATATCTTATGAAGTAGAATGGTCCCTGCAAGCCCCCTATGCCGCATACGGAAATTATTTTTAGTATCGACCGAAATATCGTCATGGGATACGATGTACTTGACTGCAATTCCCTCCTGCCGAGCCAATTCGATAGCTTTTCTAAAAGAGACAAGGTCTGCCTCAAAGTTTTTTACAATCAGAAAAACTCCCTTGCCCTTATCTACTGCACGAATGGCTGCCAATACTTCTTCAGCGGTTGGGGGCGTAAATATTTCACCATATACTGCTGCAGTCAGCATTCCTTTACCGACAAATCCAATATGTGCCGGTTCGTGCCCCGATCCACCACCTGAAATAATTGGAACTAAATGGTCATCCTGCACTTTCTGAAGCACAATCGGAAGTCCCTTCACTTTCTTCACTTTAGGATTGGTTCGACAGAAACCATCCAAATAATCTTCAATAATTGTTGCCTGTCTATTTCTAATAAACACCATACATTAACTCCTACAAAATCAAAAACGACTTGCGAACAAGAGCCACCATTTGCTTCCAATAGCTGTGAATCTGACAAGGCGACTGCGTCAGTCCTTCCTTTATCAGTCCAATCCAAGCATTAGCATGATAGAGAATCAAAAAATGCTTATCCTGTTGGGAAATCATTTTACCCTCCTGGAGCTGGTACTCGTTGATAATTTTCTCCATCAAAACCATAAAGTAGCCTTCTAAATAGCTGACAAAATCATTTTGCCCCTTAATCTCAAAGAGTTGCCTATAGAAAGATTGGTTACTCTCGATGTAGTACAAGAGCTCATCCAGAAGCTTGATTCCACTAATATAGGTCAGATTGTCAGTTACCTGCTCCTGCAATTCTGTCTCAAATATCCAGTCTAGCAACTCATACTTGTCTAAAAAATGGTTGTAAAAGGTTTGACGACGAATCCCTGCTTCCTGCATGATGTCGACAACTGAGATTTTATCAAAGGATTTTTGGGATAGCTGTTTTTTAAAAGCCTTTGCAATCCTTTTCTTTGTAATCAACGAGGTTGGCATATGTCACTTCCTTTCGCTTCCTCTTTATTATACCCTATCATGCTTTTCTTTGGAACAAAAGGGACACTTTGGACAATCTGTCCCTTCCTTTTTTCTTTTGGACAATGTAGAATGAAAGCGCAAACAAAAAACAAAGGAGTTTTCTCATGAAAAAAATTATCAATCAACCCGAACATGTCGTTGATGAAATGTTAAAAGGACTTGTCTTTATGCACCAAGATCTTGTCGAGCGTATCGATGGATTTGATGTGATTATCCGCAAGGCTGAAAAAACTGGTAAAGTCGGCATCATCTCAGGAGGTGGCTCTGGTCACGAACCTTCTCATGCAGGCTTTGTCGGCAAGGGCATGTTGTCCGCCGCTGTATGTGGCGCAGTATTTACCTCACCAACACCAGACCAAATCTTGGAAGCCATCAAGGCTGCTGACGAGGGAGCTGGCGTCTTTATGGTCATAAAAAACTACTCTGGCGACATCATGAACTTTGAGATGGCGCAAGAATTGGCGGAAATGGATGGCATCGAAGTGGCCAGTGTCATCGTGGACGATGACATCGCTGTGGAAAATAGCCTCTATACCCAAGGTCGTCGTGGTGTAGCAGGTACCATCCTTGTCCATAAGATTCTCGGTCACGCTGCAGAAACGGGCAAATCTCTAGCAGAAATCAAGGAACTGGCTGACCGTCTCGTCCCACAAATCAAGACTATCGGCTTAGCCCTATCAGGTGCTACGGTACCAGAAGTGGGCAAACCAGGCTTCGTCCTTGAAGAGGATGAATTTGAATACGGTGTCGGTATCCATGGTGAACCTGGCTATAAGAAAGAAAAACTCCAACCATCTGCTAAATTGGCTGAAGAATTGGTTGAGAAATTGGCAGAAGGCTTTGATATTCAAGATGGCGAGCACTATGGTGTCCTTATCAACGGTCTCGGCGCAACTCCTCTCATGGAACAATATGTCTTTGCCAACGACGTTGCTCAATTGCTGGCTAAAAAAGGCGTGGTCGTTGACTACAAGAAAATCGGTAACTACATGACATCGATTGATATGGCTGGACTGTCATTGACCTTAATCAAACTAGAAGACCCAAGCTGGATTGACGCTTTACAGGCTCCTGTTGAAGTTGTCGCTTGGTAGGAGAACGCTTATGGATGCAAAACAAGCACTGCTCTGGATGGAGACATTCAACAAAAAAATTCAAGAAAACAAAGATTATTTGAGTGAGCTAGATTCTCCAATCGGAGATGGAGATCACGGAGGCAACATGGCGCGAGGAATGGCTGCCGTCATGCAGGAGCTATCTGAAAAAGACTATGAGACTGCTGACCAAGTCTTTAAGGTGGTTGCCATGCAACTTCTCAGCAAGGTTGGCGGCGCCTCTGGTCCTCTCTACGGCTCTGCCTTTATGGGTATTACTAAAGCCAGTCAAGCTGGCACTGATTTGGCAGACACGCTTCAAGCAGGTTTGGAGATGATCCAAAAACGCGGCAAGGCCGATTTGGGTGAAAAAACCATGGTGGATGTTTGGATTCCTGTTATTTCTGCCCTAAGAGAAAGCCAGCTGACAACGGAAATTATCCATAAAGCCGTTCAAGGGACAAAGGATATTGTTGCGACCAAGGGACGCGCGTCCTATGTTGGGGAAAGGTCTATTGGACACATTGATCCAGGCTCTTTCTCATCTGGACTTCTCTTTGAAGCCATGTTGGAGGTAGGACTATGACAAAGGTTGGTATCTTACTCGTATCCCATTCAAAAAATTTGGCCCAGGGAATCATCGACCTAGTATCTGAAGTCGCAAAAGATATTCCCATCACCTACTGTGGCGGACTAGAAGATGGTAGCATCGGTACCAGCTTTGAAATCGTACAAGAGCGAGTTGAAGCAAACCCTGCTGATACCCTCCTTGCCTTTTTCGACCTAGGTAGCGCCCGAATGAACATGGAACTTGCTGCCGATTTTACAGACAAACAAATTCTTATCCAAACCGTACCAGTCGTCGAAGGTTGCTATACTGCCGCAGCTCTCTTACAGGCTGGAGCTGACTTGGAGACTATTCTTGAACAATTAAAAGAACTGACAATCAATAAATAGGAGGGCATTATGAATCTGATTGGAGAATTACTTGGAACTTTCATACTAGTCTTACTTGGAAACGGTGTGGTTGCATCCTGCATCCTCTCTAAAACCAAGGCTGAAAATAGCGGCTGGCTGACCATCGTACTAGGATGGGGCATCGCTGTAACAATTGCCGTCTACGTATCAGGAATTTTTGGACCTGCCCACCTGAATCCAGCTGTCACTATCGCAATGGCATCTATCGGCTCCCTACCATGGGCTCAAGTCCCAGGCTTCCTACTTGCCCAATTTGCTGGAGCAATGTTGGCATCCATCATCCTCTATCTCCATTTCTACCCACATTGGCAGGAAACAAAAGATAGCGGAACAATCCTTGCTACTTTCTCTACTGGACCAGCTCTTCGTCACACAGCTTCAAACTTGCTCGGCGAAGCTCTTGGTACAGCTGTCTTAGTCATGGGAATCCTTGCAATTGGTCCTAACAATGTCAGCGCTGGCCTCGGCCCAATTATCGTGGGACTTATCGTATTTGCAATCGGCTTCTCACTAGGATCAACGACAGGCTACGCAGTCAATCCAGCTCGTGACTTAGGTCCGCGTATCATGCATGCCATCCTTCCAATTCCAAACAAGGGAGATTCTGACTGGTCTTATAGCTGGATCCCAGTTGCTGGCCCAATTCTTGGAGGAGTCGCAGGAGCTATCCTCTATAACCTCCTACTAAATATGTTATAAAAAAATAGGCTTGGGTGACTAGAACCAAGCCTATTTTATCAACAAAGACTTGGCTATCATCAACCAAGTCTTTTTCTGTTATTCATTTTCTGTTGTAAGGATTTGCAAGGTTTCAAGGAGTTGGTCCACATGGACTTCTACAGTATCACCTGTGCCCTTGATTTTCACTTCGACGATGCCATCAGCTGCTTTCTTACCAACAGTCACACGGATCGGCAAGCCAATCAAGTCACTGTCAGAAAACTTAACGCCGACACGCTCATTACGGTCGTCAGTTAATACTTCATAGCCTGCACCAACCAAACTTGCTTCGATAGACTGAGTCAAGGCCATAGCTTCTTCGTCCTTAACATTGACTGGAATCAAATGCACATCAAACGGTGCCAATTCTTTAGGGAAGTTGATCCCCCAAGCGTAACGGTATTCGCCTTTTGGTGTCTTGTTAACAAAGAGGCGAGCGTGTTGTTCAAGAACGGCTGACAAGAGTCGGCTAACACCGATTCCGTAGCATCCCATGATAATCGGCATAGAACGACCATTCTCATCCAAGATGTTGGCATTCATGCTGTCTGAATAGCGTGTACCGAGTTTGAAGATGTGACCAATTTCGATACCACGGGCAAAGTTGAGAACCCCGTGTCCATCTGGAGAAGGCTCGCCTTCCTTGACTTCGCGAATATCCACATACTCAGTCACTTGGAAATCACGCCCTGCATTGGCACCTGTGTAGTGGAAACCGTCTTCGTTGGCACCAACAACAGCATTTTTCACATCTTGAACCTTGCGGTCTGCAATAATCTTGATGTTTTCTGGCAAGCCAACTGGTCCAAGGGAACCAAAACCTGCACCGAAGATTTTTTCAGCATCCGCTGGGCCTGCTACATCAAAGAAATCTGCTCCAAGGTGGTTTTTCAACTTGACATCGTTAACTTGATCATTGCCGACGAGGAGGGCAACAACTGGCTCACCGTCTGCCATAAAGAGCATGGTTTTGATGGTTTGCTCTTCAGCGACATTCAAGAAGGCAGCAACTTCGTCGATGGTTTTAGCATCTGGTGTAGCAACTTTAACCAAGTCTTCTTCAACAACAACTGCTGTGCTTGGTTTGTACTCGCTAGTTGCCATTTCTAGGTTGGCAGCGTAGCCAGACTCGCTAGAGTAGGCGATGGTATCTTCACCAGACACAGACCAAGCCAAGAGTTCTGCCTTGATTGCTTCAAGAACATCCTCTGGGATTTCATCAAAAGAAGCAACCGACTTGTCCAAGACAACCCAACGGTCCAGGTCAGTACGGTCTGGTGTAATGGCCATAAATTCCTGGCTGTCCTTACCGCCCATGGCACCACCGTCACCGATAATAGCCTTGAACTCAAGTCCTGCACGAGTGAAAATAGCCTCGTAAGCCGCCTTGTAGTCATCGTAGGTCTGGTCCAAGCTCTCATAACTAGCATGGAAGCTGTAACCGTCTTTCATGATGAACTCGCGACCACGGAGAAGACCGTTACGAGGGCGTTTTTCATCACGATACTTAGATTGGATTTGGTAGATGTTAAGCGGCAACTGCTTGTAAGACTGGACCGCATCACGCGCCAAAAGAGTCACCGTTTCTTCATGAGTTGGTCCCAAGATAAAGTCAGAACCTTCGCGGTTTTTGAGCTTGTAAAGATCGTCGCCATAAGTTTCATAACGACCTGACTCACGCCAAATGTCCGCTGACAAGAGAGCTGGTGCCAAAAATTCAATAGCATCAATCTTATCAAACTCCTCACGCATGATGTTTTTTGCTTTTTCAATCACACGGTTAGCCAAAGGCAAGTAGCTGTAAATACCAGCAGAAATCTGACGGACATAGCCCGCACGTAACATCAAAGCGTGGCTAATCACCGACGCATCCGAAGGCATCTCCCGCAAAGTAGGGATAATCATTTTAGACTGTTTCATGTTAAGATACGGAGGTCGTAAAAAACGACTGAAAATTAGGAAACTGGCGCAATGTGCTTGCACATCAGTCAGTTTATCTATTTTCCGAGTTTTTAGACCGAGTTCAATTACGAACCTCCTTAATTCCTTTCATCATTGGTTGTTAGGAAGACACAGGTTTCAGCCCGTGTTCAGTTCCTTTCGTAGTTTACTTGATTGGAAGACAAAGAATTAACTTTTCAACCCCCTCGCTGATGCTCGAGTTCAAATCTGAAAACTCTCTGTTCCTTTCTTTTTCGTATTTTTCAGAACATCCTGCATTTAGCACGCATTCAATTCCTTTTGGAGTTTTTATTTAGAAGAATACACGCATAATATCATTCCAGGTCACGACCAGCATGAGGACAACCATGATTGCAACGCCTACCAGCGTGATATAGGATTCTGTTTCTGGTTTAAGTGGTTTTCTGCGAATACCTTCTAGAATGTTCATGACAATCTTCCCACCATCCAAGGCTGGAATAGGGATAAGATTGAAAATACCGATATTGATTGATAGCATAGCCATCAGGTTAAAGACTGAAACCCAACCATTTGCAGCAGCCTGATTGCTGACAGAATAAATGGCAACAGGTCCACCCAATTGCTTAACATCAAAATTGGCAATCAAGTTTTTCAAGGCAGTCACAACAATAACTGCTGTCGCACCCGCTTGCTGGAAGCCCCCAATAATCTTATCAAGGAAACCAGTTTTTAAAATCGGTGAAATTCCAATTCGGTAGCTATCGTCAACCTTCTCAGCAGTAACTGTGAGCGATTTTTCAGTCCCCTCATGTTCAACAACCAAATCAAAACTTGGAGCTGTAGAGGCTTCTGAGGCTGCCTGACTAATGATTGTAGCAATATCTGTGTAAGTATCCGTAGCTTGACCATTGACCGACAAGATTTTATCACCTGTCACCAGACCTACATTCTGTAAGGCACCACCGTCTGTAATACTAACGGCATTACTGGTAGGATCTGCAACCCCTCCTTGCGCAAAAATCAGCATAATAAAGACGAAAATACCTAAAATAAAGTTATTCATGGGACCAGCAAAGTTGGTTATCAACTTCCCCCAGACAGTCGCATTTTGATACTGAACATCAAGTGGAGCAATCCGAACTTCTGTTCCATCTTCCTCTACAATCGTGGCGTCGTGATCAACCTTATAGGTCTTGCTTTCTTCCAAGACCAAGCCTGTGATTTCCAATTTTTCCTCGAAGTCAAAACTGGTTACATTCATTGGCAAACTGAGACTATCCAGTTGCTTACCAGACAAATTAATCCGCGTCACAACACCAGCTTCATTCAGGCTGAGGCTGGCAGGACTACCTGTCTTAATCTCTGTCTTATCTTCACCCCATCCAGCCATTCGAACATAGCCACCTAGGGGAAGGATACGGATGGTGTAAAGCGTCCCATCCTTACCTGTATGAGCGAAAATTTTGGGACCCATCCCAATCGCAAATTCCCTCACAAGGATACCAGCTTTCTTGGCAAAGTAGAAATGACCAAATTCATGGACAACCACAATCACACCAAATATAAATATAAATGCTAAAATTCCCTTCATAGTACCTCCTTAAAATAATCCAAAGAAGTGCATGATTGGAAAGACAAAAATCATACCGTCAAAACGATCCAGGATACCACCGTGTCCTGGAATAATTTTTCCAGAATCCTTCACACCAAAATGGCGTTTAATAGCACTTTCTACTAAATCTCCGAATTGTGAGAATATCGAGAAAATCACAACTAACAACAACATCATGCCAAATGAATAGCCCGCCAACAAGGACTTATCGACAATCAAGAAAATGATAGCAACTACCACCGCAGAAAGAATACCGCCTACAAAGCCTTCAACCGTTTTATTCGGTGAAACCTTCGGCAATAATTTTCTCCGACCAATCTGACGACCGATTAAGTAGGCACCAATGTCTGTTGCCCAGACTAAACAGAGGGCAAAGAAGACTTTATTGAGCCCATCCATACGAGCCAGTATCAAACTATGAAAGCCGATACCAACATAGAAACTTGATGCAATTGGAAAGACTACATCTGAATAGTTGTAATGGCCGATATTAAAAACCGTCGAACCAAGCAGTAAAAATACTACAATGGCGTAGGCTGTGTAATTTCCATCCGTCGGTAAAAATGTCAGATAATTCTGGAGCGGAAGAGCCAAGACTAAACTGGCCAACATAGCTAAGACACCCTCGATAGAATTGGGTGCTAGGCGATGCATTTTAATCAATTCAGCCGTAGCAATGATGGCTAACAGGCCTACAAAAAATTGAAATGCCATCCCACCAGCCAACAAAAAGGGAATGAAAATAGCTAGAGCAATGCCGCCAAATATCACTCGTTTCTGTAAATCGTTTGTCATACCTTCTCCTTATACACCGCCAAAACGTCTGTGGCGACGGTTGTATTCTTTAATCGCTAATTTAAGTGCTTCTCCATCAAAATCAGGCCAAGCAATATCTGTAAAGTACAGCTCGCTGTAGGCTGTTTGCCACGGCAGGAAGTTGCTAAGACGAAGTTCACCACTTGTACGGATAACTAGATCGGGATCGCGTAACGTTGGTGATAAGGTTCCTGTATAGAGGTAATCCGCTATTAATTTCTCGTCAATATCTCCAGGATTGAACTTGGCATCCAAGACATCTTGCGCAATAGCCTTGACTGCGCGAGTCACCTCATCACGACCGCCATAGTTAAGAGCGAAGTTGAGAATCAAACCAGTGTTACCCTTTGTCTTTTGTTCGGCTTTATAAAGCGCATTGAGAGTCGGGACAGGAAGTTTTGAATGGTCACCAATCATCTGAATTTTGACATTATTGGCATGGAGTTCAGGAACATACTTATCATAAAACTCCACAGGTAGATTCATAATAAACTTCACTTCTTTTTCCGGTCGAGACCAGTTTTCTGTAGAAAAGGCATAGACAGTTAACACCTTTACTCCCAAATCAGAAGCCGTCTTGGTAACCTTTTGAAGTGCATCCATACCAGCCTTATGCCCCATAATACGTGGCTGCATCCGCTTTTTCGCCCAACGGCCATTGCCATCCATAATCACAGCGATATGCTTAGGGACTTCAATTGCTGTTTCAATGCTTTCTTTCTTTTTAAAATTAAATTTAAACATGGTATTTTCCTTATTGTATAATCGTTTCATTATACCATATTTTTACCTAGGATAGCAAAAATCAGGCAGGGCTAAAACAAGAGAAAACCAAGGTTTCCCTCGGTTTTTCATCCTTATTCTTCAATTGCAGCTTCTGGAGTTGCTTCTGTCGTTTCAACTGCCACTTCTTCAACAACTGCCGATGTAGTATCTGAACTTGCTACACGATTACGAATAGCACCACGTTCAAATGTCAAGTAAACACCATCAACATCGAGAACAACCTTCTTATCATCGATTTCATCGACAATACCAAATAGCCCACCAATGGTCACAATTTCATCACCTTTTTTGATTTGATTTAATGCTTCTTGACGTTGTTTTTGTTGTTTACGTTGCGAATAGAACATAAAACCAATCATGGCAACCATGACAAGGGGTAAAAACAATCCTTCCATTAGGACACCTCATTCATTTTAATAGTTTTGATTATACTAAAATTTTCCACCGTTAGCAAAGAGAAGACCCAATCTCGCAGCCTTTTCAACCAAAAATCAGTAAGAGTAAGTATCAACTATACCTTGATATAGCTGTACGAAACCAATTATTGAAATAATCAGCAAAACCACTCCAATAACCAATAGAACACTCCTCCCTTTTTTGGAAACTTGATTAGGTAGTCCATATCCTAAGGCAAATCCTGACAGTGGAAAAATCCATAGTCCTGTGAATTGAAAAAGCAAAGGTAATAAAAGAGCAACCAGTAAACAGATATAGCGATGAGTTTTATTTTCCAAACGAGGAAGTGACCAACCAACTGAGAAGGTGACAAAACTGATAAAAGCCGTCATTACAAACAGGATTAGTCCAAAAGCCAGTAAAAATAGCATGCTCTTCTCCTATTCTCTAATGCATGTGAAAAAGTGGTCTATTAGTTACTCCATACACTCTCAAGGATGTTGGTCTGTTCACGACCAGGACCTACTGAGAAGGTTGAGATACGAACGCCTACCAATTCGCTGATACGACGAACATAGTTGCGAGCCGCTTCTGGCAATTCATCCAAGCTACGCACGCCTGTGATGTCTTCAGACCAACCTGGCATTTCTTCGTAGATTGGTTTGCAGCGTTTGAGTTGCTCCAAACTTGCTGGGTAGTAGTCAATACGCTCACCATCCAAGTCATAAGCCACGCAGATTTTCAAGGTCTCAAGACCTGACAAAACGTCGATCGAGTTGAGGGACAAATTGGTAATACCTGACACACGGCGACTATGGCGCATCACCACTGAGTCAAACCAACCGACACGGCGTGGACGGCCAGTTGTCGTACCGTATTCTTTGCCGATTTCACGGATACGGTCTCCGATTTCATCGTGCAGTTCAGTTGGGAATGGTCCGTCACCAACGCGGCTAGTGTAGGCCTTACATACACCAACAACCTTGTCAATCTTGCTTGGGCCAACACCACTACCGATGGTCACACCACCAGCAACTGGGTTTGAAGAAGTAACGAATGGATAGGTACCTTGGTCAATATCCAACATAACCCCTTGCGCCCCTTCAAACAAGACACGTTTGCCTTGGTCAAGGGCATCGTTCAAAATAACAGATGTATCTGTTACATATTTCTTGATTTCCTGACCGTAAGCGTAGTATTCTTCAAAGATTTCGTCGAATTCGATTGGAGTTGACTCATACATTTTCTCAAACAAACGGTTTTTCTCAGCCAAGTTTGTTCTCAAACGCTCCGCAAAAATCTCCTTGTCCAAGAGGTCTGCGATACGGATACCGACACGAGCTGCCTTGTCCATGTAAGCAGGACCGATACCCTTGTTGGTGGTACCAATCTTGTTCTCACCTTTAGACTCTTCTTGCAACTGGTCCAATTTGATGTGATAAGGCAAGATGACATGTGCGCGGTCCGAAATCCGCAAATTATCTGTTGTCACACCTGAATCATGGAGATAGTTGATTTCCTTCACCAAAGATTTTGGATTGACAACCACACCATTACCGATTACAGAAATCTTTTCTGGGAAGAAGATTCCTGACGGAATCAAGTGCAATTTATACTTCGTGCCATCGATAACGATAGTGTGTCCAGCGTTATCACCACCTTGATAACGTGCGATTACTTCAGCATTAGCAGACAAGAAGTCTGTAATTTTACCCTTACCTTCGTCGCCCCACTGGGTTCCTACAACAACTACTGATGTCATATTCACTCTTTCTCTGAACTGGCTAACCAGCCCAGCCTTTCTTCTACTTCTGGCAGGAATCTCACCTGCAAGTTTCGTTTTACACACTATTTTATCAAAAAACGAACATTTTTTCAAGAAATTCCAATAATTTCATATATGGCGAATGTTTTTTTTTTTTAAAAGTATATTTCAAAAAAATCCGATTAAACACACGAGGTAGACATGTGTAAATATGCTTTTAACAGAGAAATCCGAAGTCTTTGTTTGCTTTCAGTGATTTTCCGTACATTTTTCACCAGAAACGTAGCAGAAATTTGTATTTGCCCTCCAATCTAGATAAAATTGGAATAAGACTTTGACAGAAATATAAAGGACTTAGTATGTTACAAAAATTATCACCAAACAGCCCCATTCTTCAGGCTACTTTTGGAATTGAGCGCGAATCACTTCGCATCAATTCAAGCCACAGAGTTGCACAAACTCCCCATCCTCATAAACTGGGTTCTCGTAGCTTCCACCCCTATATCCAGACAGACTACAGCGAGCCACAGTTAGAGTTGATTACACCAATCGCTCAGTCGACGAAGGAAGCTCGTCGCCTACTGGGAGCCATTACAGATGTTGCCGCACGTTCTATGGATAAGCAAGAATACCTCTGGCCCCTATCCATGCCACCTGTGATTTCAGAAGAAGAAATCCAAATTGCTCAACTAGATAGCGACTATGAGTACCAATATCGTGTCGGTTTGGGGGAACGCTATGGCAAGCTCGTCCAGTCTATGTCTGGCATCCATTATAATTTTGAATTAGGAAAAGACTTAACCCAACAACTTTTTGAATTAAGCGAGGAAACAGATTTTATCGCATTCAAAAATACCCTCTACCTCAAATTAGCACAAAACTTCCTCAACTATCGTTGGCTCTTAACCTACCTATATGGAGCAAGTAGCCTAGCCGAAAAAGGATTCCTAACCACGGAAGTCGGTTGCGTCCGTTCCATTCGGAATTCCAAGTATGGCTATGTCAACTCCGATGATGTTCATATTTCCTTTTCTTCTCTCCAACAGTACGTGGCCGACATCGAACAAGCTGTCCAATCTGGTCAACTATCCGCTGAGAAGGAATTTTACTCTTCCGTCCGACTACGTGGAGCAAAGACTAGCCGTGACTACCTCAGCAAGGGGATTTCTTATTTAGAATTCCGTTCCTTCGACCTGAACCCCTATGACCCGCTTGCTATTAGCCAAGAAACCCTTGATACAGTCCACCTCTTTATCTTATCTCTTCTTTGGCTAGACCAACTGACAGATGTTGATAACACCTTAGCAAAAGCAGATAAACTTAACAATCTCATCGCCCTCAGTCACCCACACACACCTCTACCTAGCGATGCCGATGCCACGCCAATCTTGACAGCCATGAAAGCCATAGTTCTACACTTTGGACTGGATGACTACTATGGCCAGCTCATTGCACATGCGGAGGCAGCACTTCAAGACCCTCGTTTGACCCTTTCTGGAAAAATAGCAGAGCAGATTGAAGATGGGTCTCTAGAAAAGTTTGGTCAGCAGCAGGGACAAGTCTTTCATGACTATGCTTGGACAGCCCCTTACGCCCTCAAAGGCTATGAAAACATGGAACTCTCCACCCAGATGATTCTCTTTGACGCCATTCAGCTGGGCTTGAACGTGGAGATTTTGGATGAAGAAGACCAATTTCTCAAACTCTGGCATGGTGACCATGTCGAGTACATCAAAAATGGCAACATGACCTCCAAGGACAATTACGTCATTCCTCTAGCCATGGCCAACAAGGTCGTGACCAAGAAAATCTTGGACCAGGCTGGTTTTCCAGTACCTGCGGGAGCTGAATTTGCAAACAAGACAGATGCCCTGCGGTACTACGGGCAGGCAGCCAGCTCTGCTATTGTTGTCAAACCAAAATCTACCAACTTCGGCCTTGGCATCTCTATCTTCCAGGAGCCAGCAAGCCTTGCGGACTATGAAAAAGCCCTTGACATCGCCTTTTCGGAAGATAGCCATGTGCTTGTGGAGGAATTCGTGGCGGGAACCGAGTACCGTTTCTTCATCCTTGATGGCCAGTGCGAGGCTGTCCTGCTCCGCGTCGCAGCCAATGTCGTGGGGGACGGTAGCTCAACCATCCGTGAATTGGTGGACCAAAAAAACCAAGATCCACTGCGAGGGCGTGACCACCGTTCACCGCTGGAGATCATTAACTTGGGCGACATCGAACTGCTTATGTTAGAACAGCAGGGCTACACACCTGATACAGTTTTGCCAGAGGGCGTTCAAGCCTTTCTACGTGGCAATTCCAATATTTCAACCGGTGGCGACTCCATCGATATGACCGACCAGATGGACGAGTCCTACAAGCAACTGGCCGCTGATATGGCGACTGCTATGGGAGCTTGGGCCTGTGGTGTGGACTTGATTATCCCCGACCGCACCAAGCCAGCCAGCAAAGACGAGCCCAACTGCACCTGCATCGAACTCAACTTCAACCCTGCCATGTACCTGCACACCTATACTTACGCAGGACCTGGTCAGAGCATTACGCCGAAGATTTTGAAAAAATTATTTCCAGAGTTATAGTTTCCCATTTTCCTTACTTTCTTAGTGCTTACTTCAAAGGTTCGTGGAACTTTTGAAGGCTGGAGATAGGGCAAAGCACATTCGCCTCAATATGCTAGAACATTCTAGGTTGGAAATAAGACTTGCCTCGCAAGTCACTTCTGTATAGTACGGCAAAGCGAGTTCAAAAAAACCAGTGGATTGTTTGAAGCAGGAAAGCCAGAAACAGAGTTCCTCTTGCGTCGAAGTAAAAAAGTCAACTTAAGAACTATATATCTGCTTTGCCCCCTTGTTCCTTCACAAAACCTCCCAACTAATGTTAAATAAAATGAATATGGCACCAAGATAATCATTTATATCTCGGTGCTTTTTATGAATCAATTCCCAGTATTCCACTATATCGTTCGTTATTTGTTTTGTTTTCCAATGTATTTTTACTACTTCATTTGAATTTTTAAAAATATCCGTATTATATACAAAAAAAGTATTCCAAACGACTCATTTTTTGTTAAACTATATGTATATAACAATCACAGACGTTTTGATAACGTCCATATATAACAAAAAGGAGTTTTATATGAAGATTAGAAACCGTTCTCTCTTCTATACCGTAGGTTCTGTAGCGGTAACAGCCGGACTCTTGTTTAGTCTTGCCACTTCGCCTATACCATCTGTGTACGCTACTGAAGTGGCGATAGAGAATTATCCGTCACTTGCAATAACCCAGTCGGAAGTCACGATACAAGGCTATCTTATTGCACCACTTAATAGTAGTGGAACCGCTTTTGACGCTACTAACAAAACAAATCTAGCCCTTGGTGCAAGCATGGATACTGCGGCAGCCGACACTATCCCTATTCAACTAAAAGAACCTCTTCGTAGCCAATTCAACCTCGTTGATCATCCCGAACTAGTCGGAAAATTGGTTCGCATCACAGGAACTAGCGATACATACATGAAGCGAGCTGGGATCAAGCCAGCTACAGCGATTGAAATCGTAGATTCATCTTCTACTAATGTTCAACCACCAACCAGTGAAAATACGACTACCGAGTCAAGTGACCTTGTTTCTACACCGATTGCTACTGTTCGCTCTGGTGCACAAGGAACAGAGTACACAGTTTCTGGTAAAATTATTAGCCTAGTAAACGGTTGGGGAGGAAATGGCTTTTACCTCCAAGATTCTGACGGTGCTGGTATCTATATCTATCCTGGGGCTGCCTTGGGCTATCAGCCTGGTGATACAGTCCAATTAACAGGAACATTGGGTGAGTATAAAGGCGAACTCCAACTAACCACAGTTAGCAACCACAAGGCTATATCTGAGCATTTCAACGCTCCCGTTACAGAAACAAATATCGCTCAGTTAGCAACTCAGGCACAGGCAACACTAGTTTCTCTAAAAAACTTGACTGTCGGAGATATTCAAAGCGATAGCTATCAAAATTCTACCTTTACCGTAACTGATTCCGAGGGACAGACTGTGGATGTGCGTTTAGATAGTCGAACAGGTATCAAAACGGCTGATCTTTTGAACCATATCAACAAGGGAGATAAGATTAATCTAACCGCTATTTTATCCACCTATAATGGAAAAATACAATTAAAACCATTTGACCTCTCTCATTTTGAAGTCGTTGAAAAGGCAACAACAGAAACAGCACCTGGCAAGACCGAAACTGTAACAGTCGGTCACATTCAAGGTGCAAGTCACCAATCACCTCTAACCAATCAATCTGTGATTCTTAAAAACGTCGTAGTAACCTACGTTACCTCTGCCAATAACTTCTACGTGCAAGATGTCACACCAGATGGAGACGTCAAAACATCTGACGGTATTAATATTTTTAGTGACAAATTAAAAACAAATGTCAAGGTAGGAGATCTTGTCACTATCGCAGGACGTGTAGAAGAATACCTCGGAAAAGGTTATACAGAACGTGGGGAAACAGACTTAACCATCACACAAATTCGAGCTACTGAAGTAACTGTGGATGGGACTGCACCTGTACCATCTCCTATAGTCCTTGGTCTTGATCGGACCATCCCATCAGATATTATTGACAACGACGGTTTGGCTCAATTTGATCCAGAACAAGATGCGCTCGATTTCTGGGAATCCGTTGAAGGTATGGTGGTTGCCGTGGATGATGCAAAAATCCTCGGTCCACTAAAAAACAAGGAAATCTATGTTACTCCTGCCACTAGTCAACTTCCTTTAAATAATGTTGGAGGCATCAACCTTCGCCCTGAAGGGAATAATACCAATATCATTCCACTCCTTTTGAAAAATGGAAAACAGATTGTCAAATCAGGAGACTATTTCACCGGTCGTATCGCTGGACCAGTTACCTACTCTTACACCAATTATAAAGTCTATGTAGATGATAGCACCCTTCCAACCTTGCACGAAGGAGCTACAAAACCAGAAACAACAACCATTATCCCAAATGATGACAAGCTGACTATCGCTTCTTATAACATTGAAAACTTTTCTGCTGACAGTAAGTCAACATCAGATGCTAAAGTCCAACGCATTGCCAAATCCTTTGTTTCAGACCTACATTCTCCAGATATTATCGGATTGATTGAAGTGCAGGACAACAACGGTGCTACAAATGACGGCACAACTGATGCTAGTAAGAGTGCTGAGCGCCTGATTGCAGCCATTCAAGCAGCCGGCGGACCAACCTATACCTATGTGGATATTGCTCCTGAAAACAACAAAGACGGTGGACAAGAGGGAGGCAATATTCGCGTCGGCTTCCTCTACAACTCAAAACGTGTCAGCCTATCTGACAAACCAATCGGTACCGCAACACAGGCAATTGCATGGGAAAACGGCGAACTCAATCTCAGCCTGGGCCGAATCGACCCAACCAACCCTGCTTGGGCAGCTGTCCGCAAAACACTTGCAGCTGAATTCGTCTTCAACGGCGAGAAAGTCGTTGTCCTTGCCAACCATCTCAACTCAAAACGCGGTGACAATGGTCTCTACGGAAAAATCCAACCTGTCAGCTTCAAGTCCGAAGAAAAACGCCACATACTAGCACAAACTATCGCTGACTTTACAAAAGCAGGCTTAGCTCAAAATCCAAATGCTAATATCGTTATGCTAGGCGACTTCAATGACTATGAATTTACTAAAACCATAGAAATTTTAGAAACAGGAGGAATGGCTAACCTCGTTAGTCGTCACGATGCATCCGATCGCTTCTCTTACTTCTATAACGGGAACAATCAGTCTCTTGACAATATGCTAGTATCAACTAACTTGTTGGAGCGCTATGCCTTTGATATGGTCCATGTCAATTCAGCCTTTATGGAAGAACATGGCAGAGCTTCTGACCACGATCCACTATTGGTACAACTGGATGTGACAAAGGCACAAGAACCAACTCAACCAGAACCAACTCAACCAGAACCAAGCGACAAGCAGACAGATGACTCAGGAACAGTCAATAATAGTGATGACAATGGTACGACCAACAATAACAAGCCAACAAATCTTTCAACTTCTAATCAAACAGCTATAAATGCTGATGACCGTTCTAGCGCTACAGACAAGGGACAAACAACCGTGACCCCTACTGCCAAAAACAGTCAAAAGAAAATCCTTCCAAAGACAGGAGAAGAAACAAGCTTTGTACTTATCACAATCGGTCTCGTAATCTTGAGCGCCTGCCTTGTCAAAAAACAAAAAGAATCCTAATCATTTTTTGAGCTTGAAAGCATGACTTTCAGGCTCATTTTTCTACTGCTCCACCTCCACTTGTGCTATAATTAAAGTTATGGATAAAATTATTAAAACACTATCAAAGAGCGGGCATTTCCGTGCCTTTGTGCTAGATAGCACAGAAACCGTGAAAACAGCCCAAGAAAAACACGATACTATGGCGTCGTCCACCGTTGCTCTGGGTCGCACCCTCATTGCCAATCAGATTTTGGCTGCCAATGAAAAAGGCGACACCAAGATCACCCTGAAAATCTTGGCCAGCGGTGCTGTTGGGGCTATCATCTCCGTTGCCAATACCAAAGGTCAGGTCAAGGGCTACATTCAAAATCCTGACTTGGACTACAAACGGACCGCGACTGGTGAAGTCATCGTTGGACCTCTTGTAGGGAACGGACAATTCCTTGTAATCACAGATTACGGAACAGGTCATCCTTACAACTCCATGACACCCTTGATTTCTGGTGAAATCGGTGAAGACTTTGCCTATTTCTTGACAGACAGTCAGCAAACACCTTCTGCGGTGGGGCTCAATGTATTGCTGGACGAGGAAGACAAGGTCAAGGTAGCTGGCGGATTCTTGCTGCAAGTTTTACCAGGTGCGACTGAGGCTGAAATTGCCCGTTTTGAAAAACGCATCCAAGAAATGCCTGCCATTTCAAGCCTGCTGGCTTCTGAAAACCACATAGAAGCTCTGCTATCCGCCATTTATGGCGACGACGACTTCAAACGCCTATCAGAAGAAGAAATCGGCTTTGTCTGCGACTGCTCTAAAGACCGCTTCCTCGATGCTCTGGCCAGCCTACCCAAAACGGACCTACAAGAGATGAAAGAGGAGGACAAGGGCGTGGACATCACCTGTCAATTCTGCCAGACCCATTACCACTTTGACGAAAACGATTTGGAGGAACTCATCAATGGCTAATCTCAATACCCCTTTTATGATTGGTGATGTGGAAATCCCCAATCGCTGCGTGCTGGCCCCAATGGCCGGCGTGACCAACTCGGCCTTCCGTACCATTGCCAAAGAAATGGGTGCAGGTCTGGTCGTTATGGAAATGATTTCTGAAAAAGGCCTTCTCTACAACAACGAGAAGACCCTCCACATGCTCCATATCGATGACAACGAATACCCTATGTCTATCCAGCTTTTTGGTGGCGACGCCGAAGGACTGAAACGGGCCGCCGACTTCATCCAGAAAAACACCAAGGCCAACATCGTAGATATCAACATGGGGTGCCCTGTCAACAAGGTCATCAAGAACGAGGCTGGTGCCAAGTGGCTCAAGGACCCCGACAAGATCTACCACATCATCAAGGAAGTGACCTCGGTCCTCGATATTCCCTTGACCGTTAAGATGCGGACCGGTTGGAACAATACCGACCTGGCGGTCGAAAATGCCCTGGCCGCAGAAAGTGCCGGTGTGTCTGCCCTGGCCATGCACGGACGGACCCGCGAGCAGATGTACACAGGAACGGTTGACCTGGAAACCCTCACCAAGGTGGCTGGCAGCCTGACCAAGATTCCTTTCATCGCAAACGGCGACATCCGCAATGTAGAAGATGCCCGCCAGCGGATCGAGGAAGTCGGAGCCGATGCCGTCATGGTCGGACGAACTGCTATGGGAAATCCATACATCTTCAACCAAATCAACCACTATCTTGAAACAGGAGAAGTCCTGCCCGACCTCTCCTTTGACGACAAACTCAATGTCGCCTTCGACCACCTGACCCGATTGACCAATCTCAAAGGCGAATCCATTGCCGTACGTGAATTCCGTGGTCTTGCCCCTCACTACCTCCGTGGTTCAGCAGGTGCTGCCAAAATCCGTGGAGCCGTTGCCCGAGCAGAGACTATCGAGCAGGTCCAAGAACTCTTTGACCAAGCACGAGAAGCCTATCAAGAACGGATTGCTAAATAAGATAAACTGGCAGGTTAAAACTCGCTAACAATGAAACAGAAAAACGCATAAAGCCAAGATGATAACTTGATTTTATGCGTTTTTTCTATGTTGTTTTACAGTCTTTCCTTTCCAAAAAAGGCAAGAAAGGCTGGAGCAATGTAATCCTGATATTGTTGAGGTTGTTCACGAATGAGGGTGGCTGAAATACCAAATTTTCTAGGACTATAATGTGCTTGATAGCCTCGCCTATGCAGTTCCTGAGCGTATTCTTCCTCAGACACATAGAAGACTGGCACTTGATTTTCAGACAAGTCCAACAAACCAAGCAAACGTTCTAACCAAAGGTCCCAACCATCTGGATAGGCTGGCAAGTCGGTTTCATCAAGCGCACAAACTCTCACCAAATCATCTTCCTTAAACTGCTCTTGAGCAAATTGAAATCGTTTGGTCAGGTCTAAACCTATCCTATCCCCACGATCCCTATCATAGCCTGAAACCACCACACAAACCTGACCGCAAGCTAACTTTGCTCGTTCAATCAAATCCAAGTGTCCCTTGTGCATGGGGGCAAAAGTTCCGAAAACAACAGCTATGGTTTGATTCATAGATTTCCTTTCTACTTGCTAAAGAGGCGAGCAAGCTCACCTCTTCAACTATTTCATCCTTTTTTAAAACGGAAGAACAATTCTGCATCTGGAAAGGATAGCAACAACAAGCACTCCTTATCCCTTTACCACATCAAACTTGAGCTCTTCACCCTTGACCCCAACCTTCAAGGTCGAACCAGTAGCCAAGTCACCACGAAGTAACATTTCTGCCAACGGATCTTCCAACTTGGTTTGTAAGAGTCTACGAAGAGGACGAGCCCCCATTTCTGGGTCATAACCTTGTTTAGCCAATAACTTAAGGGCTGACGGTTGCAGTTTAAGGGTAATTCCTTTCTCAGCTGTTACAGCCAACAAAGGTTTAATCATGACCTTGACAACATCCTGCATATGAGTTTCCGTTAGGCTATGGAAGACAACTTTCTCGTCAATACGGTTGATAAATTCTGGACGATAGGCTTTTTTCAATTCCTCAAAAATGCGCTTCTCCACTTCCTTATGGTCCTTAGACAAATCAAGGGCACCAAAACCAACTGTCTTATCATCACGAAGGGCTGTTGCTCCAAGGTTTGACGTCATGATAATAATAGTATTTGAGAAATCAACCTTACGTCCCTTACTGTCCGTCAAGACACCATCATCCAAGACCTGCAAGAGAACATTGAAAATATCTGGATGAGCCTTTTCAACCTCATCAAAGAGGAGAACAGAATAAGGTTTGTTACGAACTTTTTCCGTCAATTCGCCACCTTCTTCATAGCCCACGTAGCCTGGAGGCGCTCCATTGAGACGGCTGGCCGCAAATTTCTCCATATACTCAGACATATCAAAACGGATAAGAGCAGATTCATCATCAAAGAGAACCTCCGCCAAGGCTTTAGCAAGCTCTGTCTTACCGACACCAGTTGGTCCCAAGAACATAAAGGAACCAATCGGTCTGCGACCTGTACGAATACCTGACTGATTGCGACGAATAGCTCTGCTAACTGCAGAAATAGCTTCTTCCTGCCCAATCACACGCTTGTGCAATTCTGTTTCCAGATTCAGATACTTCTTAGTATCTGATTGGCTAAGTTTGGCTACTGGGATACCTGACAAGCGGCTAAGTGTTTCTAAAACATCTTCTTCTGTTACTTCAAGGTCATAGTTTTGACTAGCCTCGGCATCTTCTTTCGTTTTAATCAACAGCTTGCTGACAGTCTTATATTTTTTATCCATCAAGGCCTTGTCTATGCTCGTCAGTCCTGTTTCCTCAGCCTGCCCTTTCACTCGATTTTGTACCGTTGCACTGGCTTCATCCAGCAAATCAATAGCTGAATCTGGCAGGTTTTTACTGGTCAAATACCGCTTAGCGTAGGTCACAGCAGTCTCTACAGCTGCTTGTCCAATACGGACCCTGTGGTATTTTTCAAAAGTACCTTTTAAACCAGTCAAAATGGCAATGCTATCTTCCACTGTCGGCTCTTCAATGGTCACTTTGGCAAAACGACGAACCAGGGCTGCGTCTTTCTCAATATGCTTTTGGTACTCTGTCTGAGTCGTCGCTCCGACCGTACGGAGGGTGCCACGAGCAAGAGCTGGTTTGAGGATATTGGCTGCATCCAAGGTCGAATCAATCCCTGAGCCAGAACCCATAATGGTATGCAACTCATCGATGAAAAGGATGACCTGACCATCTTCCTCGATGTCGTTGATGATATTATTCATCCGCTCTTCGAAATCACCACGGAAACGAGTTCCAGCGATAACGTTCATCAAGTCAAGTTCCAAAACCCGCATCTTAGCCAAGCTGACAGGGACATCACCTGCAGCAACACGTTGAGCAAGACCCAAAGCAAGCGCAGTTTTTCCGACACCAGCATCACCAACTAGAACTGGGTTATTCTTGGTTTTACGTGATAGAATTTGGATCATCCGTGCAATCTCAGCGTCTCGACCGATGACAGGTTCAATCTTCCCTTCACGCGCCAAAGCTGTCAAATCACAAGTGTAGTCTTCTAATCCACCACTTTGAGGTGCTGGGGGCATTCCCATCATCTGTCCCATATTGGTAGGTTTGGCTTTGCCACCCTTCATCACACTGCGGATAGCTTTAAGGTCCTCTTTGGTAAATCCCGCACGTGCCTCCAAGTTTTTACGCAAATCCAAGAAACGAAACTTATCATCTGAGTCTTCAAAACAAAAACCTACCTTGTCCAAAATCTGACTAGCTGTTGACCGCTTGTCCAACAACATAGCCATAAATAAATGTTCCGTTCCCAGCTCCTTAGCCTTGACGACTTCTGCAATTTTCTTGGCAAAACTAGCCGTTTCATCCAAACGTTTAGAAGATGGTAAAATACGAAAACTATCCAACTCTTCACGATAGACCTTGTCGGTCACAACAAAAGTTGCATGTTCATAGTCGGAAATTGAAATAGGATATTCTGCCAAAACAGCGCCGGCGACTGTATCATGGTTGATAACGAAAGACAAGAGAACATGCCAGGTTTCCAAGTAATCACAAGCATAGCGTTGGGCCACTAACTGGGCATCTTCAAAAACCCGCTGTAAACCAGTTGAAATTTTCATGAATTATTCCTCTTTCCTATCTAAACGTCGTAGTATTTGACGCATCATGCGTGCTCGAATAGTACTTGCATCTTTTCCTAATATTTCATCAGATCCTGTGGACAAAAAGAGATTGCCTTCTCGTTCTGTCATCAATCCTTCATCAAAAAGGAGCTGTAAAATATCCGCATAAACCGTCGCAGACAACTGCTCACCCATATTGTTTAACAAATCATGGACCAGTTCGTGCTTATCCGAAAAGGTAATCCGCCCAATTCGGATATAACCACCACCACCACGCTTACTCTCAACAATATAGCCACGGCTGGCTGTAAAACGGGTTTTAATGACGTAGTTAATCTGACTTGGCACCACTTCAAACCGACTGGCCAATTCACTTCGACGCAACTCAGCTACACTGACTTGGTCCAAGATGGCTTTGATGTGCTCTTCTATATAATCCGATGTATTCTTCATCGCCATAGTATCGCCTCTTTCTTTGACTATCTTTGACCATTATACCTTAAAATGACGAATTTTGAAAGCAAAAGCCTAGCAACTAGCGTAGCAGAATTTTGAAATCTGCTCTGCTTTATCCTATAATAAAAGAAAAAACAGAAAGGACTAGGGCTTCCGTATTTAGTTGAACTGAATACTGGCTACGGACTAGGCCAAAAAGATAAACGAGAACTAGTCGTCGTTCTGTTTCCTATTTTTTCCGTGTCCGCTTAAGGCCCTTTATATCTTATACCATGAACTTTCAAGATTACATTCAAGACTTTACAAGTGTGACTGTGGAGCAGGCACAGAACCTTCTAGCCGCCAAAGAGGGGGCTGTTCTCTTCATCGGACGAGCAACCTGTCCTTACTGCAACCGCTTTGCACCAAAACTCCACAAAGTCTACCAAAACAAGGAAGTGACCGTTCACTTCCTTGACTCCAGCCAAATCAGTCCAGAACTCCAGACCCTTCGCGACCACTACCAAGTTCCTACCGTCCCAGGCCTTCTCGTCGCAAAAGCAAACGGTGTCCAAGTCCGCTGCGACTCCAGCATGACCGAAGAAGAAATTGCGGCTTTTATTCAAGACTAATGCATATCAGACAAAAAGCACCGACCACAAGGCCGGTGCTTTTTAAGGAGATTATGAAAAATATTTAGGATTGATATCAGTATATCCGATATTGTCTTTTCAGACATCCGCCCTAAGACCGATTTTACCAAAAAAGAACTCCCTGTCGGAAGTTCTTGAATTGTCGAGTAGTCTTTCAGTTTGCTTTTAGTACACGCTTCAAAGGTTTGGGGAACCTTTGAAGGCTGGATATAGTGCGAACCAAGTTCCCCTCAAAAAGAGCCGTACAGCTTGTAAAGCAAGTCACATTCGTGAAGTACAGCTCTCAATATGAAAAGAACCCCCTTTCGGAAGTTCTTGACTATTCATTATTTACCAAGAGCTGCTGCCATCGTAGCTGCAACTTCTGCTTCAAAGTCGTTTGAAGCTTTCTCGATACCTTCACCCACTTCGAAACGAGCAAATTCTACAACTGAAGCGTTCACTGAGTTCAAGTAAGCTTCAACTGTTTTGCTGTCGTCCATGATGTAAACTTGAGCAAGAAGTGTATAAGCTTGGTCAACTTGAGTGTTGTCAAGCAAGAAGCGATCCATTTTACCTGGGATGATTTTGTCCCAGATTTTTTCTGGTTTGCCTTCTGCTGCCAATTCTGCTTTGATAGCTTCTTCAGCTGCTGCAATCACTTCGTCAGTCAATTGAGCTTTTGAACCGTATTTCAACAATGGCAATGCTGGTTTGTCAACCATTGCACGGCTTTCGTTGTCTTGCTCGATTTTGTGGTTGATTTGTGCCAACTCATCTTTAACGAATTGCTCATCCAATTCAGTGTAAGAAAGAACAGTTGGTTTCATCGCAGCGATATGCATTGAGATTTGTTTTGCAAGAGTTTCGTCGCCACCTTCAACAACAGAGATAACACCGATACGACCGCCATTGTGTTGGTATGCACCAAATGCTTGAGCATCTGTTTTTTCAACCAAAGCAAAGCGACGGAATGAGATTTTCTCACCAATTGTTGCAGTTGCGTTTACGTATGCTTCTTCAAGAGTTTCACCTGAAGGCATAGCTAATTTAAGAGCTGCTTCGTTGTCAGCTGGTTTGCCTTCTGCAATTACTTTAGCAGTAGTGTTTACCAATTCAACGAATTGAGCGTTTTTCGCAACGAAGTCTGTTTCAGCGTTCACTTCAACAACTGCTGCTACGTTACCGTCAACGTAAACACCTGTCAAACCTTCAGCTGCTACACGGTCAGCTTTCTTAGCTGCCTTAGCCATACCTTTTTCACGAAGCAATTCAATTGCTTTTTCGATATCGCCTTCTACTTCAACCAATGCTTTTTTAGCGTCCATAACGCCAGCACCTGATTTTTCACGCAATTCTTTAACGAGAGCTGCTGTAATTTCTGCCATGTCTATTCTCCTTGTTTGTATTTATAAAATAGAGGAGCGGGCTCAGCCCTGCCCCTCTAGGATTGTTTTTGTGTTTGATAAATGATGTAGAATGTACTCGGACTAAAAAGCTAGAATTTAGATAAATCTAATGCTTTTCTTAACGTCTTCGTTACTTATTTAATTGTACTCAGGCTAAAATCTTAGTGAAAAAGATAAACTTCCTTGTATGCAAGCATACTGCGTCAGTTTCCTATTTTCATACAGATTTCTAAACGCCTTCGTTACTTATTTTCCTTCTACAACTTCAACCAATTCTTCGATTGATTCTGTAGATGCTGGCTCAGCTGCCAATTCAGCTTCAACTGCTGCTACGCTGTCTTCACCTTGGTTGCCTTCGATGATAGCGTCAGCCATTTTAGCTGTAATCAATTTAACAGCGCGGATAGCGTCATCGTTTGCTGGGATGATAACATCGATGTCATCTGGATCAGTGTTTGTGTCAACCATCGCTACAACTGGGATACCCAATTTCTTAGCTTCTTTAACAGCGATTTGCTCTTTGTGTGGGTCAACGACGAACATTACATCTGGAATGCGTGGCATGTCAGCGATACCGCCCAAGAATTTTTCAAGACGAGCACGTTGCTTGTTCAACAATGCTACTTCTTTCTTAGGAAGCACTTCGAAAGTTCCATCTTCTTCCATACGGTTGATTTCTTTCAAACGAGCGATACGTTTTTGGATTGTACCCCAGTTTGTAAGAGTTCCACCCAACCAACGGTGGTTGATGAAGTATTGACCAGCGCGGATAGCTTCGTCTTTAACAGCTTCAGCAGCTTGTTTTTTAGTACCTACGAACAAGATAACTGCGTCGTTTGCTGCAGCGTCACGGATGAATTCGTAAGCTTGGTCAGCCAATTTTACAGTTTGTTGCAAGTCGATAACGTGGATACCGTTACGCTCTGTGAAGATGTATTTAGCCATCTTAGGATTCCAGCGACGAGTTTGGTGACCGAAGTGTACACCAGCCTCAAGAAGTTGTTTCATTGAAATTACTGCCATGAGTATTTCTCCTTTTTGTTTTTTCTCCTCTCCCGAACTTCGACTTGCAGCCCAACCTTTCGGCAACAAGACCACAATTGGTCCGAGATGAGTATTTGTTGCACAGCAACTCTATTAGTATATCAGAATACCTGTATATTTTCAAGTAAAATAGCAGAGAAATTCATGAAAATCTGCCATCAATCCGATTCCTGATTTTATTCAAAGTAGGTTTCAGCAACTACTGCATAGGTCCCTGCAACAACATCCATTTTTTCTAACTGACCGTTAGCATTGATCCTGTAAAAACCTGCTGATGGGGCTACATTAGGATCGGTCCCTTTCATATTTGGACTGCTGTGGTCTTCTCTAACCTCAATGTAAACCAATCCATCGGATGACTGAACATTTGTAACCACGTGTGATAGAAAATCATCTTTCGTAAAAGGTACGCCATATCTTGTAGCTGCATGTGCCTTAGCCCAATTTGCTGCCTGTTCGACTGTCAAATTCTTGGTGTCTACAGATGTATTAGGAACAGTTGCTGAGCTAGTTTCAGTTGCCACTGCTGAACTTTCACCGAGAACCAAGTTTTCAAAGAAAGCTTGTAATTCCTGGTTTTTAGTCGGTCGGAAATACAAACGCTTCTCTGGGTTGCCTTGGTTTTGCTCGGTAATCCAAGCAATCAACTGACCATCTTTAATCGTAAAGAGATACAGATGAGCCAATTGTGATTTTGAAGCTTCAATATCCGAATAGATCCCAACTACTGCTGTTTTTCCTGCCTCTACTTGACCAGTTTCACTCCAAACTAGGTCAGGAGTTTCTCCTAGAAAATCAGGCGTCATTTGCTGCCCTGAACCACTGAGAACACCTGAGGGCAAGGTCACACCAAAAAAGTCTCCCGTACGACTTGGGCTATAGGATACATAATTTTGGGGAGGCGAGAATGAAGGTCCCCACTGGTCAACCACAAAATTCCTCAAAGCCTCTGCCTTGCCAGCATCCCAAGGTCCGACCTGACTACTTGAACTGCTGGACGTAGATGTTGTGGAACTTTTAGTTGATGTACTGGAACTAGTACTTGTCGAGCTAGAGCTAGCCCTTTCTTTAGATGAGGACACTACCTCCTGCTTCTGATTTCCGCAAGCTGTTAACATACTTGCAAGAACCATCACAACAAAACTTGATGCGATCAAATTCCGCTTCATTTCCTATCTCCTTTTTCACACTAATCATCCACGCGGTAGAAGTTTTTGACTAACGCCTCTAGCACTTATGGAGTTCTGGACATTTGCTTGTATTTACATTATCGACAAATGTTCATTTTCTACTTGACCAATTTCACTATTTAAGGTACAATATTCTTTGTTATGGCGGTATAGCCAAGTGGTAAGGCACGGCTCTGCAAAAGCTTGATCGTCGGTTCAAATCCGTCTACCGCCTTTATTATAGGATTTTATCCGAATTTATACAAATCAAAAGCCCGATTTTTTGGGCTTTTTTGTTTTGTTATTTGGTAAAATTCGGTTAAAACAGAAAAAGATTTTGGACACCCAAAATATCAACAAACTCCCCATAGCTTGTCGCTATGAGGAGCATGGATATATTACAACTCAGCAATCTGGCTCAAATTAACTTCAGCAATGGTATCATTACCAAACATAGAGATAACCATCTTAACCTTGTTGTTGTCGATTTCTGTAATTTTACCTGTGTAGTCTGTGAAGGCACCGTCAATGATACGAACAGTGTCGCCAACTTTGACATCAATATCAAATTCTTGAACGGTTTGTCCCATAGACACCAAGATTTGACGAATTTCTTCTTCCAAAAGTGGAGTTGGTTTTGAACGGTTACCGTGTGAACCCACGAAACCTGTAACGTTTGGTGTGTTACGAACCACAAACCAAGCTTCATCGGTCATAACCATTTCAACCAAAACATAACCAGGGAAACGGTTTTCTTCCACTTCCTTGACCTCACCGTTCTTTTCAACCTGAACAGTCTGAGTTGGAATTTCTACACGAAGGATATTTTCCAACATGTTATAAGTGTGGGCACGTTGGAGCAAGTTTTCCTTGACCTTATTCTCATATCCTGAATAGGTTTGTAAAACAAACCAGCCTTTATCAAAACTATCGTACATTTTAACTTCCTTTCTTTGGAAACACTGCATTTTTTAGACGCTAAAAAAAGCCCGAAGGCTTTCGCTTTTCTTTATTATATCACTTCCATTTTACAAATGGCAAGTATTTTCTAGAAAAGATTGATCAAGCTCATGATTCCTCTTGACAAAATTAAGTCAAAAAGGTAAACCACTGCTACGAAAAATGCTGTATACTGCACAACAGATACGAAATCTTGCCAGCTCTGCTTACGAGTTGGCCAAGACGTATCTTTCAAAATACGAATAATATCTTTGAAAAATTTCACGCGCGACTCCTATCTGGTTTCCTTGTGAACGGTGTATTGTCCACAATGTTTACAAAATTTATTTACTTCTAACCGTGTTGGCTTGGGATTACTCGAAAGACTAATCGAATAGTTTCGAGAACCGCAAACAGTACAGGCTAGGCTTGCTTTTTTTAGTGCCATATAGCCCTCCATCTATATCATTCTATCACGTTTCTACGGATTTGACAACTCCCCAAACCAAGACGTGATATTATCCCACAAGGTCTTTGCTCGCTCTGGCAACTGTGCATCAATCAAGTTTTGCTTAGTCTGCTCAATCAAGTTTCGCGCCTGGTCAGAAATCTCCTGCACCTGCTTTTGATTGATTCCAAATTCAGACTGTGTTACGGACTCTTCAGCAACCTCTACAATTCCATTTTGAACATAGGCATTCTCTACATCAAACTGTGTCCCAGCTGTGTAAGGCAAGATCGAATTAGCAACCGTTTGAAAGACGGCCGGTGCCATCCAGTAGCCACTGCTATCAATGTAATGATTCTCATCCGTCTGTTCAAAACCAACCCATTGACTGATAACCAAATCAGGTGTATAAGCAATATACCACTGGTCATTAACAAGATTTACATCAAAACTTGTTTCGGTTGTTCCCGTTTTTCCTGCAAGATAGTAATTCGTCGCATCTGCAGATACACCTAAACCATTCGTATAGGTCCCAAGCATCATAGAGGTCATTTTATCTGCAACCGAGCGGTCAATTACTTTTGTACTTGTCTCGCGATGCTGAGCCAATACCTTTCCACTCGCTGTTTCAATACGTGTAATTAGATGAGCATCCTTCATTACACCATCATTCGCAAAAGCACTATAGGCCTGAGCCATTTGCAAGGGGTTCGTTTCCACACCTGATCCGATTGACGCACCAAGTACCTTTTCAACATTTTCCATATCAAGACCAAACTTTTGACCAAATTCAAAAGCTTTGTCAATCCCAAAGGTATTTACAATATATGCAACTGGCAGATTGTAAGATAAAGCTAAAGCTTGGTACATTGGAATGGTATCCGAAGTTGAATAGTCATAGTTGTGTAAGGTATAATCCCCATAGGTTTCTGTATGGTTATCCAATGGTGTATCAATTGCCCAGCCCGCCACTACTGCTGGAACATAGGCAACAAGAGGCTTGATTGTTGAACCAGGACTGCGCTTGGCTTGTGTCGCAAAGTTGAAAGTCCGAAAGACCGCATCCTCTGAACTGTTGACTCGACCAACCAAGGCGCGAACTCCACCAGTCGTAGGATCAAGGGCTACGCTGGCAGCCTGAGCATGGGTACCATCAAAACTTGATGTTGGGAACATAGTCTCATCATTAAAAATCACCTGCATACTGGCTTGAGAATTTTGATCCATCTCTGTGTAAATCCTATAGCCGTTATTAATAATGTCTGATTCTTTCAGTCCGTATCGCTCAATCGCCTCAGCAATCACAGCATCAAAATAGGATGGATAGGAATAATTGCTTTGTTTCCCTGTATAGGTATCTGAAAGCTGACTGGCTAGGTCTACTTGGAAACCTGCATCTGCAGTCGCCTGATCAATATAACCAGCATTGACCATATTTTGCAGGACTGTATCCCGACGATTAACTGCATTTTCTAGAGAATAATAAGGATTATAAATCTCAGGACCTTTGAGCATACCTACAATGACGGCCGCTTGCTCAAGAGTAAGATCACTGGCTGGAATACCGAAGTACTTTTGGCTTGCATCTTCCACTCCCCAAACACCGTTTCCAAAGTAGGCGTTATTGAGATACATGGTCAAAATTTCTTGCTTGCTGTACTTTTTATTGATTTCCAGAGCCAAAAAGAATTCTCGAGCCTTTCGACTGATGGTCTGATCCTGAGTTAGAAAGGCATTTTTTGCCAATTGCTGGGTAATAGTTGAACCACCTCCAGACCGACCTAACGTCAAGGCAGCCAAAATAGTACGCTGGTAATTAATGCCCGAATTTTTGTAGAAGCTCCGATCTTCTGTAGCGATAACGGCATTCTCTAAATTATCAGAGATAGCATCCAGCTCTACATAGGTCCCCTTCTGACCAGACAATGTCCCAGCTTCCGCACCATCTTTATCGTAAATAATCGTTGTAGCTTTTAGCGCCTGCTGTAAATCACCAACATTAGCTGTCTTTGCAAGGAAAAATAGATAGCCACCTACTGTAAGAACTGTCAAGACCATAAAAATGATCAAAATTTTAGTCAGTTGATAACGGCGCCAGAATTTGCGAATCGGCTCTGGAATACGTGATTTTTTCTTTGGTTTATCAACAGAGCCACGATTTCCCCTGCGGCGACGGCTAGGTCGGTCTTCATGATCAATTTGGAAATCTTCTGGAACTACAATCGGCTGATGTTGCAAATCGTCCATACTTTACCTCTTTCTAATGAATTTTGTACCATTATACACCATTTCCTAAAAACTAGCAGAAAAAAGCCTGCGATAACTTGTGACAACAGACAGGGAATTTTTTCTAAAAATATGATAAAATAGGGTCATTCTGAACAAAGAAGAGGATTCCCATGACACAAGTATATGACATTACTATCATCGGTGGCGGACCAGTCGGTTTATTCGCCGCCTTCTATGCCCACCTCCGTCAAGCCAAGGTCAAAATCATTGACTCTCTGCCTCAACTGGGTGGCCAGCCAGCCATTCTCTATCCTGAGAAGGCCATTCTGGACATTCCGGCCTTTCCAAGTCTGACCGGACAGGAGTTAACCGACAACCTCCTTGCCCAACTGGCACCCTTTGATACAACTATCTGCCTCAATGAAACCCTGACCGCCATTGAGCCAGGGGAGGTCATTACCCTAACGACTAACAAAGGCAGTCACCAAACCAAGACCCTGATTATCGCCATGGGTGGCGGGGCCTTCAAGCCTCGTCCACTGGAGATTGATGGTGCTGACAGCTTTGACAACGTCCATTACCACGTGTCTAATATCCAGCAGTATGCCGACAAGGACATCGTCGTCTTGGGTGGCGGTGACTCTGCGGTCGATTGGTCCCTAGCCTTTGAAAAAATCGCCAAGACCACCCAGATCGTCCATCGTCGCGACAACTTCCGTGCCCTCGAACACAGCGTAGAAGAGCTCAAGCAGTCCAGTGTTACCATTCACACACCTTTTGTCCCTAAAGGGCTTTCTGGGGAAAATGGCAGAGCTTCTGCCATTGATTTTGACAAGGTGAAGAGCGAGGACAAGCTAACCCTGTCTTTTGACCACCTCTTTGTCAACTACGGTTTCAAATCATCTGTCGGCACGCTAAAAGAATGGGGATTGGAACTCAATCGTCACCGCATCGTGGTCAACAGCAAGCAAGAAACCTCTGTCCCTGGCATCTATGCTATCGGTGACTGTTGCTTCTACGAGGGCAAGATTGACCTGATTGCGACTGGACTAGGAGAAGCCCCAACTGCTGTTAACAATGCCATGAACTACCTCAATCCAAACGAAAAAGTGCAACCAAAGCACTCAACCAGCCTATAAGATGAAAATTGACATTCGCATTCCCCAAGCCTTTCCCCAACTGACTGTCAAGGAAGCCTTGGAAGATTATTTTCTCATTCCCAGAAAAATCCGCCACTTCCTCCGCACCAAGAAGCATGTCCGTGTCAACGGTGAGCTGATTAACTGGCAGAGCCCGATTACCGCAGGCGACTTGTTAGAATTGACCTTTGACCAGGAAGATTATCCTGAAAAAAACATTCCTCTGGGACAAGCGAACTTGGTGGAGGAACTCTATCAAGATGAGCATTTGATTATCGTCAATAAGCCCGAAGGCATGAAAACCCACGGCAATGACCCGACAGAAATTGCCCTGCTCAACCATGTCTCTGCCTATGTGGGACAGACCTGCTATGTGGTCCACAGGCTCGATATGGAAACAAGCGGAGCCATTCTCTTTGCTAAAAATCCTTTTATCCTACCCATTCTCAATCGGCTCTTGGAAGACAAAGTCATCTACCGTGACTACCTAGCCCTCTGCCAAGGCCAGCTAAAAAAGGCTGACTGGATCATTACCGATAAAATTGGACGGGACCGGCATGACCGCAGAAAGCGGGTGGTCGATAACCGCAAGGGGCAGACAGCTCTTACTCAGGTCCGCCTCTTGAAGACCCTTGGTAAAAATAGTTTGGTCTCTTGTCGCCTCCAGACAGGACGAACACATCAGATCCGAGTTCATCTAGCCCACCACGGTCATGCTCTAATCGGCGACCCACTTTACAGTCGAGTCGCTGCCCCACGCCTTATGCTCCACGCCCAAAAACTCAGCCTGACCCACCCGCTGACACTCGAAGAAATTAGTGTAGAAGCAAGGTCGGAGAGTTTTGAGAAGGTGATGAGAAAATAAGATAAACAAAAACACCCCCAGAGTTCCCATGCTCTGAGGGTGTTTTTATGGTGAGTATCTCTATTAAGAAGTAAATAATTGACATGACAAGAAGCCAAACTACAAAGATTAGTATAGTTAGATTACGGAAATAATGTATCGATCCTGCATACCGCTCAACATAGGCCAATTTAGGATTTTTGGGGTTATAGTAAACTGCCATAGTCGAGCCAATAGGCCAATGTTTTTTGTAATTGTAGCTGTACTCGAATTTCCACAAGCTGTTAATAAGAACATGCTTGCGATTCATGTGTTCAATAGTTTCATTTTATATTTAAATAAATGATTAAAAAAATTACCATAAAAAACAACCAAGCAAAACCTGAAAGGAGCATTCCGTTCCTATAATAATTTATAAATCCAGCATATCGCTCAACGAAACTTAATTTGGGTTTCTTCGGATGATAATAGACTGTCATCTCAGACCCTATTGGAAACAATTGTTTGAATTCATAACCTAAATATTTATTATATAGGACAAATCTTGGTTTCAGAATCTCTCTTTTGTATTCATCTTCATTTTGAAAATGAAAAACCTCATGGCTTCTATTTTCTCCTAGCGGGAAGTATTTGAGTCTCTGCTTGTATCTCCGATTATTGATAGAATATTCTACAATTGGTGTCTCTAAACGTGTTGCAGTATAGTATCCAATGACAGTCCCTTTAGTTACCATAGTACAGCCATTTTTAATAGTAATTTCACGACGCCAACGGAACAAAAAGAGAAAAAACCAAAATAAAATATAAACGGATACGACGATAGTAGCAAGCAATAATTTCTCCATCAATAATCCTCCACATAGGCAAAATTTGAAACTGACATTCATTTACAATATGCATAATTTTATAGTACTATAAAAACAAGAGTGAGCAAAGAAAGAACAAGACTACTATATGGAATAAACTGATTACTCTAAATAGTGACTCTCCTCCCGCATAACGTTCCACATAAGCTAACTGAGGTTGCTTCGGGTTGTATCTCACTGTCATTTCATATCCAATAGGGAATAGTTGGTACATATTATATGGCATTAAACCAATGTTGTATAACTTCTTACTTTCCAACATATAATTTCTGAGTTCTTCTATATCATGAGGATATGAAACATCTTTTGGACCATAAATAACCCATGAGTATTCTAGGGCTCTTCTATACATTGTACCATCTACCTCGTACTCTATGATTGGAGGACGAAGTGAAATCCATTCTCTATGTGCAACAACTTTACCTATAATCGTAGAAGTACTATATTTTCGAATAATATATTCCCTTCGCCAATTATAAAGAAAAAAGCATAAAAGTACCACTACTGGCAATAAGATTAAAAGATATAACCAAATCCTATTCATTTTTACTCCACATAAGCCAAATCTGAAATCGTGAGTGAAATTTTGCTATTATCTGTCATATTTTTTACAACATCAACACTCTCATCAGGGAGAGGTAGGAAGATAATGGCTGTCGTATTGGGCTCCAGCACCCCATATTCATCAGGCTCATACAGTACTTTTTGATTTTCATAGATGACCGTTCCATCATAGGACCAGTTAACCGTAAAATCAAAATTCTGTTCAATCCTCTCTGTCGTCCTATTCGTTACTAAGAACAAAGCGTAGGTAGTGGTTCCATCTGAATTTGTTGCATCCGCATAATTTAAGCTAATGGCCTTTTCTGCTCCTAAATCCGGATTCTTTTCAAGCAAATCCTCAACATATTGAACAACTTCATCAGATTGAGTTGTGTTTTTCCCATGTACTAACGTCAAGGCCTTATCCTCCACTGAACTACTTGTACTACTTTCAACACTTGATTGTGTTTCTGTATTTGTACTCGAATTTCCACAAGCTGTTAATAAGAACATGCTTGTGACGATAACAATTATTTTCTTCATATCTTCTCACTTTCTAAAAATTGAGATTAACCTAGGTAGCACTACGATCACTAACAAATCACCTATAAGTCCACATCAAACAGCGCTTCTGAATATACACCGCTGACTTCTACATAATACCTATCCATTATACCAAAATTCTAGATAAGATGGCATATTTAAAAATGTCGTTCAGATATGAGTTTGAAGCCACCAAAAAAAGCTGAACACTCAGCTTTTTTAATGCACGAATAATCTAAATAGAGACTAGCTTAGCTCTCTTTGAGCGCAGGTTGGTAAATGTTACTCAAAAATATTCCCCAACTCTACATCGACTCGGTTTTCCTTGACATTGATGTCGGTCACAGCGAGCAGAGACTTGTAGTTAGCTACGCTACGGTCCCCTTTTTGGTTTTCTGCAAAGACAGCCACGCCTACCAAGGTTGAGTCAAACTCAGACAAGAGGCTAATCATACCATTGATGGTGCCCCCATTTTTCAAGAAATCATCGACGATCAAGACACGACTTCCTGCCTTCAAACTACGCTTGGATAGGAACATTTTCTCAATGCGGTCGCTAGATCCTGACACATAGTTGACAGAAACGGTTGAACCTTCTGTGATTTTCAAATCACGACGCACAATAACAAACGGTACATTAAGGACATTAGCAACAGCATTGGCCAAAGGAACACCCTTTGTCGCAACTGTCATGACCGCATCAATCTTTTCATCTTTGAAAGCATCTGCAATGATACGACCGACATTTTTCAAAATATGTGGTGTAGACAGCAAGTCAGAAGAATAGATATAACCGCCTGGCAAGATACGATTACTTTCGGCCATCTGATCACGAAGGGCCTGCGCAATTTCGACAGACTCTGCCTTAGAGATTGATGGAGTAAAAACAACTCCTCCACTGGCACCAGTAATGGTTTCAATCTGGCCAATCGAACTTTCTTCAAAAGCTTTTTTAATAATAGCAATATCTTCTGAAATTGAAGACTTGGCAGACTCATACTTTTCCGCAAAGGTATTCAAGCTTGTTAATTCGTAAGGGTGATTGATGAGGTAGTTGGAGATAACAACCATTCGTTCACTTCTTCTTAATTTCATATCGTTCTCCTTTTGGCTTTTTACTATTATAGCACATTCTATGCAAAAAGCGAACTTTTTTATTTTAAAAAGCCCGCTTTTTTCGTATTTTGTTCATTTTTCACAAATACCATAATGGTTGAAGCCTGCTATAGCCTTGATACCAAGTCCAAACAGCATCAGCCTGTTCTTTCATCAAAGGGATTTGGAGTGGATCCACCTGCTCCGCCCAAGAAAGAGTCCCCAGACTGTTCACGGTCAGATAAAGGGCTAAAAGCCTCCAAAATTCCTCTGGAATAGCGCCGTCAAAATAGGCATCTACCTGACCACGCGCAAAGGCTGAAGACAAATCTGCCGTGAAAATCAAACGGTTGAATTCTTCCCAGGGGTCTCCTATGTCGTAGCGATCAAAGTCTAATATTTTCAGTTTTCCATCCGCACCCAGTAGGAAGTTACCTGTGTGAAAATCTCCATGATGGTAGACAATCGGTCTCCCTTCAAGCAAGTGACGATTGGCCTGAACAAAGTCTATCATGGCTTGACCATTTGGATAGGAATGACTAGCTGCTTGGTAGGCAGCTAATTTATTGTCAATCTTAGCCTGATAAAAACTGTTCCAGTCCCGTTGACTTTGGTCAATCGGCAGACCATGCAGAGCGCGTAAAAACTTTCCAGCCTGACAGCCCAAATCATATAAGACAGAATCAGGCAGGCTAGAAGCTACTTCATTCATATCCTGACCTTCCATCCATTCATAAAGGGTGTAGACTGACAAGTCATCCGCCCAAAGACTTAGTGGCACTGCCACAGGCAAACCTAGACCAAACAGGTTTTCAACTAACTGAAACTCTAATCGCTTAGCCTCATAGGCTGGCCGCTCTGCTATTCTCAAAAGACCAAGGCGACCATCTTCCAGCTGGACCTTGTACTTTTGGTCCGTGGACCAGCCTTTGGTGAGGGGCTGTCGAGACACTATCCTAACTGCCATCAGTCGATGTTGGGCTTATAGAAGGCGCGGTTATCCATGGCAAAGATGCGGTTGGTCATCTCGCCTGGGCCAACCTTGTCCAAGGCCGATAGCATCATCATCATTTCCGCATCGATGTTGTCAATCATGTGGAGGATTTCCGCCTCCATAATCTGCGGACGGACAGGGCTTCCATACTCCAAGAGGCCATGGTGGCTGAGGATAACGTGGCGCAGAACAGTCACTTCCTCCAGACTGTCATCGATGCCCAATTCCATCAAGACCTTGGTAATCTCTTCATCAATCAAGGAAATGTGCCCAATCAGATTGCCACGGACAGTGTAGCCTGTGTTATCAGGGCCTGTCAGTTCAATCACCTTGGCTAGGTCATGAAGCATAATTCCTGCAAAAAGCAAACTCTTGTTGAGCTGGGGATAGATGTCACCAATTTTATCCGCCAAGCGTACCATGGTCGCCGTATGGAAGGACAAACCTGAATAGAAGGCATGGTGATTGGTCTTGGCTGCTGGATAGGAATAAAATTCCTTTTCATATTTACCGTACAGAGCACGGACAATCCGCTGCCAAGTGGCATTTTCAATGCGGAAAATCATCTGGCTCAGATATTCCTTGGTGTCCTTGACATCCACAGGTGGTTTTTCCTTGAAATCAGCAGGGTCGTTGGGCTCGCCTGCCTTTGGCAAACGAAGAACCAGTTGATTGACCTGGGGGGTGTTGTTGTAAACCTCACGGCGTCCCTGCATGTGAACAACAGTTCCAGCAGTAAAGTCCTTGATTTTCCCTGGTTGGGCATCCCAGACCTTGCCTTCAATCTCACCCGTATCATCCTGGAAGGTCAGAGCTAGGTAGTCTTTGCCAGCTCGTGTTTGACGGACTTCAGCAGTCTTGATGAGATAGAATCCTTCGAAGAATTCATCTTTTTTCATTTGGTTAATTTTCATTATCTTCCTCATCTAATGGGGACAGGCCAAGCAGTCCCTTGGTTTGGTCATCTTCGTACAGGTCAATGGTACGAAGACTACGCTCGATGGCGTTGGTGCGAGTGGTTAGGAGTTTGTCAATATTGCTGCTGGCTTGATTGAGCTGTTTCTGAGCCTTGACCAAGAGGTCAGAAAACTTGCCAAATTCCAGCTTGACATTGCCCAAGACCTTGGAAATATCATCGGCCGACCGTTGAATGTTAAGGGTCTTAAAGCCGACGGAGAGGGAATTGAGCAGGGCAGAAAGGGTAGTGGGTCCTGCTACTACGATATTTTCCTGACGGCGAAGCTCATCAAAGAAAATGGGATTGCGGACCACTTCTGAATACAGCCCTTCGGTTGGCAAGAACAAGACGCCAAAGTTGGTGGTTTCAGGCGGATTGAGGTACTTGCTCTGAATGTCCTTGGCAAAACGTTTGATAGCTGCCAGGAGATTTTTGCGATGGAGGTCAATCTGGTCCTTATCCCCACTTTCGTAGGCATCTTCCAAGCGATAATAGTCCGCCAGCGGAAACTTGGAGTCAATCGGCAAGTAGATATAATCGCCTTCAGTCCGTCCTGGTAGCTTGACCGCATACTCCACGCGCTCATTCGAGCCTGAAACCGTGGCAAACTCTCGCTCATATTGGCTAGGTGTTAAAATATCCTCGATAATCTGTCCCAGCTGTAACTCACCCATGATGCCACGGGTTTTGGTGCCAGACAGCACCTTGTTAAGACTACCCACATCACGCGCCACCGTCTGCATTTCACCTAGACCACGATTGACCGATTCCAATTGCTTAGACACCGTTTCAAAGGAGGCTTGTAGGCGGGTTTGCAGGGTTTTCTCCAGCTTTTCCTCAACCGTCTGCCGCATTTCTTCCAGGCGTTTTTCATTTGACTCCTGAATAGCCTGCAAACGGCGGTCGGTGGCATCTCGCGTTTCCAAGTGGCTCTTATTCAGCTCTTGACGGATGTCGGTTAGCTGTTGGTAAAGCTCCGTGCGGAGTCTTTCCACCTCCTGATGAATGACCTGCTGCTGTTTGAGGGTTGCATTTTCTAGTTGATAGCTGAGCTGGTCAGATAAGTTGTCTGCTGTGTCTTCTGCCTGATCTTGCAAAAGCAGGGCCAAGCTCTGCCATTTTCCATAAAGAAAAACTAAGGCAAGCAAGACCAGTATCAGCAAAATAAGTAATACAATATCCATCTAATCCTTTTCCTTACTGTAGATCAGGACCACGTAGCCCTGATCCAGTTGAATGTCTATGTCTCTATCTATAAATTCGTTAGAAGCATAGCATTTTTTGAAAAAATAATTGCTGGCATCCAGCGGGTACTTGGCACGACGAATTGTCAGGCGACTCTGGTCCGACGGCATAAAGGAAATGTACTTCATACCAGCAATCGGTGACAAACGGTGCCTACCTGCTGGCCGAAAACGGATGATGTTCTGACTGTCCACCAATTCAATCTGCTCCATAAAGGCAGCCAAGTCGGGTTCAGCTGGTAAAAAGAGATTGCTCATCATGTGGTCCATGCGACCACCCAAGGCTCCGTATATGCGAACCTGGGCCTGCGGATAGGCCTTGAAGATTTCCTTTAAAGCCAGCTCCAAGTCTGTATCATCTTTTTCAGCAGGAGCTTGCAAACAACGCTCTGCTAGATCCTTTATCCGCCCTAATTCTTCAGGTGTCACCGAGTCAAAATCACCGATAGCCCAGTTAAGTGGCAGGGAATGGTCCAGAAGACGAAGAGAGCCTGCATCTACCCCCACATAGAGGTCGGCAGGCTCAGGAAGGCAGTCAAAGGAACCGCCTGCAATGACAGCAATCTTAATCATTGAGGGCAGCTCTCAATTTGGCAACGTTGGCATCCAGATCGCCTTTGAAGAGGTAGGAACCAGCCACAAAGACATTGGCACCCGCATTTTTGGCTGAATGAATGGTCTTGTCGTCAATTCCGCCGTCCACTTCGATGTCAAAGTTCAAGCCCTTGGCTTCACGGAGTTTGACCAAATCCGCAATCTTCTCAGCCACTTCTGGAATGTAGGCTTGTCCACCAAAACCTGGGTTGACCGTCATGAGCAAAACCTGATCCACCAAGTTGAGCACAGGCTCAATGGTCACAAGAGGAGTGCCTGGATTGATGACCACCCCCACATTCATACCAGCAGCACGAATTTTTTGGAGGGTCCCATGCAAGTGAACCGTTGCTTCTGCGTGAATAGTCAAGATATCCGCACCTGCTCGAGCAAAGGTCTCAATATGATTTTCAGGATTGGACACCATGAGATGGCAATCAAAAACCAACTTGCTATGAGGACGCATAGCCGCAACCACATCCGCCCCAAAGCTAATATTTGGCACAAAGTGACCGTCCATGACATCAATGTGCACATACTCCACACCTGTCTTTTCTAGACGCTTGAGCTCTTTTTCAAAATTTGCATAATCTGCCGCCAAAATAGACGGTGCAATCTTATAATGTGACATACAGAACCAACTTTCTATTTGAATTTCTTACTTACCTTGGTATAGGTTTCACGCTGATTTTGGATTTCGCTGAGGAATTGGAGATAGTTATCAAAGCGACTTTGGGAAATGGCAGAGCTGGCAACAGCTTCTTTGACCGCACAATCCGGCTCATGGGTATGGGTACAGGTCCTAAATTTGCAGTCCTGACTGCTTTCCGCAATCTCTGGGAAACAATCTGTCAGAGCCTCCGCCTCCTTGACTTCATAGTCTAGAGATGAAAAACCAGGCGTATCCGCAATTTTCCCACCGAAAACATTGTAGAAGCTGACCGCACGAGTGGTATGGCGACCACGCCCCAGACTATCTGAAATAGCCCCTGTTTCCAAGGCTAATTCTGGCGCAATGCGATTGAGAAGAGTCGATTTCCCAACCCCTGTCTGCCCCATAAAGACCGTCACCTTATCCTGCAATAATGGCGTCAATTCCTCCAAACTATAGACAAAAGGATAGCCAATTTTCTCATAGATTGCCTTGAAGGCATCCATCTCCGCCCGTTCTTCTACCAAGTCCATCTTAGAGATATAGATAATGGGATCCATGTCCTTCTGTTCCAAAAGAACAAGGAAACGGTCTAGTAAATTGGCGTTAAAATCAGGTTCCTTGGCCGACATGATAACCACCGCCTGATCGATATTGACGATAGGAGGGCGAACCAAACTATTCTTTCTCTCGTGAATCTTTAAAATATAGCCTTCTGAGTTTTCCTCCGCAGAAAAATCTACAAAATCACCCACGTAGGGCGTTTGTCCCTTCTTACGAAAATTTCCTCTGGCTCTGGTTTGATAAATCTGTCCATCCGCCTCGACATAGTAAAAACCAGCCAAGGCCTTGATAATTCTTCCTTGCAATGAAGACTCCTTTGTGTGTACTTGCTCCTATTATACCAAATTTCCTAAGAAAAAAGGAGCAGGAAAGAACTTCGAACGTTAATGAAAGAGTTCGTTTTCCCGCCCCCGCACAGTTGATTAGGTTAGATTTGGAGTGTTAAACACGAACTGCTGAGATTTGCTTTGCAAATCTTATCTCCTACCTTTAACAGTCTCCCAGACTGTTAAAGCCAATCAACCACTGCGCTGAGATGTTGACACTAACCTTATGAAGTGGGATGGTCTTTTACCCAGACTCTGAGATTTTACATTTTACTCTAGTCATTTCAATGTAAAAATAGTATAATAATAAACAAGCGGAGGTGGTGGAACGGCAGACACGCATGCTTCAGGCGCATGTGCCCATCGGGTGTGAGGGTTCAAATCCCTTCCTCCGCATTATTTATAAAGGATAACCCCAAGTCAAAATTGATGACTTGGGGACATTTTTATATCTTCTCACGCAATTTCCCATCACGCAATTCCAAAACCACATCAAACATGTCTAGGATGACTGGGTCTGATTCATGCAAGATGGTGATGATGAGTTTGTCCTCCAGCTGCAAGAGGTTGGTCAAAACCTGCTTGGTCAGGGCAGGGTCTAAATGGGCGGTCGGTTCATCCAAGAGCAATATCTCCTTACCACTCATCAAGGCACGGAGCAGGCACAGGACATTTTTCTCGCCTCCACTTAAGAGACTAGGATTACTTGCGGTCATCAATGTGTCCTGCAAACTCTCTGGCAAGCTCCTTAACAAGCCAAGCATGACATCTCTTCCCTTCTCATAGGTCCCAAAAACAGACACATTGTTTTCAAAATCGGTATGGTAAAGATGCTCAAACTGGCTGAGATAGAAGGCGGTAGCTGCTTCCATTCCATGTGAAACATCATGTTCCAGATAGGAGACACTTCCCTTGTCCAGAACCAGTTCCCCTGCCAACACTCGTAGAAAAGTCGATTTCCCGCTAGCTGACGGGCCAATGATGGCATACTTTTTCCCCTTGTCAAACCGATAGGAAAAATCTGCTACCGCTAATTCTCCCACATGATAAGCTACATCTTTCACTTCCAAGGCTGTCACATTGGGATAGCTTGGCACTTGCTCAGACAAGACCTGACCAGCAAGATAGTCTTCTAAATTGGCGACCGTTTCCTTGGTCGAATGGATATAATTGACATCCAAGAGGATGTATTTCATAGGATAGATGAAATTTTCAACATAGCTAAAAGTCGCAATGGCCGCTCCAATGGTCAACTCTTTTTGTAGCAAGAGGTAGCCGACCAAGCCAAAAGCTGTTAATTGCACCAAAAACATGGAAAATCCATTGACAACATTAGCCAGGGTCTTGAATTGCCCAAAGCGAAAACGAGCATGCTCACTTTCTTCTACTGACCGATGGTGGACACGGCTGATGGAGCCGAAAGTTTCACTATTAACGCGATTCTTAGCAGAAAAGAGGTCTGTCACCACCTGAAAATAACTTTCCAAACTCTGTAAAAATGCCCGCTGACGCTGAGAAAGAGGACCAGAAATCAACTTGGGAATGAAGACTGCCAGAGCAGAAGACAGAATAATGCCCACCGCAACCAGCGGATGAACAAAGAGAAAGAGGGAAACTGCATAGATGAGCATGCTCAAACTAGAACGGATAATGTCCATGAGAGGACTCAGATAACTCTCCTCAATGGTTCCCAAATCGTTGTCAAAAATGGACAGATAGGCAGAGACATTCTTCTCTGAAAATTTGGCTAAAGGCTGTGATAACAAGCTGTTTGCCAGACCTTTTTTAGCCGTGACATAGAAACCCTGAGACACCTTCCACTCATAAACCTGGGAAATGTACTGAAAGACTGAATTGGCAATGATGGCCAAAGTATAAGCCAACAAGAGCCAGACAAGCCCTGTCCAGCCCATCTGAAAAATATGGTCAAAAAGATACTTATTTAACTCCGGCAAAACAACATTGGTCAAACTATATAAGATATGGAAAACCAACTGAATGGCAATAACAAACCGCAATTGATAGATGATTTTTTTCATAACTCCTCCTAGATAGGAACAATCTGACAAAAAATTAATTGCTCTCCCCAATCCGTACCACCCCATCATAGCGAGAAAGGACCTCATCGGACACACGGTGGGAAATATGAATGAGCGTCTTATCAGCTAGTGAGGTGAGGTAATCTTCAATCACTGCATAGGTTTCCTGATCCAAGGCAGACAGACTTTCATCCAGCAACAAGATATCCTTATCTTGTAGCAAGGCACGGATCAAGAGCAGGCGTTGCTTTTGTCCGCCAGACAGTCCGCTATCATCACTAATTTCCTCGCTCAAAGAAGCATAACTTTGGAAACGACTGTCAAGGTTCATGGTCTTAATGAGAAACATCAGCCTATCTTCTGAAACATCCTGTCCCATGGTCAAGTTGTAAAGAACCGTATCATGGAAAAGGGCTCCCTCTTGTGGCAGATAGGCAATCTTGTCTTGAATGGCTTGGTAGGACAAGTCTGAAAGAGAGGTTTTATCAAAGTAAATATCCCCTGCTTGAAGTTGGCTATTCTTGGTCAAAATAAGAGCCAAGGAAGATTTGCCAGAACCACTTTCCCCAAGAATTAAATACTTCTTGCCACGTTCAAACGCTACGGTCAGGTCTTCAAAGACCCGTTTCTCACCGATGGCATAACTAGCCTTGACCAATTGCATGTTCTGGAAAGCTGAAGCTAGTTCCTGTCCCTTCGTTTCTTGACCAAAAGTAGATAGCTCAAACTCTTTCTTCAATTCCTGAACGGCATGCCTGTCCAAAAAGGCTGCCGCAATGCTATTAATGGGATCCACCAACTGCTCTGAAATGGTCAGAATAGCTGTCAAGCCACCGATGGTCAAGGCCCCAGATAAAACCTGAAAACCACCGATAAAGATAATCGAAAGCGTGGTCAGATAAAAGACGAAACCGACTAAGAGCCGCATGGTTACTGTCGTTCGATTGGCCTGATCGACCTTGTCATTGACTGCTTGATAGCGATCATTCAGCCCATCTAAAACTTGCTGTCTTTGGCGGCTATTTTTCACTTGCAAATAACTCAGAAAGACATCTGAAACCCTTGTATTATAGACCTGCTGACTGTCCGAAATCGCTTCTTGATTGAGCCTTCTCCGCTTTTTAAACAAATAGGGAATCACAACTGGCAAGAATGAGATCAGAATCAAGAAAATAGCTGTCAGACCATCCAAGCTAAGCAAGGCTAGACTGGCAATGCCAAAGGTACAAGCACCTTGAAAAATCGTAAAGAAAGCGTCGTAATAATCTTCTTTCACCGTCTCCAAATCATTATTGAGCTGAGAAATATAGGCCCCTGCCCCCTGCTCAACAAACTGCCTAAAAGGTAAATCAAACATTTTCCCAATAAAGGTCGCCTGCAATTGGAAACCTACTTGATTGAGATAGCTGACATTGGCAATCTGACGAATGTATTCAAAGACCAGCATGATAAGGACAGTTAGCCCCATCAGCACAAAATAGGACACAAAGGCCTGTCTATCTCCAGCCGCTATAGCATCAATAATATAGCGATATTGGTACAGAAAGCCAACATTGAGCAGGGCTACTGCAAAAATACAAGATAAGGTTAGCCAAAAATTCCTCTTTTTCATTTCTCCTCCACCGTTTGATAGATTTCTAAGCAAAGCAATAAAAAATCTGCATCAAATACCGTTATTATACCACAACTTCCTATGTTTGTGTATGTTTTCACATAAATAATAAACCAAGCCAGCTATCTGACTTGGTTTATTTTTAGGCTCTATAATTTCTGTAGTGGGTAAATCCACCATGGAAATTATGGAGCCTTTTTGAGTATAGAAAAAAGTCCCATATGACCTATAATGAAAAGTGTTCAAC
>NZ_JANFME010000010.1:0-71096 GCF_029616525.1 Streptococcus suis | reverse complement strand
TTTTCGAAACTTTTTTTCGTTCCTCTATTAACTAGCCCCTCAAGAGACAACTCAATTATTCTATCATCTACTTTGGCAATTGTCAACCGGTTTTTTGAGATTTTTTACACTGAAAGTTCTATGTAGATATTTGTTTTTTCTCCTATTCCTTCTTCTCTTTGCTATAACCTATATAAAAAGAAACTGAACAGAACTTTTTATGGTGCTTCTGCCCAATTTCTTAATTCGATTAACATGATGTTAGTAATTAGCTTTAGCGAAAGTCTTTCAAATGAATTTGTAAATCACGTATCATTTCACGACGACCATTAAAACATTGTCCGCTGATTAATTTTTCGTATTTATCAAGTTGATCATCGCTCAGGTTTTTTCGATAATCTCTCAAGGCACCTCTCAACATTAATAGTTCATCGTTTATCAATCCCGGTGATTGTATTGCGTGAGATAATTCGTGAATATCTTCATGTGGCATACGGTCAAACTTGCGTTTTTGACTTTCCTGTTTGCGGATACGATCCTTGATTCGATTTCTGAACTTGACTTTAAAATAACAATATAATTGAACTTGTTCATCAACTAGCCACGGTTGAGCTTCCAATAATTCAAACAAGGTCATCATTCCTTCTTGTTCCCAATCATCTCGATCCCATAGTTTAATGTAAAACTCTTTTCGAGCCTTATTTACAATACCTTTGACGCTTGCGTACACTTTTTCGAATTCCATTTCTTAATCTCCTTTTGTTGATGGTTTAAGTTTATCGAAAAGTGCTGTCTTTCTACAGGACATTTTTGTCTAGCATACTTAATTTGATTTTTCTTTTTTTAAGTACATTTGCTATTGATACTCTATGGCAAACATTGCATTCTGCTTCAGAAGGGAGTTATTTGGTATAGTTCTAAGATTGAGATAAATAACTATTGATTCGTTTTTCTTGTAAACGCCCTGTTTCTGATGTGTATCATGTAAAAAAGCCCTTGCCAAGATTATGTACTTAGCGAAGGCTTTGCGGTTATTTTAGTGGTTGAGAGTGAGGGCAGATCCGTTATGGAATGTCTTGCACAGACCATTTTATACTACTCTTTCGTATTAATTTTCTCTTTTACCTCTTCATAAGAAAGGGGATGAATATCTTCATCATCACGTTCAATATTTTCTGGCATTTTGCCTGTTTCATACAGAGATTTAATTTGAACACTATCAAGAGTTTCGTATTTGAGCAATGCTTCTGCGATTAGTTTATGAGTTTCGCGATTAGACTGAATAATTTCAGCTGCTTTGTTGCGAGCTTCATTTAACAAATCACGTACTTCATTATCTAATTCATAAGCAGTTTGTTCTGAAATGTGTTTATGAGTTGTCTGGCCACCAAACATTGCATGACTGCCCTCATACTGCATTGGTCCCATTTTGTCACTCATGCCATATTCAGCAACCATAGCACGCGCCATCCGTGTTGCTTGTTCAAAGTCATTTGAGGCACCAGTTGTTTGGGTATTGAAAATAATTTCTTCCGCAACACGTCCTCCCATAAGACCAGCCAATTGCTCCTTCATATCTTCTTTAGATAGAAGCATTTGATCTTCTTTTGGAAGGGCAATCATGTAACCTCCTGCGCGGCCACGTGGTACAATAGTAACTTTATGAACTTCACGCGCATTTGACAAGACAAGGCCGACAATCGTATGACCAGCTTCATGGTAGGCAACGATTTCTCGTTCCTTAGCTGAGACTTGACGATCTTTCTTGGACGGACCTGCAATAACACGATCTTCCGCTTCGTCGATATCTGACGCATCGATGACAGTTTTGTTTCGACGTGCAGCAACTAGAGCTGCTTCGTTAAGAACATTCTCTAAATCTGCACCAACAAATCCTGGTGTTTGTTGTGCTACTAATTTCAAATCTACATCTGCTGCTAGTGGTTTATTCTTCGCATGAACTTTAAGGATTGCTTCACGTCCTTTAACATCCGGACGACCAACCAATACTTTACGGTCAAAACGACCTGGACGAAGAAGGGCAGGGTCTAAAACATCACTACGGTTGGTTGCGGCAATGACAATAATCCCTTCGTTCCCTTCAAAACCATCCATTTCAATTAAGAGTTGGTTGAGGGTTTGTTCACGTTCGTCGTTACCGCCACCCATGCCGACACCACGTTGGCGACCGACAGCATCGATTTCATCGATGAAAATAATGGCTGGCGCTGCTTTTTTTGCATCTTCAAATAATGAACGAACACGGCTGGCACCGACACCAACAAACATTTCAACAAAATCTGAACCAGAAATGGAGAAGAATGGTACACCCGCTTCACCTGCTACTGCTTTGGCAAGCAAGGTTTTACCGGTTCCTGGAGGCCCCTCTAGTAGCACACCTGCTGGAATACGTGCTCCAAGTTTAGTAAAGCGTTTTGGATCCTTCAAAAATTCAACAACTTCAACTAATTCTTGTTTTTCTTCCTCTGCACCTGCTACATCTGAGAAACGTACCTTGATGTTACTTTGTTCCAAAGCTTTCGCTTTGTTTCGTCCAAAGTTCATGGCTCCTCGAGCTCCGCCACCGCCTTGGTTCATCATCATCATGAAGAATACACCAACAATAACAAGTGGCAACAAATTAAAGATAATATTTAACCATAGTCCATTTGAACTTTCGGGTTTAATAGTAACCTTTACTCCATTTTCATTTGCAAGAGCTTGTAGCTCTGACAAATTCGTTTCTGACGGTAAAATTAGCGACTTAAAGTTTTTATACTTAACTTTGCTAGAAACTTGGAATAACTTAATAGATGAAGCTAACTCATCTTTTGCTTCCTGTTCTGTCTTGTATTTACCTGTAATTTCAATAACGCTTGAATCTGGTTGATAGGTCAATTCTGAAACATTATTATTTTTTAGTTCAGTAATAACTTGTGAATAGCTAATTTCTTGAGTAGCAACCTGCTGACCGGCATTAAAAAACTGGAATGCTGTTAGGATAGTCGCAATAACTAGAATAATGAGAAAAGGATTTTTAATAAATCCTTTATTTGGTTGATTGTTCATAATACAGTAGGAAACCTTTTTCTATTTTGTATAAACTTCCTCTTTTAGTACACCAACATAAGGAAGATTACGGTAGTTTTCATCATAGTCTAATCCAAATCCAACTACAAATTCATTTGGAATAGTGAAACAAGTATAGTCTGGCTCAATCTCAACAACTCGACCTTCTGGTTTATCAAGGAGTGTAGCAATTTTGATAGATTCAGCTTGACGGAGAGCAAACAGCTCTTTTAGTTCTTTTAATGTACGACCAGTATCAATAATATCTTCAACAAAGATAATGTGGCGACCTGCAACACTATTGTCCAAATCCTTGATAATCTTAACGGTACCGCTACTCTCCGTTCCGCCATGGTAGCTAGAAACAACCATATAATCCGTTTCTACATGGGCATCAATATGTTTCATTAATTCTGCCATAAATGGGATAGAACCTTTTAAAATTCCTACAAGAATAGGATTCTTATCTACATAGTCTGTTGCTAAAATTTGACCGAGTTCTTTGCATTTTGCAACGATTTCTTCTTCTGAAACAAGAATTTTCTTAATATCTTTGTCCAACATAGTTGTTCTACTCTTTCATTTTTATATATAAGGTAGCTTTCATTATATCATTTTTTACTGATTTACTCAAATCACTGCTAACAAGATTCGTAATTCCATAAATTTCTCCATTCTGCTCGATAATAAGCGCATTTTGTCGAACTTTCTGTGAGATTTTATTATCAATAAACCAACGGCGGAGTTTTTTATTTACTCCGTTTATTAAAATGGTATCCCCAGCCTGCCTTCTCCTCACTACAATTGGATTTTCTGTAGGAAAATATAAAATACTATCCGCTTCTTCCAAAGGATGATTGAGAGAAAAAATATATGAACCGTAAGAAAAAATACCCTCTGATTTTATCATGATTTTTTCTGGTTGACTATCCGTCTCTGGTCCTATTTTATAAATTTGAAAACGATGATAATCCTTTTCTAGCATGTAATCATTTTTCAATAAATGATAGTAGTTAGCTTTTGAACGCAAGATGTGTAATACTTCATTAAATTGTGGACGAGAGAGCTGTAAATCAGGAAATTTTTCCAAATATTCCTCTAATAGATAACTTTGTACCGCAGGTGTCTGTTGTTGAAAACTCATCACATCTGTAACGGATAAATTCTGTGTCAAATCTCTTAGCGCTTGAAATAGATTATTTGTATCAACTGCAAGATTATTGAGAGTAAGTTCGATTTTAGGATTTTCCTGTTTTAACTTTGGTAAATAGTCATTTCTGACTCTATTTCGAAAATATTTGAAATCTGCATTGCTGCAATCTTCAAAATAAAATAGCTTTTCAAAATCTGCCTTTTTAAAAGATAAAAGTGGTCGAATAAGTTCCCCTGTTGCAAAAGGCTGAGTCGGTTGAATTGCTGATAAGTGACGTAAACGCCCTCCTCTAATCAATCGCATAAAGACAGTTTCTGCTTGATCATCTGCATGGTGGGCTGTCACTAGTGCAGTGTAGCCTTCCTTCTCCATGATTGTAGCAAAAAATCCATAACGCCATTTTCGCGCCGCTTCTTCTGAAAAAACACCTTCAAAATAGGACAGATAAAAGGGAACATTACTTTCTTCTGCTAACTGTCTAAGATATTTTTCCTCAATGACAGATTCTTCCCTCTGTCCATGATTAATATGGGCAATTCCAAGTTCAATCCCTAACACTTGTTTGTATTCGTATAAAAGATGGAATAGGTTCATAGAATCTAACCCACCAGATACGGCTACTAGTACTTTCTTATGTTTATCAAAAAAGTGACCATCCAGTGTCACTTTTAAAAATCTATCTTTCATTTACTTTAAAATCCCGTAAATATCATTTGCAATTTGTGTAATCTCATCATAATTTGATTTATCTGTAAAAATAGATAAAACAAAAGGAGACCCTGCGTAAACAATCGCTACATCGTGTTTGACATCGTCTGCATCGCCAATTTTATGAGCAACTGGAACTGAGATGTCTTTCGAAATACGTTGATTATCAAATTGAGTAGATAACAAACTTTCTAGCACATAGCCATTTTGAATATATAAGGCTTCCATCATTTTCCCTGCGATCTCAGCTGAAGTTTCACGTGTAACCATACTCCACTCACTACCTATTTTAGCAGTTATTACTTGATAAAAATTGGAATCGAATTTATTAGCTACATAATAAGAAAGTAAATTACTAGCTACATTATCTGACTCTTTAGCAGTCTTATTAATCAATTCTTCCACTGAATAATCTTTGTTGTCAGGAGTTTTTGACAGTGAACCACTTCCTCCAGCAACATAAGCTCCTGGGAAGGATATAGATTCGGCTGTATATTTCACTTTAGTAGTCAAATCAATATACCCAGCATTCAGTTGCTCTTGAACGTAATAAAGAATTGGTAGTTTAGCAATGCTGGCAGAATAGAATAGTTTCTCTTGATTTACACCTGCAGTTTGACCTGTTGACAATTGTTTCACATATATACCAATAGTATCTTTGGAATATTTGTTAGTCAACAACTCTTGAACGGCTTCTACTCTATTATCCGTTTTAGAAAGATTATTTACTGCAATCCAACCTTTATCTGTAACATAGGCAAAATCACCTAGGGAAGTTGTCACAATTTTAGAAACCATAACAGCCTGATAGGGTTGTAAATCATTTTTTATTTCCGTAGCTTCGTTAGCAATTGGTGAGGTTAACAATGTGAAACTTTTTTTTGTCCAATAAGTTTGCTCAACAGTAGTTTCTGTAACAATTACATCATCAAATAGTAGATGCCTACTTGCAAGAATGTAACCCTTGTCATCTATTTTGAAAACCAATTCTTTTTTGCTATTGACTAGAACATCCGTAATAGAAAAATGTTGGTTCGGCTGTAATTGTCCACCTGCTATAGTCAGTTCTTCATCCGAATAAAGATTCTCAGTTTGAAAAACATTTGGGTTTTGAGGGATAGTTTGAAAATACTGATCATAGATAGTATGAGTCAATTCGTATTCTTCTTGCGCTGTGAGTGCAAATGGTATTTCTGTACTATCGACCACCTGCCATCCAAATAAAACTGGCAATAACCATACGAGCAGTTTTTTCTGCATACTCCCTCCTTTCTACGATTCATTTTCTTCTAACTTTAATTCTCTATTCTTTTGATTCAACTCTTCTAATTTTTCATCAGAATGCTGTAAAAATTGCTCTACAATTTTAAAAATAGATTCGGTCATTTTGGTAACCCTGGAATATTGTAGACAAATTCCCCTTCTTTAGAGTATTGATACTTAGCCCGAACATACTTTGCTACATATTCCTCATTTTTCAATTTTGCAACCATCTCTGCTTCCTGCTTCTGTTCTTTGGTCAGTTCTTCGTAATTTTTTTCCAATTCAGCAAGTTTCTTTTCCTGCTGCTGAATATTAGTGTAAGTCCCAACAAGATTATAGGCAGGCAACATAAAAAGAAAGATAACTAGAATGAGAATCGCACCCATAAAACGATTTTTTTGTTGGCGTTCTGCCAATTGATGCTGAGTTTTTTTACGCTCCGACTGAATAAAGGCATTATTCAGTTGTAGAATTTTAGATTTCTTCATCTTTTTCTATCCTTTTTTCACTGATAATTTCATACATTTTCAGTGCGTCTTCTTTTTTAGTCGAATCTTTCATTTCAAGTACTTTTACAGTGAGTAGTTTATTACCAAATTGGATTTCAACCTGATCATTTACCTTTAAATCTGTTGAAGATTTCGCCAAAATCCCATTGACTTTTATTCGTCCTTTATCGGCAACTTCCTTCGCAACTGTTCGACGCTTGATAATGCGGGATACTTTCAAATATTTATCTAGTCTCATACTTTACCTCAGTTCATTATTTTACCATTTTTCAAGGTATTTGAGAAATTTATTCTGCCTTCCTTGCTTTAATTTCTTTTAATTTTTCGGCAAAAGAAATCAATTCCTCTAATATTTCATATTCTTTTTTCTGTTGAATGTTAAACACAACAGCTAGTTTTCCTTTATTTTCCGTTATCTGAGCTTTCAAATTTGTCACAGATAAAGCTTCAAAGTAATCTTGCGTTAGGAAAATTTGACCAGCCATGGGTTCGAATGTTACTGTCACTTGATGTTGTCGTCTAAGAACTGTATGACAGAAAACTTGGTCTAAAAATGACTTCAATAGACCGATTTCAAGCAAGTAGGCTACTACATCAGGATACTCTCCAAAACGATCAATCAATTCTTCCTGTAATTCTTGATAGTTTACACGACTGTCAATATTCTTTATACGCTTGTAAATTTCAATTTTTTGTCGCTGATCACCAATATAATCACTTGGTAAATAGGCATCAATCTGTAAATTGACCTCTGAATTACTCTTCTGACGTTGGGTTGCCTTACCTTGTTTTTCCAAGATGGCTTGTTCCAGCAATTGTGAATACATCTCATATCCCACAGAATCAATAAAACCTGACTGAGCAGCACCTAAAATATTTCCCGCACCACGAATGGACAAATCTTGCATGGCAATCTTGAAACCTGATCCTAGTTCTGTAAAGCCCTTAATGGCTTCCAAGCGTTTTTCAGCTACTTCTGTCAAGGACTTGTCTGGACGGTACATGAGATAGGCATAGGCAATCCGACTGGAACGGCCAACACGTCCTCTAAGTTGATAAAGCGTTGACAGTCCCATGTGATCTGCATTCTCAATAAACAGTGTATTAGCATTTGGAATATCAACACCTGTTTCAATGATTGTTGTGGTCACCAGAATATCATACTCACCTTCTACAAAAGCATAAAGGGTATTTTCTAGCTGAATTTCCGACATTTGACCATGGACATAACCGATGCTAGCTTCTGGAACCAATTCTTTTAATTCAGATACTTTCTGTTCAATGGTGTCAACTTTATTGTAAAGATAGTAAACCTGTCCTCCGCGATCTATCTCACGAAGCATTGCATCTCGGATAACGGAAGGATTTGTTTCCATCACATAAGTTTGTACAGGATAACGATTTGTCGGTGGAGTCTCAATTACTGACAAGTCGCGGATTCCCAACATGGACATTTGCAATGTCCGAGGAATTGGAGTTGCAGTCAGGGTTAGGACATCTATTTTCTTTTTCAATTCCTTCAAGCGTTCCTTATGCTTGACACCAAACCGTTGCTCTTCATCAATAACCAGTAAACCTAAATCAGCAAAAACAACATCTTTTGATAGAAGGCGATGGGTACCAATCAAGATGTCAACTTGGCCTTTTTTCAACTTCTCAAGTGTTTTTTCCTGCTCTGCCTTTGTTTTAAAACGACTCATAACATCCACATTGACAGGAAATTCTGCAAATCGTTCTTGGAAATTAGCATAGTGTTGCTGGGCTAAAACAGTCGTAGGAACAAGAATAGCTACTTGCTTGCCATCATTGACTGCTTTGAAAGCAGCGCGCATAGCTACCTCTGTCTTACCAAAGCCAACATCTCCTACCAGCAAACGATCCATTGGAGAGTCTTTTTCCATATCTTGTTTGATTTCATCAATGGAACGGAGTTGGTCGTCTGTTTCCACGTGTGTAAAGTAGTTGTCAAATTCAACTTGATTGTTATCGTCCGGTGAAAAGGCAAAGCCTTTCAACTGGCTACGCTCTGCATAAAGCTTAATCAAATCATCCGCAATATCCTCTACCTGCTTCTGAACTTTTTGCTTGGTTCGTTGGAAACGGCCATCGTTTAGTTTATTAACTTTTGGAGCTTTTCCATCGGATGCTAAGTATTTGGAAAGGAGATCAATCTGCTCTACAGGAATGGAAATCCGATCGGAGTTTTGATATTGAACTGTCACATAGTCACGGTGGATACCTGATATTTCAATGGTTTCTATCCCTAAATACTGACCTATCCCGTGAACATGGTGAACAACATAGTCACCAACAGCTAGCTCACTATAGTCCTTAATACGCTCAGCATTAGAAATATTAGTTCTACGGACCTTACGCTTAATCTTTTTATTAAAAATCTCTTTTTCAGTAATAAGAACTAACTTCTCATCCATCAAATGAAATCCAGAAGCTAGCTGTCCAATGGTCACTTGTTGCTGACCTTCTACTAACTTATCCGCTGGATAGGCAGGTAGCTGAATATCATACTCCTGTAAAGATTTTTGCAAAGTCTGTAAACTTGCTTCAGAACTTGCTTGAATAATGACCGTATTCTTCGACTTAGCATACCGAGTTAGTTCTTCTTTTAATAAGGGAATTTGATGGAAAAATTCCTGCATAGGATGTTGAGTAAATTGATAGAGGGCATCAAATTTTACATTTCCTAACCCCTTTTGAAAACTTGAAAAGAAGCTGGCAGGTTTGTATTTTCTTAATTCCGAATAGGTAGATGCAAAATAGTTTAAACTTGACACTGATTTACCCTTTTGTAAATCATCTGTCAACAACTCTGCTGATTCTTTTTCAAATTGAGCCTGCTTGTCAGCAATTCTATGAAAATCATCTAAAAATAAAGGGGTTCCCTTTGGCAAATAATCTAGCAATGTCCAAGATTGTTCATATAAAAATGATAGAAATTTTCGTAAATCGGGATGACGATATTCTGTTTGCATATCTGCCAGGACTTCTCGTAAATAAGACTGCTGCTCTTCTATATGCGATTGTTCAATAGCTATTTCAATACTACTGCAAGCACGTATATAGTCAGCAGCTGTCAAAAGAATATCCGATGCTGGAGCAATGGTGATGCTGTCCAAATTTTCTAAAGACTTTTGACTGTCGACATCAAAGATACGAATGCCATCAATCTCATCTCCAAAAAATTCCAAACGATAAGGGGCATCGGCTTGCATATCAAAAACATCTAGAATGTCTCCTCGTTGGCTAAATTCTCCCTGAGTTAAAACTCTGGATACCTTTTTGTAGCCTGTATTGACAAGTTTCTTTACAAAAATGTCAACTTCTATTTCTTGACCAACCTCAATTTGAATTTTTGACTTTCTGAATATTTCTGGATTCGGTAACAGAATCCTACAAGCAGCCATGCTAACAACTATAACTCCTGATTGAGTTGAATCAGTCAGAAAATTCAAGCTATCAATTCTTGATTGCGTCCGTTCCTTAGAAGCGAAAACAAACTCTGCAATCGGACTATCATCTGTAAAGAAGTTGTAAACATTCTCACTACCTATAATGGCTGATAAATCTGTAGCCAATCTCTCTGCTTCATTCTGACTAGCCGTTACAATCATTATTTTCTCAGCCAAACTATCATAGGCAGTCGCCATGACTAATGACTTACTGGTTCCAGTGAGTCCTAATAATAGTTGGCGAGTTGACTTGTTTAATCCAGACTGCCACTGATTAATTTGCTTATTTTTGTGAAGTATATCTAGTATATTCATTAGCCGTTAAACTTTCTCATGATGGTATCAAAATCGTCCTCTTCCAGATAAAAGTTGACAGCCTTGTCAAGTTTATCTAGTGCTAAGTCGATTTCAATACGGTCTTCTGTATCAAATCCAGATAAGACGTGACTGACAACGCTCATTTTTCCTTTAGGACGCCCAATACCAATCTTGATACGGTCAAATTCCTGTGTTCCAATATGCTTGACAATGGATTTGATACCATTGTGGCCACCAGCTGATCCTTTTTGACGGAAACGGATTTTTCCAACAGCCATATCCAAATCATCATAAGCCACCAGAATATCTGTCTCATCCAAACCATAATAAGCCATCAGGGCATGAACAGCCTTACCTGATTCGTTCATGAAGGTCGTTGGCTTTACTAGATAGATTTTTTCGCCGTCAATAAAGGTAGTTGCAATATCAGCTTGGAAAATCTTATCGTGGTTAAAGGTCACATTTTCACGCTTAGCAATCTTATCCAGCAGCATAAAACCAACGTTATGTTTTGTTTCAAAATAGCGGTCTCCGGGATTTCCCAAACCGATAATCAATCGTGTCATTTTTTCTCCTTAAATACCAAAAGGCTGGAAAAAGCTTTCCAACCAAGTAATCATCCTCTTTGATGCGATAAAATGTTCTTAGTCTAGGCGTTGAAACCGCAGACAATACTGATGGTATGGCAAGGTAAAACAACGAAGAATAAGGACAGTTTAGCCATCAAACGTTAAAGCGGAACTCCATGATGTCCCCATCCTGAACAACGTACTCTTTTCCTTCTTCACGGAGGCGTCCTGCTTCCTTGACTGCCTTTTCAGAGCCATATTGAATCAAATCATCATAGGACATGGTGACGGCACGGATAAAGCCTTTTTCAAAGTCTGAATGGATAATACCCGCACACTGAGGAGCTTTCATGCCACGTTTGAAGGTCCAAGCACGCACTTCTTTTTCCCCTGCGGTAAAGTAAGTTCCAAGTCCAAGCAAGTGGTAGGCTGCACGGGTCAACTTGTCCACACCAGATTCTGTCAAACCAAGGGCTTCTAAAAATTCAACCTTGTCTTCATCGTCGAGTTCTGAGATTTCCTCTTCTGCACGCGCAGAAATTACTACAACTTCTGCATTTTCTGTTGCTGCAAAGTCACGGATTTGCTGAACATAACTGATAGACTCAGGATCTGCTACCTTGTCTTCATCGACGTTGGCAACATAGAGGACTGGTTTAGTGGTCAAGAGGAAGAGTTGCTTAACGATTTTTTGTTCTTCATCTGTGAAGTCAACCGTACGAGCGGATTTTCCGTCTTCCAAGACTGGTTTGATTTTTTCAAGGACTGCAAATTCTGCCACAGAATCCTTGTCTTTTTGCGTACGGGCCATTTTTTCTACACGCGCATAACGCTTGTTGATACTCTCTAGATCCGCCAAAATCAATTCTAGGTTAATAGTATCAATATCTGCGATTGGATCCACAAAGGCGTCTTCACGGCCTTGTTCACGCATGACATTTTCATCATCAAAGGCACGCACCACATGGACAATGGCATCAACCTCACGAATATTGGCCAAGAATTTATTTCCAAGCCCTTCACCTTTAGAAGCACCTTTTACGATACCGGCAATATCGGTAAATTCAAAAGTCGTTGGGACTGTCTTTTTAGGGGTGATGAGTTCGGTCAACTTCTGTAGACGCTCATCTGGCACTTCCACCATACCAACGTTTGGATCAATAGTTGCGAAAGGGTAGTTGGCAGCCTCAGCTCCTGCCTTGGTAATTGCATTAAATAGGGTTGATTTACCAACGTTCGGCAAACCGACGATTCCTGCTGTTAAAGCCATGTTTGTTTACTCTCCAATTAAAAATTCAATCATGACTATTATAGCAGAAAACTAGAGAAAAAGCTTGCTGTTTGGCAAGCTTCGTTAAAAATAATACATAATGAAAAATGAACCTAAAACAATAACTGCAACAAAAATGAGAGAGACAACATCTCCTCTTGTAAGAGGTCGTTTGGATTCTTCGTACAAGTATTCCCAACCATTCATTTTTCCTCGTTGTTCCACCACAATTTCCTTCTCAGGTTCTTTTCCTAAAACCAGATAATCCAGACTAACACCAAAGATTTCTGCCAGCTGAACCAGTTTGTCAATGTCTGGCGTTACTTCGCCATTTTCCCACTTGGAAACAGCCTGACGGGAAATATAGAGTTTCTCTGCCAATTCATCTTGTGATAGATTCTTGGTTGTGCGTAAAACTCGAATTTGCTGTGCTAACTGATTCATGATTATTTCCTCCTCTTTTTTCTAAGTCTATTATAGCTTAGAAAGGAACAGTTGACTAGCAATTTTTAGGAAAAACTCGCAACCAGCAGTTGCAAACTGTCAACTAGGCTTCACTTGGCAGCACTTGTTTCATTTTTCGTTCAAAATCATGCCGGCTCATCATGACTACATGGTCACAGTTGCTACAGCGGATTTTAATATCCGCTCCTAGACGGATAACCTCCCACTTATTGGCCTTCTTGCCGGTCGATTTGATGACACAGGCATGAGGCTTTTTCATTTCGACAAATGATCCTAATTGATACATACTTCCTCCTTAAAGATACATACTTCTTTCCTGATAGGTTAACGTTACCTCATTTGCAGTGCATGTCTCTCCATCTATTTGCAATAATAATTTTTCTTTTGATTTTAAAACTACATCTACCCCTGTTAAATGCTGAATTGTATGAGAAGATTCATGCCTCTTCGTTAATAAGGCTAACAATGATTGTAGACGTTGGTAGAAATTTCCATTTTTGAAGTAAACAATATCTACTTCCTTCTTTTTAGCACTTGCTGTTGGCCATATCATGATTCCTCCACCAAAATAAAGACTATTTGCTACAGAAATAAAAAAGAGATTATCTAACTGATAAGATTTTTCATCAAGAGTTAATTCTAAGTTTATAGCTTGTTTTGAAAATAATCTTTTAATACCAAAGAATAGATAAGTTAACTTCCCAAGTTTTACCTTGTTCAGAATTTTTTTCAAAATTGAATTCGTTGAACCATTGATAACTTGAGCTGCAAAGCCAAAATCCATACTGTTTACAACCGTTCCGTATGAACTGTTTAAAACATATATCCTACTTGTTTTTCCCTCTAAAATGGCATCTACACTTCTATAGAGCGATGTTATATTCATTGCCTTAGCAAAATCATTTCCAGATCCTGTTGGATAATAAGCAAACGGTAGACTAGCTGGCCAAAAACGCAAAGCTTTAGATAGTGTGCCGTCTCCACCTAAAATCATTAATTGGTCCTCACTACTGACAAACTCCTTTAAAATAGCCTCTATTTGACTTTTTTCATCCTCAGGACCAACTGTCATAAAAATATTAACTGCAAGCTGTGGATAACTTTCTTTTATTTTGAATATGATATGTTCAGCAGTATGACTACCAGCATTAGGATTAGCTAATATATATAACGTCATTTATTCCCCATCACTAAATATATAAAAATAAGCTAAGTGCTATTTTTTAGTATAACATAAAAACGGCTAGTTTAGCCGTTCTTAATATTATTTAGTTGGTACGAACTGGTGTAACCAATTGGATAAAATCTTCCCCTTCATTATTTGGAATTAATGTAAATGGACGGACAGAAGAGATAAAGCTAATTTTCACTTGTTCACTAGTTGTGGCTTTCAATGCTTCTATCAAGTAAGTTGGGTTAAAGCTGATTACTAAGTCTTCACCTGATACTTCTACAGTATCTAATTCCTCATTCACACGTCCAACTTCTGGAGAATTTACATGAGCCGATACAACATTATTAGCAATTTCTAGTTTTACTGTACCATTTTGGGTTGCATTTGAAAGAAGACGAGCACGCTCCATCGAGTGACGAAGATTTGCAGTATCAAAAATTGCAGTTGTTTTAAACTCAGTTGGAATTAAGCGGTCTGTATCAGGGTAGGTACCTTCTAATAAGCGTGTATAGAAGCTAATATGCTCGCTTCTAAAAAGGATTTGATTATTTGAAAAGAAGACTTCTACTGTTTCAATATCATCTGTAAAAACTGCAGTAAATTCACGGAGAGAACGACTTGGAATGACAACATTAAAATCATCACCAGAGGTATCAAGGACCAATTTCCGTTGGCTCATACGGTGTGAATCTGTTGCAACAGTTTTTAGATTTTTATTTTCTGTTAAAACAAAATGAACACCCGTAAGAATAGGACGACTTTCTTGTGTAGAAGCTGCAAATGCTGTTTCATTAATTGTTTGTTTTAATACTTTGGTTTCTAACACCAATGGTTTTGAAGTTGGAACTTCCTGTAAACGAGGATACTGTTCTGCTTCTTTTCCCTTTAATGTGATTTCAGACTTACCACTTGTCAAAACGATTTGCTTTTGTTCAATTTCATTGAAGTCAAGGACCAAATCCGGCATACTGGATACGACATTAATAAAGAAACCAGCTTCTAAGAGAATGGAACCTGGAGAACTGATCAAAAGTCCTGCATTTTCATCTTGAATAGAAATAAAATGTTCAATCGAGATTTGTCCATTTGAACCAGTTAAAGTGATTCCTTCACTAGTTACTGTAATTTTTACTGTTGAAAGAATTGGAATAGCATTTTTTGTACTGATTGCCCGTTTAGTAATACTAAGTGCTTGTAGAAATATATTTTTATTAATAGAAAATTGAATCATGGATTCTCCTTTATTTATTATCTATAAGGTTAATAGTAATAGTAGTCTCTGTGTATTCTGTGGAAAAGTGATGAAAGACCAATAAAACTGCGGAAATTAACTTGTTCACAACTTGTGGAAAAAACAGAGCTTTTTTGAAAAGTTATACACAGGTTAACGAAGTTTATTTTTTATACTGGTAATCTCTATTTCTAAATTCTCATCATCCAAGAGGAGAGTTTTTATTTTATTGTATGCATGCATAACGGTTGTATGGTCTCGATTACCAAATTCTTTTCCAATTTTTGGAAGGGAATTGTCTGTCATTTCACGTGCTAAAAACATAGCAACTTGTCGCGCGTGAACGATATGTTGAACACGCTTAGAACCCTTTAATTCTTTCAAGCTGACACCGTAGAAATTTCCCACTTCGGTTTGGATTTTCTCAATAGGAATAACCATATTTTGTGGATTTGTTTGTTTTCTTGATCGAATAGCCTCAGCAGCAACCTCGACACTTATCTCAGACAGTTGACGCATAGTGGCTATCAAATGGATATCTTTTAAGGCACCTTCAAGGTCACGTACGTTCGAATCAAATTGTCCAGCTAGATAGGATAGCGTCTCATTTGTAAAGTTGTAAGGCAGGTTCTCGCACTTGTTACGTAAAATTGCGATACGTGTTTCAAAATCAGGTGGAGTGATTTCACTGGTTAACCCCCATTTGAAACGTGTTACTAGTCTTTCTTCCAAATTGTCTAAGTGATCGGGATTACGGTCGCTTGTGAGTACAATCTGCTTATTTTTTTCATGAAGCGCATTAAAAGTATGGAAAAATTCTTCCTGTGTTGTTGCTTTATTACGGAGAGACTGAATGTCATCAATTAGAAGTAAGTCCAGATTACGATAGGTTTTTTTGAAACTTTCCATATCATTGAGACGGAGGTGTTCTAAAAATTCATTGATGAATGTTTCCGATGAGACATATTTTATTCTTGCCTGGGGATTATCGGCTAGAACCTTATTTCCAATCGCATTTAAAATATGAGTTTTTCCAAGACCAGGACCACCAAAAATGAATAATGGATTGTAGAGCTCACCTAGGTTATCAGATACAGCTAAAGCTGCAGCCTTTGCCCAGTGATTATTGTCTCCTTGTACAAAATTAGCAAAGGTGTACTGGGATTTTATATCAGAATGAACCGGTTTAAAAGTTTCTTGAGGAGTAGCCGACTCAGGTGTCTGTACCTGGTGAACCACTGAACTTCTTGCGTTTGTAGTGTTCTTAATCTCCTGTTCATCCTCTGTAAATTGATATTGGATGGCAAGAGGCTCTCCGTAGATTTCAAAACTAGCGGCAATCATTAACTCTTCGAAGTTTTTTTCCCAGAAATCTTTTTTAAATGGACGATTTAAGAAAATATTGGCAACTTGCTGGTTGATTCCGAGTAATTTTGCATCAGCGACATAAAAATCATAAATAGATGGCTTAAAATTTACCTTTGCCAATTCAATAAATCGTTGCCAAAAAAGTTGTTCTTGGTTCATATTTTCCCCCTTTCACATTATATTCGTTAGAATAGTGTACCATAAAAAACAAAAGTTTTCCACAGATAATTTTAAAAATCCACACTGTTAAGAAAAGTTTTCCACAAGATGTGAATAAAAGCCAGAACCTTTGCTGGTCCTGACTTTTTGTAATGATTTTAGTGTGGAAAAGAGTGTTTATAAAAATAAATTGTAAACAAGTCTATTTAAAATTGTTGATAATTCTTTCGAATTCATCGAGATCATTAAAGCTAATCCGAATTTCTCCGCTCCCGTTTTTCTTCTTGATAATTTTTGTAGCTGTTCCAAGAGTTTTACTGAGTGAATCTTCCTGTTCTTTTAAAAATTGGTCGCGTTGTTTAAGCTTAGTGTGTTTTTTCTTATTTGCAGCTATTAATTTTTCAAGCGTACGCACACTTAAATCCTTTGATAAAATGAGTTGAACCCATTCGGCTTGCTTTTCTTCTGAAAATGACACCAATTGTCGCGCGTGCCCTTGTGAAATTTTTCCTTCTTCTACAGCTTGTTTAGTCTGAGATGATAGATTTAGTAGGCGCAATAAATTACTGATATATGGTCTTGATTTTCCCATGATTTGAGCAACTTCATCATGTGTTAACCCTCTACTAATCAATTTTTGATAAGAGGCTGCTTCTTCTATCGGATTTAAGTTAGAACGCTGCAGATTCTCTATGATAGCCTGATAGAGTAAATCATCATCAGTTAGTTCCTTTAACACTGCTGGTATTGTAGTCAGTCCAGCTAATTGACTGGCTCGCAACCTTCTTTCTCCAGCTAATAATTCGTATCCGATAATAGAAGATTTTCTTACAATAATCGGTTGAATTAATCCATTTTCCTTAATGGATTGAGCGAGCTCAAGTAGCTCCTTTTCATCAAAATGAATTCTTGGCTGATAGGGATTGGGATGGATTTCTGAAATATTTAGTGTACGTAATTCTTCCATATATCCTTATTCTAGCAAAAAAAAAGAGACTTTACAATTGTGTAAAGTCTCTTTTGTCAATTATTCGCTAAGTTCTTCTGTAGAATGTGTCAACTTAATGTCAACAGTTTGTTTCTGATTATTGCGGTAATAAGTTACAGTGATTGTGTCTCCAATTTGATGTTTGTAGAGAGCGCTTTGGAGATCACTCTTATTTTGAATAGTTTCTCCGTCAATCTCAGTAATGACATCAAAAGTTTCTAATTTTCCATCTGCAGGTAATCCACTTTGTGTAGAGACAATTACGACACCGGATGTTAATTCCGTATTTGATAATCCAGCCTTTTCTAATTGACTAGTTGACAAGGTCGTCAAGTTAACCATATGAACTCCAAGAGCAGGTCGGCTAACTTTTCCAGCTTTCTCAAGTTGATTGATAATGGCTACGGCATCATTTGCAGGAATAGCGAATCCCATCCCTTCCACAGCCACACCTGAGCTACTTACAGAACTTGAGGTGATTTTGCTAGAGGTGATACCAATAACTTGTCCTTGGATATTAATCAATGGTCCTCCAGAGTTTCCAGGGTTGATAGCTGTATCGGTTTGAATAGCGTTGGTTGAGATTGTTTGACCATCTTCTGATTGTGAAGTAACTGTCCGACTTAGACTAGAAATAATACCTTGAGTAACTGTATTAGCGTAGACGCTACCTAGAGGACTACCAATTGCGATAGCAGTTTCTCCAACTTTAATTGTATCGGAATCAGCAAATTCAGCAACAGCAGTGACTTTATCTGCTGATATTTTTATAACAGCTATATCAGAATAGGTATCGGAACCAACGAGTTCACCGCTGATTTTTTCTCCAGATGCTAAAAGAATATCAATCTTTTCTGCGTTATTAATGACATGTGTATTTGTCACAATATAGGCATATTGACCATCTTTTTTATAGATAACCCCAGACCCCTCTCCAGCAACAGCTAGTTCGTCAGATGATTCAATATTTCCAAAGATAGCACCAAGACTATTGTTGGCTGATTTTTGGTAATTAATAACAGACACAACAGCATTTTGTACTTTCTCTACAGCTTTTGTGGTGGAAGTTTCATTATTGTATTGAACATTGCTGACACTAGTGATAGCAGAATTTGCTTGTTGAACCTGTGGTTGGAAGAAAGATGCTGATAAGGCCCCAATAAGACCCCCAAAAAATCCAATTACAAATAAAATCGCAAATTTCAAATATTTTTTCATATAAGGAATCCTTTCCATTTCTTTAATTTTCCTTAAGATTACTCTTGCTTTCTTAATTATAGCTTAAAGTTTTCAAAAATCAATCCACAACCTGTGGATAACTCTGTGAATTATGTGAAAAAACTGTAGCTATATCCTGATTTTTTAAAAATATTTTCTGTCGTATGCTTGTGGATATGTTACAATTATTTTATGAAAATAAAATTGATTACCGTTGGAAAATTGAAAGAAAAGTACCTCAAAGAAGGTATTGCAGAATATAGTAAACGATTGGGACGATTTGCTAAGTTGGATATGATTGAGCTTCCTGATGAAAAAACACCAGATAAAGCCAGTCAGGCAGAGAATGAACAAATATTAAAAAAAGAAGCCGATAGAATTATGTCTAAAATTGGAGAGCGAGATTTTGTCATTGCCTTAGCGATAGAAGGCAAACAATTTCCATCGGAAGAATTTAGTCAAAAGATATCTGACATTGCAGTAAATGGGTATTCAGATATAACTTTTATCATCGGTGGTAGTTTGGGTCTCGATTCTTGTATTAAAAAAAGAGCTAATTTGTTGATGAGTTTTGGACAGTTGACACTTCCCCATCAACTAATGAAATTAGTTCTCATCGAGCAGATTTATCGTGCATTTATGATTCAGCAGGGAAGCCCATATCATAAGTAGTTTCACGTGAAACAAGGAGTGAAAATGAATCAAAAAGAGTATCGTGTTTTTGAGGGATTGAGAATTGCTTGTTCATTAACGTTTATCAGTGGTTATTTAAATGCCTTTACTTTTGTGACTCAGGGTGGTCGCTTTGCTGGTGTACAATCTGGAAATGTTATTTCCCTAGCTTATTTTTTAGCTAAAGGTAACTTTGCGCAGGTAGTTAATTTTTCCATTCCCATTTTATTTTTTGTATTCGGACAATTTTTTACCTACTTAGCAAGAAGGTATTTTGAAAAGCAAACATGGTCTTGGCACTTTGGTAGTAGTGTAATGATGTTAGTTCTTATTTTACTAACTATCATTCTCTCACCTATTATGCCTGCGTCTTTTACAATTGCTAGTCTAGCCTTCGTAGCCTCTATTCAAGTAGAAACATTTAGAAGGTTACGAGGTGCTCCGTATGCCAATGTGATGATGACAGGGAATGTCAAAAATGCTGCTTATCTCTGGTTTAAAGGAGTTATTGAAAAAGATTCAGAACTTAGAAAAACAGGTAGAAACATCTTATTGACCATTATAGGGTTTATGCTAGGTGTCATCATATCTACTCACCTATCCTTCCAATTTGAAGAATATGCCCTTATTGGTCTGATTTTGCCAGTTTTATATATTAATTATGAGTTATGGCAAGAAAAAAGACCTACTCGAGGTAGGTCTAAATGATTCCAGCAGGATTCGAACCTGCGACCGTTCGCTTAGAAGGCGAATGCTCTATCCAGCTGAGCTATGGAACCTTAACCATTTTATTTTACATTAAACAAAGCACTCTGTCAATACAATAAAAAATCAAAAAATGTATTGACAAACAAAGTTACATGTATTATACTAGTTATTGTTCTAAAAATGGTCCGTTGGTCAAGGGGTTAAGACACCGCCTTTTCACGGCGGTAACACGGGTTCGAATCCCGTACGGACTATTTCTTCCGCCATAGCTCAGTTGGTAGAGCGCATGACTGTTAATCATGATGTCACAGGTTCGAGCCCTGTTGGCGGAGTAAATAAAGCATAGGAAACCTTGAGAAATCAAGGTTTTTTATTTTTTACAAGAAAAAACCGAGAAAGTTTAGGATTCTCGGTTCTTAGAATAATAGTATCCAATGAATTGATAGGAGAAAAATACAAAAACTGCACCAAAAGAAATCAGTAAACCTAGATAGAAACCATTTGGTACAAAGGTTAAAACTAGTTTAGTTTGACCTGGACTTACCTCCACTTTCATAAAACCATCTTGCGCTTTTTGGATTTTGATAGGTTTACCATCAATGGTTGCATTCCATCCTTTATCATAGGGTAAAGTAAGGAGGAGTGAGGATTCTTTATCGGTTACAAAATCAACAGTTACTTTATTACCATCAGTTTTTGTTACTACTTGTTTTTCTTGGAGAATGGAAATAGCCTGTTGGAAAGCTAATAAGTCCAATCGATAAAATTGTGGTTTATCAAAAGAAACTTGATTATTTTCAGGAAAATATACATCGACTTGAACTTGTACATCTGTAGTAAAGCTCCCCACATTGAAGAAAGAGAAAGCATTATCTAATGTAAACTCACTTGACTGATTATTGACAGTAATGACAACCTTTTTTTGATTCTCATTTGAGAATGTTAAATTTGGCAAATTTAAGTATACTTGGCTATTTGCAGGTATATTTACTAAGAAAGTTGCTTTTGCAGCATCCTCATTGTCAACTTTGTTGACAGTCATTCGATTGCTCAGTTCAACTGTATTTTGTGAAACAACATCTGATAAAGTGTGGTAGTATTTTTGAGATAGCCCTGTTAGTTGATTAAGAAAATTTGTTTGATTATCGAGAGTCAGATTTGTAAAATTGACATCTTTGTAAATCCCTTCAGTCAATAGGGCTAACCCTAGATTAAAACTATTTTCGTAAAGATTAATAGTAGACTGACTCTGATTCAGTGTGAAACCAAACTTATTTGGGTCCGTAGTAGCTAAATTATATTTGACCCCGAATAGGCTATCAGCAATAATTGTATTATTCTGATAACGAAGATTCAAATTGGTACCGTCTGAACGGAAACCGAGCTTATCTAGTACTGAGCTGGAAGCACGATTTCGAATGGAGGAGAATTGAGAAATACCGTTGTAATTGAATTTCATGCTATCATTGCCAGTTTGTGGTAATAGACGTTCTATACGATAAAATGAATCAGTTGTAGTCTTTGTAGACTTTACAATACTGTCAATATCTGTCAATTTTTCTTCATAGTTTGATCGGCTAGGAAAATGCCATTCATCAGAAATCCCCTGAACCTGATAATGACTATGTAATCCAAGTTCTAAGAAAGTGAAGAACAATAAAACAATATTAATCAATTTTAAGGATGATTTATAGCGAATCATTGCTACAAAAAGAATGAAGTAGGCTATTAGAAATTCTAGTGTGAGTAGGAAATTTACATCCGTTAGAAACTCATAATAATCTCTAAAAATAAAGGTAGAAGTAAAGCAAATGAGTAAAAATGAAACAATCAGAGTAAAATTTTTAATACTTACTTGACGTAGTCGTACCAATGTCTCTGCTGCTAAATAGATAACGGTTATTGATAGAGCCCATGCATAACGATAGAGGAACATGTTTGGCGCATGCATACCTTGCCAAAAAAGATTGAGTGGTTGTAGGTAGAAACTTGAAATAATGAATGTAAAGAATAGAGCATAGGAGAGTTTGACAGTTGGTTTTATTTCTTTTAATGTAAAGAATAATAAAGCGAGTATTAATGGAACGAGACCAACAGAGATCATGGGAATAGAACCAAATTTTGTTGTATCAAAGCTACCAACTAAGTTTTTTGCAAAGAAGTCCAGATACCAAGAGTCTTCGGTTTTTAGGTTGGCAATTTTTGTAAATGTCTCACCATGAGTTTTTAAATCCAAATAGGTTGGCAACAACATGAACATGCTGCTTAGAGCAGATAAAATTGACACTATTGTAAAGTTGATAAATCTTTTGATTCTCTGACTATCTATCCATGATAATTGAACCAATGTCCATAATGTTAGAAAAATAGCCACCATATAACCGAAGTAATAGTTTTGGATAAACAAGCATGTTAATGTTATGTAGTAGAGAATCGGACCCTGTTTTTTTAATAATCGATGCAATCCAAGAAGAACGAGTGGGAGGAGTATAAAAACGTCTAGCCAGTTGTTTATTTCTAATTGACTTGTACTAAAACTCATCAGAGAAAAACTATTAGCGAGTAATAGTGCCCATTCTTCTTTCAAATTTTTATGGATACCCTTTAGACTGAAATAAGTTGACAACCCAGTCAATCCAAATTTGACAATAGTGACAAGGTAGATAGCGTCAGGCATGGATTGTAAATCAAAGAAAAAGACAATTGGAGATAGGAATGAGCCTAGGTAATAGGAGGATAGAGCATAAAAATTGAGTCCTAAACCACTTGAAAATGTGTAAAATAAAGAGCCGTCTCCGTGTAAAGTATTTCGTAATGTTTGATTAAAAATAACATACTGATGGAAGCCATCACTGGCCAATATTGTTGTATTACTTCCCCACCAGATTCCTTGAAATGCTAAGACGATAGAAATAATAGTCAGCGGAATAAGGAAAGATAAGAGATAATAAAAGGATGTTTTTGTAAATATTTTTTTCATAGATTTAAAAGAAAAGGCGAATAAATCGCCTTTTTATTATGCTTTCCAAAGTTCTTGTACTTTTGCTTGTACTTCAGCATTTTCCAAGAATTCATCATAAGTTTCGTCGATTCGGTCGATAACACCGTTTTTAGAAATGACGATGATATGGTTTGCTAAAGTTTGAATAAATTCGTGGTCATGGCTGGCAAAGATGATGGATTCTTTAAAAGCTTTCAAACCATCGTTCAGACTGGAAATTGATTCCAAGTCCAAGTGGTTGGTTGGATCATCTAAGACCAAGACATTTGACTTGAGGAGCATGAGTTTTGACAACATCACGCGCACTTTTTCGCCCCCTGACAAGACGTTTACAGGTTTGTTAACCTCATCACCCGAGAAGAGCATACGTCCCAAGAAACCGCGCAAGAAGGTATTGTCATCTTCTTCCTTGCTGGCAAATTGACGGAGCCAATCAAGGATAGATTCGTTTGTATCAAAGTCACGAGTATTGTCTTTTGGTAAGTAGGATTGACTAGTAGTGACACCCCACTTGACAGTACCTTCATATTCAATATCGCCCATAAGAGCACGAATGAGAGCAGTTGTTTGGATGTCGTTTTGACCAATAAGAGCAGTCTTGTCACCTGGGCGCAGGATAAAGCTGATATTGTCAAGAATCGTTTCACCATCGATGACAACTTTCAAGTTTTCAACTGTTAAGAGGTCATTACCGATTTCACGTTCTGATTTGAAGTTGATAAATGGGTATTTACGGCTAGAAGGAATGATTTCTTCCAACTCGATTTTGTCCAGCATCTTTTTCCGTGAAGTAGCTTGCTTAGACTTAGAGGCATTAGCAGAGAAACGGGCAACGAATTCTTGTAGTTCTTTGATTTTTTCTTCTGCTTTGGCATTACGGTCAGCTTGTAGTTTAGCTGCTAGTTCACTGGATTGTTTCCAGAAGTCATAGTTACCAACGAAAATCTTGATTTTACCGAAGTCAAGGTCGGCCATATGGGTACATACCTTGTTCAAGAAGTGGCGGTCGTGGGACACGACGATAACCGTATTTTCAAAGTCAATCAAGAAATCTTCGAGCCAGTTGATAGATTGGATGTCCAGACCGTTGGTTGGCTCGTCCAAAAGAAGAACATCAGGCTTACCAAAGAGGGCCTTAGCCAAGAGGACCTTAACCTTCTCACCGTTGGTCAATTCGCTCATGTTTTGGTAGTGGAGGTCTTCTGAGATATTGAGGTTTTGGAGCAATTGAGAAGCTTCACTTTCAGCTTCCCAGCCACCAAGTTCAGCAAACTCACCTTCTAATTCAGCAGCACGAACACCATCTTCATCAGAAAAATCTTCCTTCATGTAAATAGCATCTTTTTCTTTCATGATGCTGTAAAGTTGCTCATTTCCCATGATAACAACGTCAATCACGCGCTCATCTTCATAGTCGAAATGGTTCTGACGTAGTACAGAAAGGCGTTCGTCTGGTCCAAGTGAAATATGACCTGTTGATGGCTCGATGTCACCCGCAAGAATTTTCAAAAATGTAGATTTACCGGCCCCGTTTGCACCAATCAAACCGTAGGTATTTCCTGCTGTAAATTTGATATTGACATCGTCAAATAATTTGCGGTCGCTAAAGCGAAGCGACACGTCTGATACTGTAAGCATAGTTTCTCCTCTATTTCTGTCTATTAGTTTTATTGTACTAGAAAGAACTTGAATTTTCAATGAATTACATTGGAATCAAAATATCTTCATCATAATGTTTATGGTCTTTTTGAAGACTGAAGCCACGTCCACGCACCTGACTCGCAGGCATAACAACCATAAAGGCAGTTTCATCAATTTCTAATACCGCTGTCTCCAGTTTCTGCATTTCTGGAATAGAGATGGTAGTCATCAACATGCGCTTGTCAACCCCTGTAAAGCCACCAATAATTGGAAGTTCTGTCACACCGCGATCAGCAACTTTAGTAATATAGTCTTTAATTTCTTCTGATTTTTGAGAAATAATCATGACGTTTCGAGAAGATTGGGTACCAGACATCATGCGGTTGACAATATAAGTAATGGTCATTAGGGCAATAATCGAGTACATAACAGTATCAGTATCGAAGGCAACAAATCCAAGACCAACGATAATACCATCAATAATAGCCATTGTCAGACCTAATGATAAAGGGGTGTACTTGTGAATAAATTGAATAAGAATACCTGTTCCACCAGTAGAAGAATTTCCAAGGAAGACAAGCCCAAGTCCAAAACCTAGGATAATTCCACCGAAAATAGCAGCTAGGAGAGGATTTTCTGTCAAGTTGGGTAAACCTGCTGTCAACTTGATGCAAAGAGGATAGATGATAGCACCATAGACAGTTTTGATAAATACAGATTTTCCTAAGAAAAACCAACAGATGATTAATAAAGGGATGTTACAGTAGAGGACAAAATCAGACGGACTCCACCCCAGAAGAGCATTGAGTGCGATTGCTAAACCTCCGACACCACCAGATACGATATTATTCTCTAGAAAAAAACTGTTAAATCCAATGGCCATGACAACTGATCCGAGTGTGACAGAGATAAAGTCCTTTATACGTTCTTTCATATATTCTCCTTGGTTAGTGTTATAAAAGCAATTTCTATTATCCCTAATTTAGACAGTATCGTCAAGGCTTTGTCAGCTTGACTTTCTAATTTTTTGCGGTTATAATAGGAATCAATCAGAAGAGTAGTAAGTGGATAATTTTTAGAGAGTTTGTGGTTGGTGTAAACAAACAAGAGTCGCTTATGAATGGACTGAGTGAATAGAATCTGAATAAATAAGGATTCGGCTAGCAGGCCTTATGTGCAAAAAGATGTAAGCTTATTTAATGCTTATAAGTGAGGTGGCACCGTGTCCTTGACGCCCTCGCACAGTTTTCTGTGCGTGGGCTTTTATTATGTAAAAGGAGAATATTTTATGAGTAAACCGATTATCCTAACAGGGGATCGTCCAACAGGCAAATTACATATTGGACATTATGTTGGTTCGTTGAAAAATCGTGTTTTATTACAGGATGCAGGTCAACATGAACTTTTTGTCTTTTTAGCAGACCAACAAGCGTTGACAGATCATGCAAAGGAACCGCAAAAGATTGTTGAATCCGTTGGAAACGTAGCACTAGATTATCTAGCGGCAGGACTTGATCCAGCTAAGACAACGATTTTCATCCAGAGTCAAATTCCTGAATTGGCAGAGTTGACCATGTACTATATGAACTTGGTATCTGTTGCACGTCTAGAACGCAATCCTACAGTGAAGACTGAGATTGCTCAGAAGGGATTTGGCGAAGGAATTCCAGCTGGTTTCTTGGTCTATCCTGTGTCACAAGCGGCGGATATTACAGCCTTCAAGGCAAACTTTGTTCCAGTAGGAAATGACCAGAAACCTATGATTGAGCAGACTCGTGAAATCGTTCGTAGCTTTAACCATGCTTACCAGACTGATATTTTGGTAGAGCCGGAGGGCATTTATCCTGAAAATGAGGTAGCTGGTCGCTTGCCAGGTTTGGACGGCAATGCCAAGATGTCTAAGTCACTTGGAAATGGTATTTATCTGGCAGATGACATGGATACGCTCAAGAAGAAGGTCATGTCCATGTACACTGATCCCAACCACATCCGTGTTGAAGATCCAGGTAAGATTGAAGGAAACATGGTTTTCCACTATCTTGATGTTTTTGGTCGCGAAGAAGATAAGGCTGAGATTGAGGCTATGAAGGAGCACTATCAACGTGGTGGTTTGGGCGATGTGAAGACCAAACGTTATTTGCTGGACATTTTAGAGAGAGAATTAGGACCAATCCGTGAACGCCGTCTGGAGTTTGCACAGGATATGGGACAGGTCTATGCAATGTTGGAAGCAGGTAGCCAAAGAGCTCGCCAAGTTGCTGCGACAACTCTTGACCAAGTGAAATCTGCTATGGGAATTAACTATTTTAAATAAGGCTAACAATGAAAGAGCAATGTTGAGAAAATGTTGCTTTTTTCATTTGTTTTACGACGTAGCAAAAGACAAACATTCGAATTTTATATATAAAACTGAATAGAATTTTCTGAATTTTTAGGAATGATGATATTAAAGCGAATAATGATTGACAAATGATTTCAAAATGTTATCATAAATAAAATACAAATAGCAATAATGTTATATATTAAATAAGAAAAGAGGAAGAAAATGTCAAACTGGGACACTAAATTTTTGAAAAAAGGCTTTACTTTCGACGATGTATTACTTATTCCGGCTGAAAGTCATGTATTACCACATGATATTGATTTAAAAACACAATTAGCACCAAATTTGACCCTTAATCTTCCGATTATTTCTGCTGCTATGGATACAGTAACAGATAGCAAAATGGCTATCGCTATGGCGCGTGCAGGTGGTTTGGGCGTCATTCATAAGAATATGTCTATCGCAGAGCAGGCAGATGAGGTGCGTAAGGTAAAACGTTCTGAAAATGGAGTCATTATCGATCCATTCTTCTTAACACCAGAACACACCATTGCTGAAGCTGAGAAATTGATGGCTACTTATCGTATTTCCGGTGTGCCAATCGTTGAAACATTGGAAAATCGTAAATTAGTTGGTATCATTACTAACCGTGATATGCGTTTCATTTCTGACTATTCACAGCCAATTTCGACCAACATGACAAGCGATGAATTGGTGACAGCGCCAGTTGGAACAGATCTTGCGACTGCGGAGGCTATTCTTCACAAGCATCGTATTGAAAAATTGCCATTGGTTGATGAAAATGGTCGTTTATCAGGCTTGATTACCATCAAAGATATTGAGAAAGTGATTGAGTTCCCAAATGCAGCAAAAGATGAATTTGGTCGTCTCTTGGTTGCGGGTGCTGTTGGTGTTACATCTGATACTTTTGAACGTGCAGAAGCCCTTTTTGAAGCGGGGGCAGACGCGATTGTCATCGATACAGCTCACGGTCACTCAGCAGGCGTTTTGCGCAAGATTAAAGAAATTCGTGAACACTTCCCAACTCGTACCTTGATTGCCGGCAACATTGCCACAGCTGAAGGAGCTCGTGCTCTTTATGAAGCTGGTGTTGATGTTGTGAAGGTCGGTATTGGACCAGGTTCAATCTGTACAACACGTGTCATCGCAGGTGTTGGAGTACCACAAGTGACAGCTATCTACGATGCGGCTGGTGTTGCGCGTGAATATGGTAAAACCATTATCGCTGACGGTGGTATCAAGTATTCGGGAGATATTGTCAAGGCACTTGCTGCGGGTGGTCATGCCGTTATGCTTGGTTCTATGTTTGCTGGTACAGATGAAGCACCGGGCGAAACAGAAATCTTCCAAGGTCGTAAGTTCAAGACCTATCGCGGTATGGGCTCTATTGCTGCCATGAAACAAGGTTCAAAAGACCGTTACTTCCAGGCATCTGTAAATGAAGCCAATAAGCTTGTTCCAGAAGGAATTGAAGGACGTGTAGCCTATAAAGGCTCTGTTGCAGATATGATTTTCCAAATGGTTGGTGGACTTCGCTCAGGTATGGGCTATGTAGGTGCGGGTAACTTGACTGAACTGCATGAAAATGCTCAATTCATCGAAATGTCAGGTGCTGGTTTGAAAGAAAGCCATCCACACGATGTTCAAATCACAAACGAAGCTCCAAACTATTCAGTTCAGTAAAACAAAAACAATACCCTCTTGACAGGGTCTTTCAGATTGAAGAAAAAGTCCATTTTGGACAATTTTCTTCAATCTTTTTTCTTTATGTTGAAAATAAAAAAACTCTCAGAAACACCGAAATATCAATGTTTCTAAGAGTTTAATAACTTGCTATCTTTCGCAAATTTCTTCAATTTTTTATATTTTTAGGAGTTTGTCTACGTTCTGCAATACCCTCTTGACAGTTTTTTTACTTTTTGTAAACTTTATTGACGACAGTGTAAACAATCTTATTCTGACTCAGTAACCTTACCAGACTCAATATGGAAGATTTTTAAACTATCAGGTAGCTTATGTAAATGGTCTAAAGATGTCGTTGTAATAAATGTTTGAATCGTATCTGTAATAGTTTCTAGTAGTTTGATTTGACGATTATTATCCAGCTCACTCATAACATCATCAAGGAGTAGAATTGGGTACTCTCGTGTGACCTCCTTCATCAGCTCAATTTCAGCCAGTTTGAGTGACAGAACGAGACTGCGGTGCTGACCTTGGCTACCATAATGGGCATTCATTCCATTTATAAAGAAAGCTACATCATCTCGATGTGGTCCAACTCCTGTATTTTTCTTAAATAAATCACGTTTACGACACCTTTCCAATTCCGTCAAGAATTTGTCAATTAAATTGACATCGTCTGTCAATTCGATTGAGGTTTTGTATTCGATTGTCAATTCTTCCCGATTGCCAGATATTTCTTGAACTTTTCTATTTCCGAATTCCTCTAATTTCTTTAGAAAGTCAATACGATGTTGGATAACACGACTACCATATTCAGCAAGTTGCTGATCTAACACGGATAGGAAGTTCTCATCAATCTTATCTGTAGATTTGAGGTAAGTATTTCTTTGTTTTAAAACGTGGTTATAATTCGATAGGTCAGAGAGATAGAGTGGCTTGATTTGCCCGAGCTCGACATCGATGAACTTTCTTCTCAAAGCAGGCGCACCTTTTATCAGCTGTAAATCTTCAGGGGCGAAGAGAACAACATTCATGTGGCCGATATAGTTGGAAAGCTTGGCTTGTTTGAGATGGTTGACCTTGGTCACTCGCCCCTTGTCTGTCAAGTGAATGTCAAGTGGAACTTTACCACTTGTGCGATGGAGTAAACCAGAAACAGATAATTCCTTTTCTTGAAACTGTAATAGGTCCTTATCTGTCCGTGTTCGATGACTTCGTGTTAAGGCTAAAACATAGATAGATTCTAGAATATTGGTTTTTCCTTGGGCGTTTTCGCCTAAAAAGACATTGAGCCCTTTGTGGAACTCAATATCTAATTGGTTGTAATTGCGAAAATGTTGTAACTCTAATCGTTCTAGCCACATGTCTACATACCAGGGAAACGAACAGGTTTTCTTTCAATATTTTTAGTTGCTTTTTTAGGAGTTTTTACCTGTTTCTTATTCTTTTTATTTTCTTGATTTAACTTTTTAACGATTACAGCCACACGTTCTTTTTCAGCTTGATCCTCTTGGTGCTGTTTGATTTCCTCTGCACTAGGAGCGACGATTGTGATGCTGGTGTTGTGGTCTGGGAGTGTGATAACATCTCCGACACGGATTTTTTTACCGCGTCTTTTTTCATCCTCTCCATTGAAAAGAATGGTATTTTCTTCTAAGAAACCTTTAATGGCACCTCCTGAATGGAGAATACCAGTCGTTTTTAACAATGCTTGTAATGTGATGTAGTCATCAAATAATTTAAATTCCATAAGTCACCTCGTTACAGAATATTATATCACAAAATGGTATAATGGAAGGTACAATGTTTGAAAGAGGAAGAAGATGAAATTACAAGAGGGAGTAGATCTTCATTTTATTGATACAGATCAGTTTACGACAAATCGTATACGTATTCGCTTTGCAGCTGAAATGAGTGAGGCTACCGTTGCTGGTCGTGTGTTAGTTGCAAATATTTTTGAAATGGGTAACCAAGAATTTCAGACTGCTCAGGCTGTTCGGAGAAGATTGGCAGAATTGTATGGTGCTCAGTTCTCGACCTCAGTTTCAAAACGTGGTAGGGTGCACTGTGTAGATGTGACAATTTCATATGTCAGTCCTCGTCACTTGCCAGAAAATGAGGATATTACAGTAGAGATTCTTGATTTTTTATACACGTGTATATTTAGACCGCTGAAAAAGGGGCGAGGATTTGATAGTCAGATTTTCGAGGTTGAAAAAACGAATTTAATCAATTTTCTTCAGTCAGAGATAGAAGATAATTTTTATCATGCAGATGTTGAAATGAGTAAGCTTTTTTATAAAGATCCCTCTCTTCAAATTCCACGCGTCGGTAGGCTTGATTTGGTTGAAAAAGAAACAGCAGAATCAACCTTTCAGATTTATCGGAATATGTTGCGTATGGATAAAATTGATATATTTGTCTTAGGGAAGGTTGACAGAGAGCAAGTCAAAAGAAAACTTGAAGATTTTGGTTTTACTTATAGAAATCCAAAATTAGAGTTAGAATATCATCAAGAATACTCAAACATCACGCAAGAAAAAATCGAGCGTAAACAGGCAAGGCAGTCCATTTTGGAATTGGCATATCATTTACAGGTGGTTTACAACGATGTAAACTATCCGGCTTTGATGGTATTTAATGGTCTACTAGGTGCTTTCTCCCATTCGAAGTTATTTATGAATGTTCGTGAGAAAGAAAGTTTGGCCTATACAATTGGAAGTCAGGTCTCTATTTTTTCAGGAATGCTGAAGGTCTATGCTGGAATTAGCCGCGAAAATAGACTCAGGGTAATGAAGTTAATTAGTAAACAACTACTTGATTTAAAATGTGGTAAATTTACAGAAGAAGAATTAGAGTTGACAAAAAATATGTTGATTCATTCGGCAACCCTGGCTCAAGATAGGCAGAATAATTTGATAGAACAAGTATATAATCAAGTTACCTTAGGAAATAGAAATTTAAGTTGGCTAGATTGGATTGAGGCTATCAAATCGGTATCAATAGACGATGTCATTCGAGTAGGACAGATGATTAATTTACAGGCTGTTTACTTTATGGAGGGGACAGAAGAATGAAGTTAGTTGAGAAGAAGTATCCTTACATGAAAGAATCTGTCTTTTATGGGAAAGTTGACAATGGGTTGACAGTTGTTTTACTTCCTAAAGTAGATTTCCATGAGACATATGGAATTCTAACGACCAATTTTGGGGGTATTCATACTCGATTTACATTGGCTAATGGTAATAGTGTTGTTTATCCTGCAGGGATTGCACACTTTTTAGAACATAAGCTGTTTGAAACTGAGAATGAAGAGGATATTATGAATGAGTTTGCTAAATTGGGAGCAAGCGCAAATGCTTATACCAGTTTTAGACAGACTAGTTACTTATTTTCAACGACTCAGAAAGTATTGGAGTCTCTATCACTTTTACAATCTTTTGTTCGAGAACCGTATTTTACAGAAGACAATGTAGAAAGAGAACAGGGGATTATTGAACAAGAAATTGAGATGTATCAAGATGATGCAGATTATCGCTTGTTTACGGGAATTTTATCATCGCTTTATCCAGAAAGTCCTTTGGCCTATGATATAGCAGGGACAGTTGAATCAATTGCTGCAATTACTGCGGATGATTTACATGAGAATTTTGATGTGTTTTATCATCCAAGTAACATGAATTTATTCGTTATTGGTAATTTTGATTTAGAGGCAGTTTGGAAACAAATTTCAAGTTATCAAGTAGCTCAGATGGATAATCCAGCTCAGTCGTTTGAATTGGCAGGTGTCCAAAAGTTGCCGATACAGGAGCATCTCTCAGAACAATTTGAAGTATCTACCCCAAAATTGGCTGTTGGTTTACGGGGAAATGACGAGGTTGATAAGGAGACTATTCAGAAATATCGGCTCAGTTTACAATTTTTATTTGCCATGTTGTTTGGTTGGACTTCAAAACGATACCAACAGTTATACGAGCAGGGAAAAATTGATTCTTCTTTCCAGTTCCAATTAGAGGTTACACCTGAGTACCACTATTTGATTATCTCGGGAGATACTCAAGAACCCATTACGCTTTCTAGTATACTGATGAAAGCACTTAGGAAATTTGAGGATGATGCAGATGTGACAGAGGATCATTTACAATTGTTGAAAAACGAGATGTATGGAGATTTTATTCGTAGCTTGAATTCTCTTGAGTTTACAGCTAGTCACTTTGTTTCTCAGTATTCAGAATATGAAAATGTTTTTGATATACCTCAAATGATACAAAGTCTTCAGTTAGATGACATCAGAGAGGCAGGTCGTCGCTTTATTGATCACTGTGATATGACAGATTTCACGATTTTTCCAAAATAAGTGGGCGCAACCCGTCGAAATTTCTTTGGAATTTTGTTAGAATAGTATACTGTACATGATGAGCGATAGAGAGAGGATATTATGAGACAAAAGAGTATAGGGGAAGTACTTAGAACAGCCAGAGAAGGACAGGGTTGGACATTCGTTGATTTGCAACGGATAACAAAAATCCAAGCTAAATATTTGCAGGCACTTGAGTACAATGATTTTGATTTTATTGCAAACTCAGATGATGTTCAGTCTATTTTAAAAGCATACGCTGAGGCTTTGGAATTAGATGCAGATGTCCTACTGGATGCTTACGAGACCAATAGTTTAGTGAAATATTATGAAGATGAAGAAGAAGAACTACGCTCGTCAGAATTGAAAAGAAGCTATAAGGTTCGTAAACGTAAAAAGAACTCTTATCTTCCGTTGATTTACTTATTACTTGCGACGGGTTTGATTATTATTTTTGTGACTTATATTGTTCATAGCAGGCTCCAAAATAGAGCATCTATTACGCCTACTACAACGTCATACAGTATAGTTGAGCAATCTGTATCTGAAGCAAGTAGTGGCACAGAGACGAGTTCTACTGAGCAGGCGCAGTCAAATTCAACGAGTTCAAGTAGTTCCGCTACAGAAAATGTGACTATTTCAGGATCAGGTTCTAACATTGTTGCGACCCTTAAAACAGTGACTTATCCAGTAGAAGTAACTGTAACAGCAAAAAATACAACGAGTTGGATTAGCCTTTCTGACACCTTGTTAGAGGGGGGCGTTACACTAACACCTGATAATTCAACAGTAACTACTACTGTTGAAGAAGGAGTGACTTCTACTACACTTGTTCTTGGTGTTGTCAAAGGAGTAGAGGTAACTGTAGGTGGCCAAAAGTTAGATCTATCAGCCTTGACAGCAGATACAGGCTCAATTACAATAAATTTTGAACAATAAAGGTTTTATATGAAAAAAGAAAATATTCCCAATGCATTGACGATAGGTAGGATTTTGGTAATCCCAATTTTTATCTTGTTACTGACCGTTTGGGATTCCACTGTCAGTCATGTGCTTGCAGCACTTATCTTTGCCCTTGCAAGTATTACGGATTATCTAGACGGCTACTTGGCTCGTAAATGGCAGGTTGTAACAAACTTTGGAAAATTTGCGGATCCGATGGCAGATAAGATTTTGGTGATGACAGCATTTATCATGCTTGTAGAGCTTGGCTTTGCTCCAGCTTGGGTAGTTGCAGTTATTATTTGTCGTGAATTGGCAGTGACAGGTCTTCGTCTACTCTTGGTGGAAAATGGAGGAACAGTTCTAGCTGCGGCTATGCCAGGAAAAATCAAAACATTTTCACAGATGTTTGCAGTTATTTTCCTGCTCTTACACTGGAACGTCGTGGGGCAAATAACACTCTATATTGCACTTTTCTTCACCCTATATTCTGGCTATGATTATTTCAAGGGTGCGTCCTTCTTGTTTAAAGATACATTTAAATGATGAATATTATTGAAGTAAAAAATTTAAAATATAAATACGACCAAGAGGATGAGCAATATACTCTAAATGATGTTTCGTTTCACGTGAAACAGGGAGAGTGGCTGTCTATTATTGGTCATAATGGTTCGGGTAAATCAACAACAGTTCGTTTGATTGATGGACTACTGGAAGCTGAATCAGGTGATATTTATATTGACGGTGATGCCTTAACCATTGATAATGTATGGGATAAGCGACGCTTGATTGGTATGGTTTTTCAAAATCCAGATAACCAATTTGTAGGCGCTACAGTTGAAGATGATGTTGCATTTGGTTTAGAGAACCAGGGAATCCCTTTGGAGGAGATGCGAAGTCGAGTAAATGATGCCTTGGAATTGGTTGGAATGGCTGATTTTAAAACTCGTGAGCCAGCTCGGCTATCTGGTGGTCAGAAGCAGAGGGTGGCGATTGCTGGAGTGGTTGCCTTGCGTCCAAAAATTATTATTTTGGATGAGGCTACGTCTATGTTGGATCCAGAAGGTCGTCTCGACTTGATTAAGATTGTCCGTGAAATTAAGGAGCGTCATGGTATGACGGTTATTTCTATAACACATGATTTGGATGAGGTTGCATTGAGTGATCGAGTTATCGTGATGAAAAATGGACAGGTTGAATCAATTAGCACTCCAAATGAACTATTTATGCGAGAAGATTTGGTAGATTTAGACTTGGATAGACCGTTTACGACAGAACTGGCTTCATCTTTGCGCCAGACTGGACTTGATTTACCGCTCCGCTATTTTACAGAGGAAGAATTAGAGGAAACTTTATGGGAATTGATCTCCAAGAAGTAAGCTATACCTATCAAGCTGGCACTCCTTTTGAGGGGCGTGCGCTTTTTGGTGTGGATTTGGAGATTGTTGATGGCTCTTACACGGCCCTTATTGGGCATACGGGTTCGGGCAAATCAACGATTTTACAACTCTTGAATGGATTAAATGTACCAACAGAAGGAAGAGTAGTCATTGATGATGTTGTGATTACAGCGACGTCTGAAAATAAGGATATTAAGCAAGTCAGGAAGAAAGTGGGGCTGGTGTTCCAATTTCCTGAAAGTCAAGTGTTTGATGAAACGGTCTTAAAAGACGTTGCTTTTGGTCCACAAAATTTCGGAGTTTCTCAGGAAGAGGCTGAAACGATTGCGCGTGAAAAGTTGGCCTTGGTTGGAATTGATGAAAGCTTGTTTGAGCGTAGTCCTTTTGAACTATCTGGTGGTCAAATGCGTCGGGTAGCTATTGCTGGGATTCTGGCAATGGAACCAAGTATCTTAGTTTTGGATGAACCAACGGCTGGATTGGATCCTGCGGGTCGTCAGGAATTGATGGATATTTTCAAAAAGCTTCATGAATCAGGCATGACAATCGTTTTGGTAACTCATTTGATGGATGATGTCGCTAACTATGCTGATTTTGTTTACATTATGGAAAAGGGAAAGCTGGTCCGTTCTGGTAAACCAGTCGATATTTTTCAAGAGGTAGATTTTTTAGAGAGTATTCAGTTGGGAGTGCCTAAGATTACTAAGTTTGCAGCTAATTTGGAGAGAAGAGGTTTTGTATTTGAACGTCTTCCTATTACAATTGAAGAATTTACGGGGATGGTGACACATGGATAAATTAATTTTAGGTCGCTATATTCCTGGGGATTCAATTATTCATCGCTTGGATCCAAGAAGTAAGCTTTTAGCAATGTTTGGATTTCTATTGATGATTTTTTGGGCCAACAATTTGGTCACCAATGCCTTATTGATAGCATTTGTTTTAGGAATGGTTGTTTTATCTCGTATTCGCTTATCATTTTTTATTAATGGCTTGAAACCGATGATAGGAATTATTCTATTTACAACTTTCTTTCAGGTTTTCTTTACACCTGGAGCGACCATTCTATGGGAGTTTTGGATTTTTAAATTATCTGTAGAAGGGTTGCAACAGGCGGCGATTATTTTTGTTCGCTTTGTTTTGATTATTTTCTTCTCGACCTTGTTGACCTTGACGACAACACCGCTCAGTTTGGCTGATGGTATCGAGTCAGGGCTTGCACCTTTGAAGCGATTTAGGGTTCCTGTGCATGAAATTGGTTTGATGTTGTCCATGAGCTTGCGTTTTGTACCGACCTTGATGGATGATACCACTCGGATTATGAATGCTCAGAGAGCTCGTGGAGTGGACTTTAATGAGGGAAATCTTATTCAGAAGGTAAAGTCAGTTATTCCTATTTTGATTCCGTTATTCGCATCAAGTTTTAAGAGGGCAGATGCTCTTGCAACGGCGATGGAGGCGCGTGGGTATCAGGGCGGCGATGGGAGAACCAAGTATCGGATTTTGGAATGGAAGTTAGCAGATACGTTAGCAATTTTAGTTATGTTAGCTTTAGCTGGACTCTTATTTATATTGAAAAAATGAGTAAAAAACGCTAGAAATAGCGTTTTTATCGTCTAATCTCAATTTGTCTGTAATATTTGTAACAATTTCACAAAGTCTAAGTAATAGTTAGAGGGTATGATAGACACATGACAGAAAGGAATGTGACTATTATGAACATTACATTAAAGAAAAACTTAAAAACAACTATTGCTGGTTTGGTAGCGGGAATCTCCCTTTTGACTGCGGGTGTAGTCAGTGCAGAAACCTATACTGTAAAGTCTGGTGATACCCTGTCTGAAATTGCTGAAACACACAATACTACTGTTGAAAAATTAGCAGAGCAGAATAAGATTAGCAACTTAGATTTTATCCATGTTGGTCAAGTTATAGAATTGGGTGATGTGACAGTGAATGCAGTAGAGAGTTCAGTTGAACAAGCTCAATCAGCAACATCATCAACTTCTACTGCAACAGTAACAACTAGCACCTATTCTTCAAACTTGAGTGCTGAAGATGCAGCAGCAAAAGAATGGATTGCAATGAAGGAATCAAGCGGTAGCTATGATGCACGTAACGGTATCTACATTGGTCGTTACCAGTTGACAAATACTTACTTGAATGGTGATTACTCACCAGAAAACCAAGAGCGTGTAGCAGATGCTTATGTAGCAGAACGTTATGGTTCATGGTCTGCAGCCAAGGCTTTCTGGTTGGCAAATGGTTGGTACTAAGATAAATTAGAAGAGGTCTAGCACGATGCTAGACTTTTTTTCTATTGTTGAAAGTTGTCTAGCTTTACAGATAGGGTTGTTTTGTTTATAATTGTGAAAAAATTGACTAGAAAAGAAGAACTATGAAATTACAAAAACGAATTTTTCGATTAAATATGATCATGCTTATTTTTTCCTTGGTTGCGATGCTGGGGGTAAGTGTTTATGTGGTTAATAGCATTTATCGTAACCAAGAAACATGGCAGTCCACTAGCCAGAAGACAGCAAGTAGTCAACAGAGTTTGGAAAAGTTTTCGGGATCAGATTTTGCAGTATTGGCAGATGAGTTAGCATCGAATGATGCACGACTCTATGTAGAAAGTAATGGTGAGGCTGTCTTTTCAAATCTGAAAGATGATGCGGATGAGATATTGGGAGTGACAGTATCATCAACCACTCACACCTCCTATGTAGATGGAGAAATTGTGATTAGCCGTAAACTTGCCACGGATGGGCAAGTTTATTATTTATATGCCTTGTTAGAAGATTTGGAAGACCAGCAAGAAAGCCAAGAATTTCAAGCCTTCCTGATACAGCTTTTGTTAGTTGGTGGAATAGGTATCGTGGTCGTAGTGGTGCTTAACTTCTTCTTTACTCGCCGTCTCCTAGGGGTTATCATGCGTCCTCTGGAGGAATTGCACAGCGGTGTAGAACGTATCCAGCAGGGAGATTATACAGTACCTCTGACCTATCAAGGTGATAAGGAATTTGAAGAATTGACCCAAGGGTTCAATCAAATGCAGACTTCTTTGTTAGATGCCCGTGAGAAAAATCAACTGTATGAACAAAATCGAACCCAGATGGTCGCAGATATTTCGCATGATTTGCGGACTCCCTTGACTTCTATCAAAGGTTATGCCAAGGGAATTTTGGATGGTATTGCCAATACGGATGAAAAACGTAATCAGTATTTGACTGTTATCTATCAAAAATCTCAGGTGATGGAGAAATTACTGGAAAAATTATTTGCTTTTTCACAATTGCAGACAGATAAAATGCCATTTGATAAAGTCCAGCTTGATTTGGCTATCTTTTTACAGTCCTATGTAAGCGAGAAAACTGAGGAATTAGTAGATGAGGACATTCGGTTTAGTTTGGAAGTATCGGATGGATTGCCAGTTGAGATTGACCCAATTCAATTTCGTAGAATTCTAGATAATCTGGTGGACAATGCACGAAAATATGCCGCTGTAAAGCCCTTGATAATCAGTATTACTGGACAAATGCAAGAGCAAGAAGTTGTTTGGACTTTTACAGATAACGGAAAAGGTGTAGAAAAGAATAGATTTGACTTGATTTTTGAAGAATTTTACAGGGCAGACGATACCAGACAGCAAGTAGAAGGCCATGGTCTGGGGTTAGCGATTGTAAAAAATATTATGGAGAGACTGGATGGCCAGGTATCTGTTGAGGCAACTCCAGGACTTCGATTTATCTTTAGACTACCTAGAAAGGATATGAAATGACACGGATTTTAATCGCAGAAGACGATGTAGAGATTGCTTATTTGGAGCGAGATTATCTGGAAATGCAGGGCTACCAAGTAGATTTGATACATGACGGTGGTCTTGTAGAGGACCAACTCAAAAAAGAGGATTATGTTCTTTTAATGCTGGATGTCATGCTCCCAAATAAAACTGGCTACGATCTTTGTCGTGATTTACGGGATAAGGTGGACTTCCCTATTTTGATGGTTACATCCAAGCAAGAAACCATGGACGTGGTGAGAGGACTAGGCTTGGGAGCGGATGATTACATTAGCAAACCTTTTGATCCTATGGAGTTGGTGGCGCGTGTAAAGGCTCATTTGGCTCGCTACCAGCGTTTTCAAAAAGATAATGATCAGAATGAATTAACAGTTGGGAATATGACTATTTTCTTGGATAATTGGAAGGTGACTTTGGATGGTCAGGAAATCAAATTGCCCAATCGTGAATTTGAATTGCTGGTTTATCTAGCAAAACACCCTAACCGAGTATTCTCTAAAGATCACTTGTTTGAAACCATTTGGGGATATGACTATGTTGGAGATAGTGCGACAGTTGCTGTTCATGTCAATCGGCTCCGAGATAAATTGGGAGCGGATTTGATTGAGACTGTCTGGGGAGCAGGCTATCGTCTTAATGATTAATTTATAAGTGTTTAGAATTTGTTTAGAAAGTTTCTCTAAAGTGTTAAAACCTATCCTCTATAATAGACTTATCAGCAAGAGCTGAAGAAAACAAGTTAAAAAGAGGACAAAATGGAAAATAACAATCAACAACAAGAAATTATTGAAGTGGCAGAAAATAAGAAAACAGGTGTCTGGGAATCAGTCAAACAGAAGGTTACAGGCATGAGTAAGAAATCGATTATCTTATTGTCAGTAGGTACCTTGGTACTTGTGACGGCTGGTTTTGTCGTAGCAGAAGTCTATGAAAATAAACTAGAGGCATTAGGAGATCAAATTGAGCGACAGGTTGGAATTGCAGATGATGATGACAATCAACAGGTAATAGCACAAGCTAATGCATCATCAGCCTCATCAGTAAATACAACTTCTGCTAGTCAACTAGCAACAAGTTACGGTGTAAAGTTAGTTGACACCTCTGAGCTAGATGGTACTTATACAGCAACATCTGGAAATGACAGCTACACGTTGACTGTAAAAGGGAATCAAGCAACCTTGACAGAAGTTGATAAAGACGGAGATCAAGATATTGAACAAGTTATCTTTGATTTAGATAAAAAACTTGCCTACATTGATGGCGAAGCAGATAGTTATACCTTGAATGGTCCAACTCTTACTTTGACAGAAATTGATGCCAATGATATAACCTTAGAGAAACTAACATTCACGAAACAATAAGAAAAAGGACCGTTAGAGTCCTTTTTGGTTTACATTATTGTCAATCTTCCCCAAAAATTTCTTGAGCAAGGCGACGACCCGTCGGTGTAGCTGCAAGGCCACCTTCAGCAGTTTCACGGAAGGCAGTTGGGAGGGCTGAACCAACTTGGTACATGGCATTGATGACTTCGTCAACGGGGATTTTGGATTCGATACCTGCTAGTGCCATATCGGCAGCTACCATGGCGTAGCTTGCTCCCATTGCATTACGTTTGACACAAGGGACTTCTACCAGACCAGCGACCGGATCGCAAATCAGACCCAGCATATTTTTGATGACAAAGCAGATGGCTTGGCTGGCTTGGTAGGGAGTTCCACCTGCTGCCAGTGTCAGGGCTGCGGCAGACATAGCAGAGGCAGATCCGACTTCTGCCTGACAGCCTCCTTCTGCACCTGAGATGGAGGCATTGTTGGCAATGACTAGACCGAAAGCCCCAGCTGTAAAGAGGAAATCAAGTTGTTGCTCTTCTGTCAAGTTTAACTTGTCAATAGCAACACCAAGAACGGCAGGCAAGCAACCAGCAGAGCCAGCAGTTGGTGTGGCACAGACCAAGCCCATTTTAGCATTCAATTCATTAACGGCCATGGCATTTCTAGCCGCGGACAAGATAGAAGAGTCCGACAGAGTCTTACCACTTTTCATGTAGGCATCTAACTTGGCAGCATCGCCTCCCGTTAAACCAGATACGGATTTGCTTTCAGTAAGTCCATCTACGATGGAGGCTTTCATAACTGTCAAGTTTCTTGACATGATTGTCAATATTTCTTCGCGACTACGGCCGGTCAACTCAATTTCAGTCGCGATCATGAGTTCAGCTACATTACCAGAAAAGTTGTCTGCTTGTTGAACTAATTCTTCGATAGTATAAAACATGTCTTTCTCTTTCTAGTTGAAGAAGGTTACATTGTGCAGGTGTGGAATTTTTTCAATTTCTGCAATAGAATTTTCACATTGGCGAGCATCCACTTCGATAATCATAATGGCTTTCTCGCCAGCTTTTTCACGTGTCACGTTCATTTGAGCGATATTGATGTCATACTTAGAAAGAACATCGGTCACTTTCGCAATCATACCAGGGACATCTTGGTGAACAATAATAATAGTTGGCGTATTCATATTGAGGTTGACAGAAAAGCCGTTGAGCTCTGTTACTTGAATGTTTCCCCCGCCGATGGAAACACCTGTGGCTGAGATAGATTTTTTATCGTTTTTTATGATGATTCTGGTGGTATTGGGATGTGGGGTATTGCTGTCCTTGTTGACACGCCAGTAAACCTTAATGCCGCGTTCTCTTGCAATATCAAGAGAGTCAGGAATGCGGGGATCATCCGTATCCATGCCCAGAATACCTGCTACCAAGGCTACATCCGTACCGTGACCACGATAGGTCTTGGCAAAGGAATTGTAGAGTTGAAATTCCACCTCTGTCGGCTCATCGCCGAAGATGGAAGACACAATTTTCCCAATTCGGACCGCCCCAGCTGTGTGACTAGAAGATGGACCAATCATAACAGGTCCAATAATATCAAAGACCGACTGAAATTTTAAGTTTGTCATAGTAATCCTCACGTTTTTCTTGGTACTATTATATCAAATTTTCCGGTTAGAGAATATGCCTAGATGAATGTGTTTTCTTATGTTAAAATTCTATCGCTTACCCTTTTTGTATGGTATAATACAAGTTGTTCAAAATCGTCAATCGTTTTTGGATAATCAAATTTTGGAATACGACCTTCAAATCGTTATTTCTACGAAAAGATGGGAGAAGATTATGTCAATTGACAATTCTAAAACCCGTGTTGTTGTCGGTATGAGTGGCGGTGTAGATTCATCGGTTACGGCTCTCTTGCTCAAGGAGCAGGGCTACGATGTGATCGGCATCTTCATGAAAAACTGGGACGACACGGATGAAAATGGCTTCTGTACAGCAACAGAAGACTACAAGGATGTGGCTGCAGTGGCAGACCAAATCGGCATTCCTTACTACTCTGTCAACTTTGAAAAAGAGTACTGGGACCGCGTATTTGAGTACTTTCTAGCAGAGTATCGGGCAGGACGGACGCCAAATCCAGATGTCATGTGTAACAAGGAAATTAAGTTCAAGGCTTTCTTGGATTATGCAATGAACTTGGGTGCGGACTATGTGGCGACGGGGCATTATGCTCAGGTGTCACGCGACGAGGACGGCACTGTCCATATGCTGCGTGGGGCAGATAATGGCAAGGACCAGACCTACTTCCTCAGCCAACTATCACAGGAACAGTTGCAGAAAACCATGTTTCCGCTCGGCCATTTACAAAAGCCACAGGTGAGGGAAATAGCAGAGCGAGCAGGCTTGGCGACAGCTAAAAAGAAAGATTCGACAGGTATCTGCTTTATCGGTGAAAAGAACTTCAAAGAATTTTTAGGGCAGTATTTGCCAGCCCAGCCCGGTCGGATGATGACAGTTGACGGTCGTGACATGGGAGAACACACTGGTCTCATGTACTATACCATTGGCCAGCGGGGAGGGCTAGGTATCGGAGGACAAATCGGTGGGGACAATGAGCCTTGGTTTGTGGTCGGAAAAGACCTGTCAAAAAATATCCTCTATGTCGGTCAAGGCTTCTATCATGAGTCCTTGATGTCAACTTCTTTACAAGCTAGTCAAGTACACTTTACACGTGATATGCCTGAAGAATTCACACTTGAGTGTACAGCTAAGTTCCGCTACCGTCAACCAGATAGTCAAGTGACTGTCAAGGTAAAAGGTGACCAGGCAGAGGTTATCTTTGCAGAGCCACAACGGGCTATCACACCAGGCCAAGCCGTTGTTTTCTACGACGGTCAAGAATGCTTGGGCGGCGGCATGATCGACATGGCCTATAAAGATGGAGAGGCTTGTCAGTATATTTAATCAAAAATAAAAGCTTAGCACCTTCGTGCTAAGCTTTTTATCTTATCCCCAGAAAGCATCTTCAGCTTTTTGGTCGGCTGAGAAGAGCCAAACTTCCTTGATTTTACCATCTTCCATACGGAAAAGATCGATACCATTCATGTTTAGTTCTTCACCATCTGTTCGAGTACCGAGGAATGTTACGTTAGCGGCAACAAGAGTATCATTATCGGATACCCAGTTTGTCACTACTTTGAATGATCCATTTGTTTTTTCGGCGAAAGTTACTAGATGTGCTCCGAGTACTTCCTTACCAATTTTAGCACCAGATGTTGAATGATTTCCAGGTTGATGCCAGATAATGTCGTCTGCCATTGTTTCAAAAAGAGCTGCAAAATCGCCAGCGATGAGAGCATTGTTATAGGCATTAAAAATTTCCAAGTTTGTTGACATTTGATGTCCTCCAATTTTTTTGATATAGTACAATTATAGTGGAAGTAGTCAATTATGCAAGTAGGTACTTTTGCATTTGTTGGTATCAAAAGTGATACTATTGAGATAAATAAAGGAGAATTTTTTTGAAAAAAGTTAGTGAATATGGTATTTGTCCTTTTGCAACAACGCAAAAAGTCTTGACTGGTAAGTGGGGATTGGTGATTATCTACCAACTCAGTACAGGAACGAAACGCTTCAATGAATTACAGCGACTAATTCCAGGGATTACCCAAACCATGTTAACAAGGCACCTTAGACAATTGGAGGAGGATCGCATTATTAGTCGCACGGTCTATGCAGAAGTCCCACCTCGTGTAGAGTACAGCTTGACAGAAATGGGTGAAAAATTTCGTTCGGTGCTGGATGCTGTTGAGGCTTGGGGCTTAGAATATATTGAAACGTTAGCGTAACACCAGATTTGAAATTCTACAAATCTTTTGATAGAATAAGAGTAACAATCATCATGATGGTCAAAGCTCATGGGAATTGTAGGCTTTTTTGTCCTGCAATTTTCGAGAGTTTTGGCTATTTTTTGCTATTGAGGAGAGATGATGGATTTTCGTACAGTGGTAGGCAACCAGTCCTTTAGTGTTCGTGCAACGGGCTTGGTGATACAAGATGAGAAGTTATATCTTGTTAAGTCGCCTGAGGGGAAATATTACACCTTAGGTGGAGCTATTCAGCTTGGTGAAACGACGGAAGAGGCTGTCCTGCGGGAAATGCAAGAAGAAATCGGAATTGAGGTGGAGGTTGGACCAGTAGCATTTGTCGTTGAAAATCAGTTCACCTTGCAGGAGAAATCCTATCATCAGATTGAATTTCTCTATATAGTTACCCCACTGTCTAATCCAGCTACCAATCTGGAAGAAGGGAATTCTGTTCGCCAGTGTGAATGGGTTGCTTTTGCGGACTTAGAGAAACTAGATCTCAATCCAGCCTTTCTTAAGACCGAGTTAGCCAACTGGGACGGACAACTAAAGCATTTTATGAACAAAGACAACTAAAGTAGCGGAGGAAACCATGCCTGTTAAATTGATTGCCCATGTCTTGCTGACTGTTGCAGACAGCCATTTGATTATTCAGCGTTCGCAAATTAAGCGTGGCAAACCCAATGTTTTCCCTCAATATTGGGACATTCCAGGTGGTCGTGTTGAGGAGAATGAGTTGCCCCGTGATGCTGCAGTGAGAGAGTGTTTTGAAGAAACAGGCATTTCGATAGCCAAGGAAAATCTGACCATTATCCATGAAGATAGTCAGTTTGATGAAGAGAAAGAGGCGGTGTTTACAAGGCTAGTCTATGAAGTGGCACTTCCTGAACAGCCCAAAACCATTCTTCTTGACCCAGAAGAGCATACAGATTTTCTATGGTTAGCCCCTAGCGATAAAAATAAGAAAAACTTAGTTCCATATCTGGACGAAATTTTAGAAAAGAGAAGGAATAATGGATTTCAGAACCAAAGTTGACAATCAGATTTTTGGTGTCCGTGCCTCTGCATTGATTATAAAGGATGGGAAAATTTTCCTGACCAAAGATTATAAGGGGCGTTATTATACCATTGGCGGAGCGATTGCAGTTAATGAAACGGCACAAGATGCGGCTGTTCGAGAAGTCAAAGAAGAATTAGGGATTGACAGTCGTGTCAATCAACTGGCTTTTGTTGTCGAAAATCAATTTACACATGAAGGCATAGACTTTCACAATATCGAGTTTCATTTTATCGTGGAGCCTGTTGGAGAAATGCCTGAGAAGATGATTGAAGGTCAATTGAAACAAACGTGTGAATGGATTGCACTTGACAACCTTGTCAACCTAGATATCGTGCCAGCCTTTCTGGCAGAGGAATTGCCAAACTGGAGTGGACAAGTTGAACACATTATGAACATGAAGGAGAAAACAACATGACACACACATTTGCAGAAAATTATGATGTCATCGTAATCGGTGCGGGGCACGCAGGAGTAGAGGCGGGATTGGCAGCCAGTCGGATGGGCTGTAAAACCCTGCTTGCGACGATAAACTTGGATATGGTGGCTTTTATGCCATGTAATCCCTCCATTGGTGGCTCTGCCAAGGGGATTGTGGTACGAGAAATTGATGCCTTGGGTGGCGAAATGGGTCGCAACATTGACAAGACCTATATCCAGATGAAGATGCTTAATATGGGTAAAGGGCCAGCTGTTCGTGCCTTGCGGGCTCAGGCAGATAAGGCAGAGTACGCAGCAGAGATGAAGCGGACGGTGGAGCGTCAGGAAAATCTGACCCTGCGTCAAACCATGATTGATGAGATTTTAGTGGAAGACGGCAAGGTTATCGGTGTCCGCACGGCTACCAACCAGAAATTTTCAGCCAAGGCAGTTGTGGTGACGACGGGTACAGCTTTGCGTGGTGAGATTATCATCGGTGACCTCAAGTATTCGTCAGGACCTAACAACAGTTTGGCTTCTATCACGCTGGCGGATAATCTGAAAGAATTGGGACTTGAAATTGGTCGGTTCAAGACAGGGACACCACCGCGTGTCAATGCTCGTACCATTAACTACGAAGAAACCGAGATTCAACCAGGTGATGAAAAGCCAAATCACTTTTCATTCTTGTCCAAGGATGAGGACTATTTGCAGGATCAAATCCCTTGCTGGCTGACCTATACCAACGCGACCAGTCATGAGATTATCAATAGCAATCTTCACCGGGCACCTATGTTTTCAGGGATTGTTAAGGGGATTGGTCCCCGTTATTGCCCATCAATCGAGGACAAGATTGTCCGTTTTGCGGATAAGGAACGCCACCAGCTTTTCTTAGAGCCAGAAGGTCGCAATACAGACGAAATCTATGTCCAAGGGCTGTCAACCAGTTTGCCAGAAGATGTGCAGCAGGACTTGATTCACTCTATTAAAGGCTTGGAAAATGCCCAGATGATGCGGACGGGTTACGCCATTGAGTACGATATGGTTATGCCTCACCAGTTGCGGGCGACGCTTGAAACCAAGAAGATTTCAGGGCTCTTTACAGCAGGTCAGACCAACGGAACATCAGGTTATGAAGAAGCAGCAGGTCAGGGAATTGTCGCTGGTATCAATGCAGCCCTCAAGGTGCAGGGCAAGCCTGAGCTGATTTTGAAACGAAGCGACGGCTACATTGGTGTTATGATTGATGACCTGGTAACCAAGGGAACGGTGGAGCCTTACCGCCTCTTGACCAGTCGGGCAGAATACCGCTTGATTCTGCGTCATGACAATGCTGATATGCGACTGACGGAGATTGGTCGTCAGGTTGGCTTGGTAGATGATGAACGCTGGCAGGTCTTCCAGATTCACAAAAACCAATTTGACAATGAAATGAAACGCTTGGAGTCTATCAAACTCAAGCCAATCAAGGAAACTAACGAAAAAGTCGTAGCTATGGGCTTCAAGCCTTTGACGGATGCCCTTACCGCCAAGGAATTCATGCGTCGTCCAGATGTGACTTACGCAGATGCGGTAGCCTTTATCGGCCCAGCAGCAGAGGACTTGGACGCCAAGACCATTGAATTGATTGAAACAGAAGTCAAGTACGAGGGCTACATTGCCAAGGCCTTGGATCAGGTGGAGAAGATGAAACGTATGGAAGAAAAACGCATTCCAGCCGACATTGACTGGGATGATATTGACTCCATTGCGACCGAGGCTCGCCAAAAATTTAAGCTGATTTCACCAGAAACTATTGGCCAGGCTAGTCGGATTTCCGGTGTCAATCCAGCGGATATATCCATTCTCATGGTCTACTTGGAAGGACGCAGTCGTTCCATTTCTAAAAACAAATCAAAGGACAGTCACTAAGGCTGTTCTTTTCGCTGTATGTCAGCTATATGTCAACTACTTTAAAATCATGTGAAAAGTAGCTTTTTTACTGAATTTATGGTAGAATGGCAGGCAGAGGTTAGTGATGAAAAGATTTCGATTTTCGACAATTCACTTTGTCATGATAGGTGTCATTTTATTTGGGTTGGTGGCTCTTGTCCACCGATTTTTTCCAATTGGTGCCAGTACAGTTTTTGCGCTACTCATCAGCCTATTGGTGTTGATTGCGCTGTTTATTTATCAAAAACATTCTTATGAATTTAGTGAGCTAGAACAGATTGAATATCTCAATAATCAGGCAAATTCTGGTTTGATGATGCTCTTGGATAAAATGCCAGTGGGAGTTATCAAAGTTCGACCAGATAGTAATCAGGTAGAATGGTTTAATCCCTTTGCTGAGCTGATTTTTGCTCAAGAAAATGGTGAGTTTGATCAAAAAAAACTACGTGAAATTATTGACGTTGGTCTGGATGAGGAGCGAATTTATGCAAATTTTTCAGGCAAGAGATACGCTGTTAACGTTGATTTTGATCAAGGGTTATTTTACTTTTTTGATGCGTCGACAGAGTATTCAGCGACAAATAGTTTGATCGGAAGCCGTCCTGTTATAGGGATTATTTCAGTTGATAACTATGATGAGCTTGAGGATGCTGTAACTGATTCTCAAATTAGCCAAGTCAATTCCTTCTTGGCTCAATTTGTTTCGGAATTTTGCCATGATTACGGTATCTACTATCGACGCGGCACAATGGATCGATTCTATTTCTTTACAGATTATGCTGTGTTGGAAAAATTGATAGAGAATAAGTTTTCAGTTATTGATAAGTTCCGCGAGGAGGCTAAAAAGTTAGATTTAGGTTTGACTTTGAGTATGGGATTGGCGTATGGTAATGAAAATCATCACCAAATCGGACAAGTTGCGCTCCAAAATCTCAATATGGCTGAGGTTCGTGGTGGAGACCAGGTTGTGGTCAAGGAAAATGATGAGAGTAAACAGCCACTTTTCTTTGGCGGTGGCTCGGCTTCTTCCGTTAAACGAACACGTACGCGGACTCGTGCTATGATGACTGCTGTATCAGATAAACTCAAATCGGTTGATGCTGTTTTTGTGGTGGGACATCGTAATTTAGATATGGACGCGCTTGGATCCGCGGTCGGCATGCAGTACTTTGCTCAAAATATTATGAACAATGCCTATACGGTGTATAATCCAGATGAAATGGCACCAGATATTGCACGTGCTATCAAGAAGTTGAGTGATGAAAATTGTTCTAATTTGCTAACGGTTGAGGAAGCCATGAAGATGGTCACTTTCCAGTCGTTGTTAATCATGGTAGATCATTCAAAGATTGGCTTGACTTTGGATAAGGATTTCTATGACCAATTTACCCAGGTTGTGGTGGTTGATCATCATCGTCGCGATACAGATTTCCCAAATAATGCAGTTTTGACTTATATAGAGAGTGGTGCTAGTTCTGCGAGTGAGTTAGTAACGGAATTAATTCAGTTCCAGAATGACAAACACCATAAGCTTAATCGCATTCAATCCAGTTTATTGATGGCTGGGATTATGCTTGATACAAAAAATTTCACCTCTCGTGTGACTAGTCGTACTTTTGATGTGGCTAGTTACTTGCGGACTCGTGGTAGCGATAGCTTGGAAATCCAGCAGATTGCTGCGACAGATTTTGAGGAATATCGTCAAATCAATGAACTGATTTTAAGTGGGCAGAGAATTGAGTCCAATGTTGTTATTGCGTGTGCAGATGATACTAAAGAATACGATAATATTATTCCGAGCAAGGCTGCCGATACAATATTGGACATGGCAGGAATTGAGGCGGTATTCGTTATAACAAGAAATACCAAAGGGTATGTATCTATTTCTGCAAGGAGTCATAGTAAAATCAATGTTCAACGCATCATGGAAGAAATGGGTGGAGGTGGCCACTTTAACCTAGCTGCCGCTCAGGTATATGACCAGACAATCGCAGAAGTATATGAAAAGTTGACGGATAAAATCCACGAAGAAATAAATGGAAATTAGGAGAACAGATATGAAAGTAATCTTTTTAGCAGATGTTAAAGGCCAAGGTAAAAAGGGTGAGATTAAGGAAGTTCCAACAGGTTACGCCCAAAACTTCTTGATTAAGAAAAATTTGGCTAAGGAAGCAACAAACCAAGCAATCAGCGCCCTTCGTGGTCAGGAAAAATCTAAGGAAAAGGCTCATGCAGAGATGATTGCAGAAGCAGAGGCTATCAAGGCTAAGTTGGCTGAGGAAGCTACTTTAGTGAAATTTGTCGAAAAAGTTGGTCCAGATGGTCGTACCTTTGGTTCTATTACCAGCAAGAAAATTGCTGAAGAATTGGACAAGCAATTTGGCATCAAGATTGATAAACGCCATATTCAGCTGGATCACCCAATTCGTGCGATTGGTCTCATTGATGTACCAGTTAAAATCTATCAAGATGTAACAGGCATCATTAATTTGAGTATTAAGGAAGCTTAATTATTTATCTAGCCAGTGAGGAGGTGAGATCTTGGCAGAGTTGGATGAATTGCGGGTACAACCGCAGGATATTCTAGCTGAACAATCGGTATTAGGAGCTATTTTCCTTGATGAAGGCAAGCTGGTCTTCGTTCGTGAATACATCGAAGCTGAAGATTTTTTCAAACATGCTCATAAGCTAATTTTTAAAGCTATGATTGCTCTTTCTGATAGAAATGAGGCAATTGATGCGACTACCATGCGTAACTATTTAGTGAACCATGGTGATTTGGAAAATATCGGTGGCTTGGCCTATTTGGCTGAAATTATTAGTTCCGTACCGACGGCAGCCAATGCGGAATTCTATGCCAAGATTGTTGCTGAAAAGTCTAATCTCCGTAAACTGATTGCCCGTTTGACGGATGCAGTTAATCAGGCTTATGAGGGTGCGGATGGTTCAGATGACATTATTGCCAATGCTGAAAAAGCTTTGATTGATGTCAGTGAGGGAGCCAGTCGAAGTGGTTTCAAGCGGATTGATGATGTCTTGAATATAAACTTTGACAACCTTGAAACTCGTGCTAAGCAGACGTCGGATATTACAGGGATTGCAACTGGCTATCCTGCTCTCGATGCTATGACAACGGGTCTGCATGAGGAAGAGTTGATTATTCTTGCGGCTCGTCCTGCGGTTGGTAAGACGGCATTTGCTCTCAATATTGCACAAAATATCGGTACAAAACTGGGTTTGACAGTTGCCATCTTTTCTTTGGAGATGGGTGCAGAAAGCTTGGTTGACCGTATGCTCGCTTCTGAGGGGGTTATCAATTCGAGGGCTATTCGTACGGGGCATTTGACGCAGGAAGAATGGAATAAGTACATGGTGGCTCAAGCTAACCTGGCTCGGGCTAGTATCTATATTGATGATACACCAGGTATCAAGATTACAGAGATTCGTTCGCGTTCACGGAAGTTGGCTCAGGAAACGGGCAATCTGGGCTTGATCTTGATTGACTATCTTCAATTGATTACGGGAACAGGTCGTGAAAACCGACAACAAGAGGTTTCTGAGATTTCCCGTCAGTTGAAGATTTTGGCTAAGGAATTGAAAGTTCCTGTTATCGCCCTCAGTCAGTTGTCGCGTGGTGTGGAGCAACGTCAGGATAAGAGACCTGTTCTGTCTGATATTCGTGAATCGGGATCTATCGAGCAGGATGCGGATATCGTTGCCTTCTTATATCGTGATGATTATTATGAGCGCGGTGAGCAGGAAGACGGCGGCATTCCTAACAATACGGTTGAAGTTATCATCGAGAAAAACCGTTCCGGTGCGCGTGGTACCGTGGAACTGATGTTCCAAAAAGAATACAATAAATTTGCAAGTATTTCCAAGAGGGAGGATGGATAGAGAATGAGTGATGCATTTACAGATGTTGCTAAAATGAAGCAAATCAAACAAGATATTAAGGACCATGAGGGACAGATTGTCGAGTTGACCCTTGAAAATGGTCGTAAGCGTGAGAAGAATAAGCAGGGGCGTATTGTGGAGGTTTATCAGTCTCTCTTTATCGTTGAATTTGAAGATCCAAACAATACCTTTGTAGAATCTTATACTTATTCAGACATTTTGACTGAAAAGATTTTGATTCATTATTTGGATTAATCGCTATATAAGGCTTTACAGAGCCTTTTTTTTGTGCTATACTAATCTTTGTGTGAAATAACAGCAGGGCAAAATGAAGCTCGTCAACAGAAGGTCAGCAAGAAGAGTAATCGTTGCTGTTTCGATGAAGGCCTCCTGCACGAATCAGGTTTGCTTAAAACGTTATTTCCTACAAATAATTTTTATATTTTATTTTAGGAGGACATAACTATGTCACGTTATACAGGACCATCTTGGAAACAAGCTCGTCGTCTTGGCTTGTCATTGACAGGTACAGGTAAAGAATTGGCACGTCGTAACTACGTACCAGGTCAACACGGACCAAACAACCGTTCTAAATTGTCAGAATACGGTTTGCAATTGGCTGAGAAACAAAAATTGCGTTTCTCTTACGGTTTGGGTGAAAAACAATTCCGTAACTTGTTCGTACAAGCTACTAAAATCAAACAAGGTACTCTTGGTTTCAACTTCATGCTTCTTTTGGAGCGTCGTTTGGACAACGTTGTTTACCGTCTTGGTTTGGCAACTACTCGTCGTCAAGCACGTCAATTCGTAAACCACGGTCATATCCTTGTTGACGGCAAACGCGTTGACATCCCTTCATACCGTGTTGAAGTTGGTCAAGTGATCTCAGTTCGTGAGAAGTCAATCAAAGTTCCAGCTATCCTTGAAGCTGTTGAAGCAACTCTTGGACGTCCAGCTTTCGTATCATTCGATGCTGAAAAGCTTGAAGGTTCATTGACTCGCTTGCCAGAACGCGACGAAATCAACCCAGAAATCAACGAAGCTCTTGTCGTAGAATTCTACAACAAAATGCTCTAAGATTTGTATCGATATTTTAAAAGCCCTATTTACAAGGGCTTTTTGTCTGTATTTGAGGAGGGATTATGTGGCGTAAGTATTTTTTGCTAGCGGTATTAACTATTTTGGTCGTAGGTGGGGCATTCTTTTTGTCTCAATCAGCGACTGCGCCAAATGAATCAGACTATGTGAAGGCTGTAAAGAGTTATCAGGCTATTTCTATAGATGAAGTGGAGCAAAAGGTCCAAGACGAGGAAGAATTTATATTATACATAGGTCGTGAGACATGCCCTTATTGTCGCGATTTTGTTCCGAAATTAACAGAGGCAGTAGAGCGATCACGTGCGACTATCTACTATTTGGATAGCGAGTCGGATCCGAATGGAAAAATACAACAATTTCGACAGAGTCAAGGTCTTGCTACGGTTCCTAGCTTAACCTATTATAAATCGGGTAAATTATCTGGAATACTTCGTAAAGGGAGTCAAGCAATGCTATCTGAAATAGAGAATTTTTTAGCTCTTCAAGGGCAGTAAATAGTTTTAAGAATGTATGAAGCGAATATCATACATTTTTTGTTCATGTTTGTGAAAAATATTTCAAAACAAATTGAAAAACATTTCACAATCTTGTATAATACTAATATCAGATAAAAATTGGAGGTTTATATGAAAAAGAAAGCTTGGTTAGGCTTGTTGATGAGTCTACTTGCTGTTTTGTTTTTAGTGGCGTGTGGAGGTAAGTCTGAAAAGACAGCTACATCTTCATCATCTATGACTTCTTCTTCATTAGAAGAAGCTGTTTCAGGTGCATCTGAGAAAGTTTATACAGATCCATCTGAGTTGAAAGATAGCTACGATGTTATCGTTGTTGGTTCAGGTGGTGCAGGTATGTCGGCAGCTATCTCAGCTAAAGATGCTGGTGCTAGTGTTGTTTTGTTGGAGAAAATGCCTGTAATCGGTGGTAACACGGCTAAATCATCAGCTGGTATGAATGCTTCACAAACCAAATTCCAAGAAGCAGAAGGCATTGCTGATACAAACGATAAATTCTATGAAGAAACACTTAAAGGTGGTAAAGGAACAAATGATCCTGAATTACTTCGTTACCTTGTAGATAACTCAGCTGGTGCAATTGACTGGTTGGATGGTATGGGTATTACCCTCAGCAACATCACTACCACTGGAGGTATGAGTGAAAAACGTACACACCGTCCTGCAGATGGTTCAGCTGTCGGTGGCTACTTAGTAAATGGCCTTTACCACAATCTTGTTGAACGTGAAGTACCAATTTTTGTCAATGCAGATGTTACAAAACTCCAAGATAAAGACGGGGCTGTAACAGGTGTTGAAGTTGAGATTGCTGGTGAAACTAAGAAAATCTCAGCTAAAGCAGTTGTATTAGCAACTGGTGGTTTCGGTGCTGATTTGGAAATGGTTGCTAAATTAAATCCAGCATTGAAAGGTTATGTTACAACTAACCAAGAAGGTTCAACAGGTGACGGTATTGCACTTGCTGAATCAGAAGGTGCAGCAACTGTTGATATGGAACAAATCCAAATTCACCCAAGTGTTGAGCAAGAAACTTCTTACTTGATTACAGAAGCAGTTCGTGGCGAAGGTGCTATCCTTGTCAACTCAAAAGGTGAGCGTTTTGTTAACGAATTGGAAACTCGTGATAAAGTTTCTGCGGCTATCAATAGTTTGGATCCAAACTACGCTTATGTTATCTTTGATGATGCCTTGAAAGATCGTGTGAAGGCTATTGCTCAGTATGAAGAAAAAGGTCTTGTAAAAACGGGTGCTACTCTTGCAGATTTGGCTAAAGAAATTGGTGTACCTGCGGATGCTCTTCAAACAACACTTGATACTTGGAACAAGGCTGTAGCAGATAAAAATGATGCAGCATTTGGTCGCACATCAGGTATGGACCATGCTTTGAATACTGGTTCTTACCATGCCATTAAAGTTGCACCTGGTATTCACCATACAATGGGTGGTGTGAAAATCAATACCAATACTGAAGTATTGAAAACAGACGGTTCAGCAATTTCAGGTCTTTATGCTGCTGGTGAAGTAACTGGTGGTGTTCATGGTCAAAACCGTATTGGTGGTAATGCTGTAGCAGACATCATTGTATTTGGTCGTCAGGCTGGTGAACAAGCAGCTGGATTTGCTAAGAAATAAATTGTAGACATAAGAGGCTCGGCAGAAAGAAGGTCGAGCTTCTTTTTCTTGTCCCTCTATCTCTAAGATGATATACTTTTAAGGTATGAAGAAGAAAATAGTATTATTGTTAGGAGCTATTGCAGTCATTGTTTTGATTTGGTCTGCTATTGCTGGTCAGCGTCAGCAATCCTATGCCGAGGCTGAATTAAGAGACCAGGATAAAATCTGGATTATCACTGATTCGCATTATTTATCACAGGATTTATTTGATGATGGAGAGGCTTTTTTCTATATAGAAAAAACAGCTGCTGGCAAGGATTTACGTTATGGAAAAGAGCGGATGGAGGCTTTGGTTGAGCAGGTTGAGCTTGAACATCCTTCCTTGTTACTAGTCAGTGGAGATTTGACTCTTAATGGAGAAAAGCAGAGCATGGTTGAATTAGCTCAGTATTTTACAGAGATTGAAGAACAAGGAACGGAGGTTTTGGTGATTCCTGGTAACCATGATGTTGCCAGTGGATGGGCTAGGGCCTTTAAGGGAGACCAGCAGATAGTGACGGATCAGGTCTCCGCTCAGCAATTTGCAGAGCTATTTGCCAATCACGGTTATCAACAAGCTAGCAGTCGTGACAAAGCCTCATTGAGCTACCTGGCCAAACCATTTTCAAATGCTTGGTTTCTGATGATAGACAGCAACATCTACTCTGACGGCTACGGAAAAGGAGCTCCTCCAACCAATGGACGTATTAAAAAAGAGACCCTAGAATGGATAGAAGTTCAGCTTAGTTCAGCTAAGGAAGCTGGAGTGAGCCTGATACCTGTTGTCCATCACAATGTCTTGCAACAGCATGCTATGCTCTCAAAAGGCTATACTTTGGATAATGCTGCCGATTTGAAGGCTTTGTTTAATCAGTATGGGATTCATTTTGGTTTTTCAGGGCACACTCATTCTCAGAATATTGTTAAGGAAGACTTGGGACAAGTTAACTATACTGAAGTGGTCAATGGAGCATTTTCTATTTATCCAGCTATTATCGGCCAATTGAGCCTTGATGATACAAGCATTCACTACCAAAAAACTCAACTTGATATGGCTTCGTGGACAGAAAAGCACCAACCTAGTGATCCAAATTTGCAGGATCACGTTACCTACTTACAAACTGTCTTTGATTATACCAGTGACATCATGGTCCACAATGTGTTAAACGATGAGCGTTGGTATGACGGGGAGACGGCAGATGTTATTTCACAATTTATTATGCCGGCCAACCGTGCTTATTTTTCAGGTGAAAAATTGGACCAGACTTGGCTTGATGAGACGGTATTTCCAAGCCAAGCCTATCAGACCTTGCAAGCAGCATCACCAAGAAGTTTCTTGGCTGACTATCTTGATGTGATTATTGAACGTAGTCAAAATAGGGATGTGGAGCAAGTAACGGTTTCTAAATGATGAATAGAAAAAAGGCTGGGCAAGCCCAGTCTCGTTTCTCAGAGTTCGTGTCAACATCTCAGCGCAGTGGTTGATTGGCAGATTTGTTCGTGTTTCACACTCCAAATCTGACCTAATCAACTGTGCGGGGGTGGGAAGACGAACTCTTTTTTAGACTAGTCGAGTTCTATCCCATTCCCTCTATGCTTGTAAAGGGAGAATGATTTTTAGTTGCACCCAATTATCTTCCTTGCTAAGTGTGAGACTGCCACCGTATTTATTGGCAACATACTCCATACTCTTAAGACCGAATCCGTGGTAGTCCTTATTTGTTTTTGAGGTTGCAGGGAGCTGTCCTGTGGATAAGTCAAGTGAAGAAGTGTCATAATTATCCAATCGAATGATGAGAAATTGCAAATGGCTGGCAACCTTTAAAGTAATCAAGCGTTGTTCAGGGTTATCTATTTTTTCCACAGCCTCGATGGCATTGTCAATGGCATTTCCAAATAGAGCTGAAATATCCATTACATCCATAAAATGGAGGGGCTCTCCCTGAACAATACAGGTAAAGTTGATTCCATTTTGCAAACAGTAATAATTTTTCTGGCTGAGAATGGTATCTAGAACGGGATTTCCTGTTTCAATCTTGGCATCAAGTGTCTGGATCACCTCGCTCATTTCCTCTAGGTATTGCTCCTTTTTGGTTTTATCCGATTCTTGCTGAATGATGGCCAGTTGATGCTTTAAATCATGGACCTTACGGTCAAGAATCTCACTGTTTTCACGATAGGCTTGGTATTGCTTGTATTGAAGTTGAAAGATATTATTGATAGAAGTCAATTCCTGCCGTAAATAGCGATCGTATTGTTGAGATTCTTGGGTGAATAGGAGTAGAAGACCAGAGAGATTGACGGTTGTCCGGAGAATGAAGATGCTGGTCGAATCTTGAAATTGGCGCGTGCCAGAGAGGATGAAACCAATATTACTGAGAACAAAGATAGATAAGGTTGTAAAGACGGCTACAGTAACATCTCGCTGCTCAATGAATTTATCCAATTCTTCTAAGCGAACTTTTTTATCTTGTAGATAGATGAGCCAGTAAGAAAGTAGAGAAGTTATCAACAGAAATAGCCCCTGTGTCCACAAGTTATCCACAGGTTGTTGATAAATCGTCAAACAGTAGAGATGCCAAGTAATGGAGGCTACTAATTCGGCAATAATAAAGGCTTTTGCTGTCAAATAGAGACCAGTCCTCTTGTGGATAACTCCAAGAAATCGAACGGAAACAAACATCCAAGCGATATTGGTGCCCATTCCTACAGTCCAAAAAAGCAAAGGGAGTTTGCCAGCTACAAGTTGAAGTAAGATTTGGATGAGAAAAATCAGGAGGATACGTACCTGTTTGCGTGACCATTTTTCAGACAAAACAAGTGAGGAACATACCAGTAGGCAGGCCAAGCTTTCTGTTAGTGCAGTATAGAAACGTGGAATATCAGGGAAATTGATCATAGTAGGCTATCTCCGATGAAGTTGGTTAGAGCTGTCATAAATTCCTTTTTCCTTGGGCGGCTAATCGGCAAGGCTGTATTTGTGACGTAAACAAGGCTACCTTCCACTTTTTGAACATGGGACAAATTGATGATATAGGCCGAGTGGGCTCGTACAAACACTTTACTGTCTAACATGGCTTCGAGATTTTTGAGACTATTATGGGTAATGGTTAGGCCACCATCAACTGTGTAGATGTGAACCTGATGTCCTTGACTTTCTAGGTAAACAATATCTTCTTGATAGAGTTTTACGGTGGACTGCTTGCTTTTTATATACAAACTTTGTTTCTCTTGGCTATCGGGTAATTTTCTAAGAATTTTTTTAAAATGTTCCTCAAAGACAAAGGAGCTCAGTGGCTTGAGCAGAAAATCAATAGCTTCAACTGAATACCCTTGAATCGCTACGTGAGAATGATTGGTCACAAATACTAATAGAACTTCTTTGTCCACAGACCGAATTTTTTGAGCGGTGGTCATCCCGTCCATAATTTCCATCTCAACATCTAGGTAAATCAGGTCAAATTGTTTTTGATAGTCACTAGTGATATGGAGACCGTCATTAAAACAGCTGATTTCCACTGCAATCCCAGCTTTTTGACAGTAGGTTTTGATGTAGTTGGACAATCTCTCTTGCTCAATTTTTTGATCTTCTACAATCGCGATTTTCATAAGGCACCCCTTTTATTTTCTATCAGTATATCAAAATTAGAATGAAATTGTTAGCAATATTTTAGAAAATCAAATGATAAAATAGCAAGAGTAGGTTTATTCTTGTAAATTTACAAATTATGAAGGTTAAATGACAGATTATGAAGAAAGTGTTTTCATTGAGTATGTTAATTGATATAGTGGACTCAAGAAAAAGAAAAGGCTTACATGAAAGCCGAAATGTTTAGGAGGACAATATGAAGAACCTTAGAAGAACCCTGTCTGCTCTAGGGATTGTTTTGCTAGGGGGTACAGCAATTGGTGCCGCTGTTGCCAATGTATATGCTTTGAAATATACACCAATTATAAATACATATTTTGGGCATACAGACTATAAAATTGAGGATAAAGAATCAGAAGGTAGTACAACATATTTTGAAAGAATGTATTCAGATGAGGTTACTCGCCTAACAGCAGATTCTGCAGCTGGTAAAGAAGCTGCTGGAGAAGGTATCGTACTGTTGAAGAATAACTCTGAATTACCTCTCCAATCAGGTAGCAAAGTTACTCTTTTAGGTGTTACTAGTGCGAATATTTTATATGGTGGAGGAGGCTCTGGAGCTGTAGACACTTCGACAGTTCCAACAATGAAGACAGCCTTGGAAGCCAGTGGTTTTGAGGTTAACCCACAAATGTGGGATTTCTATACAACTGGAGCTGCAAAAGACATCAAAATGGATGTTCCTGACATTGCAGGAACAGGTCGTTATGTTATCCATGAAGCCAGTATGGATTTATTAACAGATAAAGAAAAAAATAGTTTTAGTTCTTATAATGATGCAGCAATTGTTTCAATTTCGCGGTCAGGAGGAGAGTCATCAGATTTACCGAAAGAGTATGACGAGAGTTATTTAGAAGCAATGGATGTTAAAGGTTATGTAGGTGATTTTCACTCAGATCCTGTGGATTCTCCTGAAGATATTGGACGCCACTATCTAGAATTGACTTCTAATGAAGAGAAGCTTATTAAGTACGCTAAAGAAAACTTTGATAAGGTAGTCTTGGTCATCAACTCAGCAAACCCTATTGATTTAGGATTCATTGAAGATGAAGAGTATGGAGTTGATGCGGCACTATGGATTGGAAACCCTGGCCAAGACGGTCTATATGCTTTGGCAGATATTTTGAATGGTACAATCAATCCTTCTGGTAAATTGGTAGATACTTATGCTTATGACCAGACGGGTTCACCAGCTTTTGTTAACTTTGGTTTGAATTCTGTCGAAAGTGATGACCCTCGTGGAACCAACTATGTTGTCTATCAAGAGGGAATCTATGTTGGTTATAAGTACTATGAGACACGCTATGAAGATAGTGTTCTTAATCAAGGAAATGCAACAGCCAATGTTGGTGTGACTGTAGAGAATGCGACGAAGTGGAACTATGAGGATGAGGTACAGTTTCCGTTTGGATATGGCCTTTCTTATACTTCATTCTCGCATGAGTTAGTAAAACACAGCAGTGATGAAAACAGCTATAAATTTAATGTTAAGGTCACAAACACAGGTGATGAAGCTGGTAAGGAAGTTGTTCAGTTATATATGCAATCACCATATACAGAATATGATAAAACAGCAGGTATCGAAAAATCTTCAGTACAACTTGTTGGTTTTGTCAAAACTGAAGAACTTGCACCAGGTGAGAGTGGTGAATACACAATTACAGTAGATAAAGAGAATCTGAAAACTTATGATACAACCGCGAATGGTGGTGAAGGTGGTTATATTGTAGAAGAAGGAAACCACTACTTTGCTATTGCGACGGATGCTCATAGTGCTGTCAACCATATTCTAGAGAAAAAAGGGATTACAAATTTACCTGAAGAAGCTGATAGTGCTTTGGTTGTAGAAGAAAAAGTTTCTTCAAGCGATAAATTTGCTGTTTCTACAGCGACAGGTGAGACAATAACTAACCAATTTACTGATACAGATATGTCAACCTATGATGAGAATTTTACTTATTTATCACGTAGCGATTGGAATGCTACCTACCCTCAACTGTATCAGTTAGAATTGACAGAAGATATTTCAGCAGGACTAGAAATTCCTACTGGAACGGATAACCCTGATGCGACCATGCCTCAAACAGGTGTTGATAATGGTTTGACATTAGCGATGATGAGAGAGGTCGATTTTGATGATCCACTTTGGGATACCTTCTTAGATCAGTTGAGCCCAGAAGAAATGTATGATTTAGTCCGTATTGGCGGCTATCAGACTCAGGCAATTGCTTCTGTAGGTGTTCCAGCAACAGTCCATGTAGATGGACCAGCTTATGTCGGAGTAGCTGGGCTGACTGGTGTAACAACAAAAGAAAAGACATACGCTTGGAGCTCAGAAATTCTTCTAGCTTCAACTTGGAATACAGATATACTCTATAATATGGGACAACTGATCGGTGAAGATGCATTAGCACAAGAAGAATTAAACTTTGCTGGTTGGTATGCACCTGCTATGAATATCCACCGTACCGCTTTTTCAGGTCGAAATTTTGAATATTATTCAGAAGATAGTTTCCTATCTGGACAAATGGGGGCAGCAACAACAAAAGGTGCAACTGAAAAAGGTCTTATTACCTTTATCAAGCACTTTGCATTGAATGATCAAGAAACTAGACGTGCAGCATTACTGACATTTGCAAATGAACAAGCAATTCGTGAAGTCTACTTGGCTCCTTTTGAAGAAAGTGTAGTTGAGGGTGGAGCCTTAGGGATTATGGCAGGTATGAACAGAGTCGGTACAGCTTGGGCAGGCAATCATACTGGATTGATGACCAATGTGGTACGAAACGAATGGGGATTTGATGGTATTGTTGTAACCGACCAAGCCTCCTTCCCAGAAGCCTTTCCATTCATGGCTATTCGAGGTGGATTGGAGGCAGGTACTGATCTTTATCTAAATACAGGAACAGATAATTGGCAAATTGAGGATTATCAAAATAACCCAACAGTGATGACACAATTGCGAACAGCTTCAAAGCATATTCTTTATGCAGTTTCTAGGAGTTTAGCAATGAACGGTCTATCATCAACTTCTGTTGTGAAAAAAGTATTACCATTATGGCAGATTTGGATGTATTCAGCTGATGTTGTTATTGCAATTATTGTTGGTGGTGGTATCTATTTCTTGAGTCGTAATTTTAAGAAAAAAGAAGAAAAAGAAGTAGCATAACAAGGGGGCCTTCCCCCTTGTCTTGTATAGGAGACCGTATGAAAGAATGGATTGCCAAACACCCAGATTTGTGGGAGTTTATCAAGTTTAATGTCTTATCAAACATCGCAACCATTACAAACTTCTGCGTCCTTTGGTTGTCAACCAATTTCCTCTTTACAGCCTTGTCAAGTCAGCCATTTCACTGGTTTATCTTTCACTATTCCGTAGAAAATGGCGGATTGAACGGCTTTCTCTCCTTCCTCTTGGCCTACATAGCGGCACAGGTTGTCAACTATATTGTCCAAAGGAAGTTGGTATTCGGAGCAGAAAACGATATATCCAAAACCCTCCATTGGTATATCTTGACTGTTGTCGTTGCAGGAATTTTGTCCATCGTGCTGCCGCCTTACACTACTCAGCTCTTTACATCATGGGGCTTGAGCTTGGGCTGGGCACAGACAGCGGCCAACTGGGTCAATATTTTCGTTCAAGTGGCTGTCAACTATCCGATGATGAAGTTTGTAATCATGAAATAAGAAGTGATGAACACAATCTCCCTAGAATTTTCTGGGGAGATTTTTTTATAGCAGATTATGTCCAAAATCATACAGATTATGAAGAAAGCGTTTTAATTGCTTGTGTAGTCTGATATGATAGTGATAAAGAAATAGAATGAGGAAAAGATGATGAAACATCAGGAGATTATTAATCGTTTAACGTTGGAAGAAAAAGCTGCACTCATGTCTGGAAAATCTGTTTGGGAAACTAAGGATTACCCAGAAAAAGGAATTCCATCTATCTTTTTGTCTGATGGACCACATGGTATTCGCAAGCAAGAAGGCGAAGGAGATCACTTAGGGCTGAACGCTTCTGTTCCTGCCACCTGCTTCCCGACAGCTGCTACTTTAGCAAATTCTTGGGATGTGGACCTGGTTGAACGTGTCGGACAAGGTCTTGGTGCAGAAGCAAATAGCTTGGGTGTCAATGTCATTTTGGGGCCGGGGCTTAATATTAAGCGTAGTCCCTTATGTGGTCGAAACTTTGAGTATTACTCAGAGGATCCATATCAAGCGGGAAAATTGGCGGCCGCAATGATCCGAGGAATGCAGTCGCAAGGTGTTGCGGCAACGCCTAAGCATTTTGCTGTCAACAGTCAGGAATTGCGCCGTATGGCTTCAGACTCCATTGTAGATGAGCGTACACTGAGAGAGCTCTATCTGACAGGATTTGAGATTGCGGTGCGTGAAGGAAATCCAAAGGCAATCATGTCTGCCTATAACAAAATAAACGGCGTCTATGCTAATGAAGACAAGCGCCTCTTGCGTGACATTCTTCGTGACGAATGGGGATTTACAGGCTTTGTTGTATCGGATTGGGGTGGCTCCAATGACCATGTTCTCGGTGTTGAAAATGGTAGTCATTTGGAAATGCCAGGTACTAAAAAGGTCGGTCAAAAGGAAATTATTGACGCTATTCAGTCAGGTCGTCTGTCCGAGCAGGTATTGAATGAGCGCGTGGATGAACTGATTGATTTAGTTTTAGAGTTGGCTCATGCTGAAAAACGATCTGTAGATTATTCTGAACAACATGAATTGGCCCGTCAGGCTGCCACTGAGAGCATTGTGCTATTAAAAAATAAGGATCAGATCTTGCCCTTATCTAGTGAGACAAAAATAGCCCTCATCGGAGAATTTGCCCAAAATCCTCGCTATCAGGGAGCTGGTTCTTCTTTAATCAATACAAGACAATTAGATAAAACAGTGGATTGCATCGCAGATTATCCATTAAATGTTATTGGTTACGAACAAGGCTATCAACGTGTAGATAAAGAAGACAGGGTGTTAGTTGACAGGGCTGTCAATCTTGCAAACCAAGCAGAACTTGTTCTTTACTATATGGGGCTAGATGAAATGAGTGAAAGTGAGGGCTTGGATCGTCATCATATAAGTCTTCCTAAAAACCAGTTATCCTTACTGAATGCCTTGGTGAGGACAGGTAAAAAAATCGTTGTTGTCCTATCAGCAGGCTCAGTTGTGGATATGAATTGGGATGTGGATGTAGATACGGTTCTTCACGGCTATCTATCAGGAGAAGCTGGTGCCAGAGCCATGTTAGATACCTTGACAGGACGTGTCAACCCATCAGGAAAACTAAGCGAAACCTATCCTATTAATCTTGCAGATGTTCCATCTTCGGATGACTATCCAGCGGAAGGCGATTTTGCCCTCTATAAGGAAGCTCTCTATGTAGGCTACCGTTACTTTACAAGCCTTTACAAGACTGTCAAGTATCCCTTTGGCTATGGATTATCCTACACAGACTTTTCTTACAGTCAATTGGATGTGACCGAATTAGGAGTCACAGTCACTATTACAAATACTGGTCTGGTTGATGGTGCTGAAATTGTCCAATTGTACGTAGGCAAAGAAGATAGTCAGATTTACCGCCCTGCAAAGGAGTTAAAAGGCTTTAAAAAAGTATATGTAAAAGCAGGCGAGTCTAAACAGATTTTTATTCCTTTTGAGGACTATACGTTCCGTTATTTTAATAAAGAGACAGGCCAATTTGAAGTAGAGGCTGGAAATTATCTCTTGTATGTAGGTGCAAGTAGTCAGGATATTCGCTTAGTTGGCGAGATTACCCAAGAAGGCACTGTAGACCAATTTCCTGCTTCAGAACAGCTTCCGACTTATCTGACAGCCCAAGTGCAGGCCGTCTCATCGCAGGATTTTGCACAATTGCTTGGACGTCCAGTTCCAGAAGAAACCTGGAAAATTGGTCAAGAACTGAGCCTGAACGATCCAGTTTTGAAACTCCAATTTGCTAAGAGTGGGTTGGCACGTGGCGTGCATAAACTATTGGCTAGCTTACTGAAAAAAGCAGAGCAGAAAGGGACTCCTGACTTGAACCTGCTGTTCCTTTATAATATGCCATTTAGGGCTATGGCTAAGATGACAGGTGACATGCTCGATTTACCGATGGTGGAAGGGATTCTAACCATTGTCAATGGCCATTTTTTCAAGGGCCTAGGCCAACTATGGAGAGCCTATCAAGCAAAAAGAAAATATCAAAAGCAACTTTCCTGAAAATGTGATAAAATAGTAACAAATTGTGTCAAATGGAGAGAAAGATGACCTTACTAAGCATTGCCATACCGAGTTATAATTCGGAGGCCTACCTTCATTACTGTGTTCATTCCCTTGTAATGGGCGGTGACAAGGTTGAAATTCTGATTATTAACGACGGGTCGACCGATCGGACTCAGGAAATCGCAGAGGGGCTAGAGAATCAATTTTCAAACGTACGTGCCATTTATCAGGACAATAAGGGCCATGGCGGAGCTGTTAATACAGGGATACGTGAGGCCAAGGGGAAGTATTTTAAAGTTGTAGATTCAGATGACTGGGTCGATACCAGGGCCTATTTGAAGATCCTAGAGAGTTTGCAGGCTTTGGAAGATGAAAATACTCCAGTTGATGCCTTTATCTCCAACTTTGTTTATGAAAAAGAGGGACAATCTCGCAAAAAATCCATGTCTTATCAATCCACTCTACCTGAGAACCGTATTTTCGGTTGGGAGGATGTAGGTGCCTTTTCCAAGGGGCAATACATGATGATGCATTCCTTGATTTACAGGACAGATTTATTGCGTGAGGTTGGTCTCGTTCTGCCAGAGCATACTTTTTATGTGGATAATATTTTCGTATTTACTCCTTTGCAGGCTGTGAAAACTATGTTCTATCTGCCAGTAGATTTTTATCGTTACTTTATTGGGCGAAATGACCAGTCTGTCAATGAATCCGTCATGATTAAGCGCATTGACCAGCAGTTAAAAGTTAATCGAATTTTGGTAGATAATTTAGACTTGGAGGCGATTGACAATCCTGATTTGCGAAGTTACCTGCTCAATCATGTGGAGATTACGACCATTATCTCCTGTGCCCTTCTCAATCGTGCTGGAACAGCTGAACACATGATGAAAAAGCAGGAACTCTGGCACTATATTCGGGATAATAATCCAGCTCTCTTTAAAATCGTTCGAAAAGGGTTACTCGGGCAATTAACCAACCTTTACGGTTATCCAGGTCGAAAAATTTCCAATGCCGTCTATAAAATCGCGAAAAGAATTTATGGTTTTAACTAAAACTCAGTTTCGGCTGAGTTTTTCTGTTATAATAAGGAATATGAAAAGCGTTTACAAAGGAGAAGATAAATGCAAAGATTAGGACAAACAGGTCTAGAAGTTTCACGAATTGGTCTAGGTTGTATGAGAATGGCTAGTCTGACAGAGCAGGAAACTGCTAAAGTGTTAGATACAGTCGTTGGACAGGGAATCAACTTTTTTGATCATGCGGATATTTATGGTGGTGGTGAATCAGAAATCCGTTTTGCTCAGGGGGCAAAATTGGCAGGTCTCAAGCGTGAGGACCTGCTTCTCCAATCAAAATGTGGCATTCGTAAAGGTTATTTTGATTTCTCAAAAGAGTATATTTTGGAATCTGTGGATGGGATTTTGAAGCGCTTGGATACGGAATATTTAGACGTTCTCGCCTTACACCGTCCGGATGCTCTGATGGAAGCAGAGGAAGTGGCAGAAGCCTTTTATCTCTTGAAAAAAGCAGGGAAGGTTCATCATTTTGGCGTCAGCAACCAAAACATTTACCAAATGGAGTTATTACAATCCTATCTCGATCAACCGCTTGCAGTTAATCAATTGCAGCTATCTCCTGCTCACACGCCTTTGATTGATGCTGGATTACATGTCAATATGAAAGATGATGCTGCGACTATGCGTGATGGTGGACTGATTGATTATTGCCAGCTTAAAAAAATCACTATCCAAGCCTGGTCTCCTTTCTTGATTGATTTGCAACGAGGTATTTTTGCCAATCATCCAGACTATGCTCATTTAAATCAAACTATTGGGGAAATAGCAGAGCGCTACCATGTTTCACATGAAACAATTGTCGTAGCTTGGATTTTGCGTCATCCAGCAAAGATTCAAACGATTGTGGGTTCTATGAATCCAGAACGCTTGACAAAGATTGCTCAAGCAAGCCAGATTACCTTAACCAGACCAGAATGGTACGAGATTTACAGAAGTGCAGGGAACATTCTGCCCTAGGAGGAATGTATGAAGTGGGAAATAAAAACATTTGAACAACTTAGTTTACAAGAACTTTACACTATCTTGACACTTCGGACCGATGTGTTTGTTGTAGAACAAGCTTGTCCCTATCCTGAAATTGATGGAAAGGATCCAAACTGTCTTCATCTTTTAGGAACAGACAATGGGGAGTTAGTGGCTTATTTGAGAATATTGCCGGCTGGTCTAAGTTATGATGAAGTTTCCATCGGACGTGTGGTCATCAAGCCAAGTCATCGTGGCAAAGGTTTAGGTAGGCCAATGATGGAGCAGGCAATTCACTTTATTACAAGCGAATGGAAGGAAAGTCAGATTAAGATCGGTGCCCAAGCCTATTTGGAAAAATTCTATCAATCACTTGGCTTTAAGCCAGTTTCTGAAGTATATTTGGAGGATGATATTCCGCATTTGGATATGCTATACATCAAACCAGTCAACTAGGGCTGGTTTTTCGATTTTTCTCGGCAATTTCTCCCAAAAATCAGCTATTTTATGGTAGAATGAATAGGTATAAAATCAGTAAAAGAGGAAGAAAATGAAACGTTCTATGTACGCTGGACGTGTTCGTAAGGAACATGTCGGACAGGAAATTACTTTGAAAGGTTGGGTTGGCCGCCGTCGTGACTTGGGTGGCCTGATTTTCATTGACTTGCGTGACCGTGAAGGCATTATGCAATTGGTGATTAACCCTGAGTCAGTTGAGGCTGAAGTGATGGCAAAAGCGGAGAGTCTTCGTTCTGAGTTTGTTATCGAAGTAACAGGAACGGTTGTGGAGCGTGAGCAAGCTAACGACAATATCCCGACAGGAGCTGTTGAACTGCAAGTAACCAGCTTGACAGTGTTGAACACGGCTAAGACAACTCCATTTGAAATCAAGGATGGCATTGAAGCCAGCGATGATACCCGTCTTCGTTACCGTTATTTGGATCTTCGCCGTCCAGAAATGCTCAACAACTTCAAATTACGTGCGGCTGTAACCCACAGCATTCGCAACTACTTGGACGATTTGGAATTTATCGATGTGGAAACACCAATGTTGACTAAGTCAACGCCAGAAGGTGCGCGTGACTACTTGGTACCATCTCGTGTGTCAAAAGGCCATTTTTATGCCCTTCCACAAAGTCCACAGATTACTAAGCAGCTGTTAATGAACGCTGGTTTTGACCGTTACTACCAAATCGTTAAGTGTTTCCGTGATGAAGATTTGCGTGGTGACCGCCAACCTGAGTTTACACAGGTGGACTTGGAAACCTCATTCTTGAATGAAGTTGAAATCCAAGACATCGTAGAAGGCTTGATTGCTAAGGTCTTGAAAGATACCAAAGGAATCGATGTGACCTTGCCATTCCCTCGTATGGCCTACGACCATGCGATGAACTTCTATGGTTCAGACAAACCGGATACACGTTTTGAGATGCTTTTGCAAGACTTGACAGAACTTGTCAAGGAAGTTGACTTCAAAGTCTTCTCAGAAGCACCAGTTGTCAAAGCCATTGTGGTCAAGGGTGCGTCGGATAGCTACTCACGTAAAGATATTGATAAGTTAACAGACTACGCGAAACAATTTGGTGCTAAGGGACTTGCTTGGGTTAAAGTAGACAAGGGAGAATTAGCGGGCCCAGTTGCCAAGTTCTTGACAGAAATTACAGCTAACTTGACAGCAAGTTTACAACTTGAAGACAAGGACCTGGTTCTCTTTGTGGCAGATGAATTGGAAGTTGCCAATAATACCCTGGGAGCTTTGCGTAACCGCTTGGCAAAAGAGCAAGGCTTGATTGACGAAAGCAAGTTCAACTTCCTCTGGATTGTAGACTGGCCAATGTTTGAGTGGTCTGAAGAGGAAGGTCGCTACATGAGTGCCCACCACCCATTCACCTTGCCGACGGAAGAAACAGCTCATCATTTGGATGGTGATTTGGCGCAGGTGCGTGCAGTTGCTTACGATATTGTTTTGAATGGTTATGAATTGGGTGGCGGTAGCCTTCGTATCAACCAAAAAGACATGCAAGAACGGATGTTCAAGGCTCTTGGTTTCTCAGCTGAAGATGCGCATGAGCAGTTTGGTTTCTTGCTTGAAGCTATGGACTACGGCTTCCCACCACATGGTGGATTGGCTATCGGTTTGGACCGCTTTGTCATGTTATTGGCTGGTGAGGATAACATTCGTGAAGTTATCGCCTTTCCGAAGAACAACAAAGCATCTGATCCAATGACACAGGCGCCGAGCACAGTTGCATCAGCACAATTAGAGGAATTAGCTTTAAACATTACACTTGAAAATGAATAAATTTTTCAGAAAACAGCGTGTACGCTTTTTAAGAAAGGCCAGAAAGAATAAGTTTTGGTCGGTCATTTTGGGAATTTCTCGGGAAAAATATGCTGAACGGATATCGGGGTCCATTATTTATGGACTCCTATCTAGTATTGCAGTCAATTTTTTCTTTAGACCAGGGAATGTATATTCGTCTGGAGTTACTGGTCTTGCACAGATTGTTTCTGCTCTGGCAGCTTCTTACGCTGGTTGGAATGTACCGATTGCGGTGGTCTATTACGGTCTGAACATCCCCTTGCTTATCTTAGCTTGGTATAAAATTGGTTATAAATTTACTATCTTTACCTTTATTACGGTATCCTTCAGTTCTTTCTTTATCCAATTTATGCCGCCAGTTACCCTGACGACGGATCCGTTAGTAAATGCTATTTTCGGTGGGCTTATGCTGGGAACTGGAATTGGCTTTGCGCTTAGGAACAATGTATCCAGTGGTGGTACTGATATTGTCTCTATTATTATTCGCAAGAAGACGGGACGTCAAGTTGGCTCCATTTCCTTGATTGTCAACATTATGATTATGTTGATTGCAGGGATGACCTTTGGCTGGCAGTATGCCCTGTATTCAATGGTTGCGCTGTTTATCTCCAGCCGCATGACAGATGCGATTTTCGTGAAACAAAAACGGATGCAGGCCATGATTATTACCAATCATCCTGAACGAGTCATTAAGAAAATCCATAAGAAGCTCAATCGCGGTGTGACCATTATCAACGGTGCTGAGGGTGCTTATAACCATGAGCAAAAGACGATTCTCATTACCATCATCACTCGTGCGGAGTTTAATGATTTCAAGCATATTATGAAAAAGGCAGACCCCAAAGCCTTTGTATCGGTAGCTGACAACGTCAATATTATTGGTCGGTTTGTGGAAAGTGACTGATTGACAAACACTACATGTAGGAGTAAAATAGTATTTACAGTCTACATGTAGTGTTTTTATTATAAAGAGGAAATGTATGAAGAAGAAAATATATTTGGTTTACATCAGTTTGAGTGGCAATACAGAGAGTTTTGTGAAACGTCTAAAGTCCTTTTTCCAATTTCAAACTGACTGGGAGATTGAGCTGGTCCATGTTAAAGATTTGGTCAAGCAGGATATTCCTTTCTATCAGCTAGATGCACCCTTTGTCGCCTTTTTGCCAACCTACTTAGAAGGTGGAAATGGAGTGGACAACGGAGATGTGGAAATTCTGACCAATCCTCTCGGAGATTTTATCGCTTTGGGGACCAATGCAGAGCTCTGTCTGGGTGTCGTTGGCTCAGGTAACCGCAATTTTAACAACCAATATTGTCTGACTGCCAAGCAATATGCTGAGCGATTTAATTTTCCTGTTATAGACACCTTTGAACTCAGAGGGATGCAGAATGACATTGAACGCATTGGTCGGAAGATAATGGAATTGATGTAAAGAGCCTCAACTCAGCTTTATGCTGGGTTGTTTTTTGGTCACACAAAAAAACTCACCAGAGTGACCAGTGAGTTTTAAGGGCTCTATAATTTCTGTAGTGGGTAAATCCACCATGGAAATTATGGAGCCTTTTTGAGTATAGAAAAAAGTCCCATATGACCTATAATGAAAAGTGTTCAACCA
>NZ_JANFME010000001.1:175144-181629 GCF_029616525.1 Streptococcus suis | reverse complement strand
CTTTTCTTCCAAAAACATAGCTGTCCGTTTGCCCTCATAATAATAATTGTCCACCGGGAAATGCAGTATTTCTCCTTTTTCGTTATAATACCAGTCTTGTGTTCCATAGGCAGTAAAAACAGGATGTTCAACCGTAAAAACTAGCTTACCACCAGACTTCAGTATTCTATATATCTTTTTTACTAACTCAACTTTCGCAGCATGAAATGGGCAAACAGGCCTTGATGTAGCTGGGTAAAGTTGCAATCCATTGCTGGAGTTGACGTTGAATCAGAGCCGAAAGCTTTTTTCCTGCTTTCGTAGCGATTTCGTTGATCAGATCGAGCAGTTGCTGCAAGGCGATGGCCCAGTCCAATGTGCCAACTTCGTCGCACAACACATAAAACAGACCGCCGAACGAGCGAGCATCCGTACTTTGCCGATGCTGCCAGGCCAGCAAAATATAGCGGGAGAATACAATCGTCGTATGGCTGATCAGTAAATCATAGGAGCGGCCTTGAAACTCCTTCTGCAAACGAAGCAGCGACTTGGTGCACTTGAAGAAGACCTCGATGTCCCAGCGGATCCCGTAAATACGGATCACGTCCTCCACGGAGAGGGAAAGATCCGTCGTCAGCACCGCGAGCCATTCGTTCTTCTTCGTGCGATGACGGACGAATACCACGTGAACCGGTATGCCGGAGGCAAGCTCGGTTCGAATCGAACGAAGGATGCCTCGTTTCTTGCTTTGCACCGGAGACGCTGCGGTGTATAGTTCTTTGAGCGACAGCTTCCGGCCTTGAACAAGGAAACGCTTATTGTCGTTCTTGACCATGCCGATCACGTCGAGCCCGCGGGAGGCGATCTCGCCAATGAGGGGCGCGTGCGTGAACCAACTGTCCATCAAGACATAGGAGGCCGTGGCTCCGGCGGCAAGCGCGCGATCCAACATCGATACAATCACCTGCGGAGCCGACAGGAGTGCTTCTTGACGTCGCTTATACCCGTTCGTCCGTTTGTCGATCTTCTCGTTCATGCCGTTAATGGCAGATTTGCCGGAACTGATCAGCGCGAAGTCCAGCGGCAGGAAGGTATGGCCGGTCGGACCATCCCATGGTGAGCATACGAAATCCCTTGTAATAAGCGCCGGTGGCATGATCTTTGAACCTGGCCAGCAACTCAACGGCTTTGCTGCGGTTGCGTTCGAACATGGAATCGTCGACGATGAAGACGGTGCCCCGATCTGCCGACGTAAGCACGCTGACCTTCTGCACCGTCGCGACGCTGAGCGACGTCAGAAAACGACGCCAGGCAAAGCCTGCATGGTTGAGGAAACGATAGACGGCATCCTTGCCGGGAAAGGAGTCGCCCTTGCTGCTCTCGAGCAGTCGAAACCAATTCTTCTGGTGAAACAGAAGGACAAAGACGAGTTGGAATAGCCGAGCACAGCTAAAGCCAAATCGCTTACGGAATCCGGCTTGTTGAAGATGTTTCATCACTTTCAGTTCTTGAAAAGCAGGCTTTAATTCGTTTGGCAGTTGATTCAGATCGGGCTGATGGTCTATCATGATGGAAGACACCTCTTCTGTCTGGTAGTGATGGCTTGACACTCTCACTTTACCAAACGAAGTGGTGTTTTTCTATTTTGGCAAGCTGGCTATTCAACAGACCGTAAGACCGTTCTACAACTGGTTTTACATTGATTTTCTAGGTGCGAAAGTTGAGTTAAAAATATATAACATAAAACAAATTATATGACAAGGTTGTCACATGACAATGTTGTCATGTGTTGTCCGAAAGATGTTCTGCGCTCACGTTAAGATTTCCAAAATGTTTGCCTCAAATTCCGTTCCTTCTAAAGTGCTTTAAGTCTATTGAGCACAGTATCAATACAGTTTTTGTGCATACCGTGTTATTGGGTTTTGACCATGCGGAATTACAACCTTATAATATTGGGAGGCGTGCCGGTTTGTGGCGATGCTGTCCTACTCACCTGAGTAATGGAACTGATACAATGTCATACAAACCGACGCACATCAATGATTGCCGCACGGATTTTTACTGGCCTGACGGTTCGTTTGTCAGCTTTTCATATATCCGTTTTCGTAGATCATTAATACAGTGGAACTCCTCTGGTTTACCGAGGTATTTTCTGACAACATCTCCACCGAAATCGTGGATTAGCAGACCATCCGTGATGATTCCAACAAGCTCTTCTTCAGAATAATCACTGAAATAACCACGTAGCAGTACAGAATCAAATTTGAACAGTTCGGCTGCAATATACGCATCCTCGTAAACCTTCGGCGCAAGAACGGCATCTGCAAAGTCAATAATACAAAGTTTACCGTCATCGGTAATGATGACGTTGTTGCTGTTTAGATCGCCGTGGACATATACTTTCTCGCCGTAATCGTGAGAAGTGATGTAAATAAGTCTTTCCGACCTAAAGGAATCGGGATATATACTCCACCTTTCAGAACGATCTTCATCGGCAAAGATATCAATGTCATTGAACCGTGGGCAAGAGGTGTTCATTATATTCGTGAGTTTGCAAAGTTGCTTTGCTGCTTCAGATTTTTCAATGTGTGCCATGCTTTTTACGGCTTCGCCGAATGCGGTCCCATGAACATATTCCATTATCATGTAAACAAAACGATATTTATCCTCCACAAAACCATGTGCTATCAGTTTAGGGGAATGAATTCCGAGCTGATTTGCTCGCTGCATGGAAAACAATTCTGTCTGTATTTCCGTTGCCGGATCCATTCCTCCCTCACGCGGAACATATATTTTTATAACAAAATCACCAGATTTGAAAACAGCATTCGTTGCCGGTGGCAGGTTTTCGAGTTTCGCGAGTGGCAGGTTTTCTTTTTGGAATATGAAATTAGTAAGAGCAGAAAAAGCAAATAATGATTGAGAGACATTGCTCCAATCTTGCCAGTTTCCGATTTCTTCTTTAAAAAGATTCATGGTCAATAGCGCCCTCCAACAAAAAATCGTTTAGCCTCAATTTCACTCTAACATTGTGCTACTTGCAGTCTGATCGAAAGTGTCGTCCCTTCGTTCGGTCTACTGCTGACACTAAAATTTCCGCCATTTGCTTCAATGAATTTCTTGGCAATGATGAGTCCCAAGCCCGAACGTTCGCTGGATGTTTTTTCTGCAAAGCTTTGAACAAGTGTCTCACTGAATCCGACCCCGTTATCTTCGATCCGGATCTCCACCGTCCGATCATGGAGTTGCGAAATACAGATCTGTTTTAATATGTACACCTAGCCAATCTCTAATATAATCAGGATTAGTTAATACGTTCCAAACAACTTTCTTACTCAACTTTCGCACCTTGAAAATCTGTACTAAGCCTTGATAGGGCTAGGATTTTCTCTTGAAAAATCTCGTTCTTGACAGAAAAACACCTTTCTCGTTTGGTAAAATGGAAGTTGGAGAAGCTTACCATTCCAAACAGAAAGGTGCGTATCCCTATGGTACAACACAACTCTCTGTCTGAAAAGGGCCAAGAACGTATTTCGGCTGTATTCTCTACTTTACAAATCGGGCAACTGTTGCGGAAAGCAGGCATTTCCAAGTCGTTCGGATTGTCCAGTCTGGCCATCTTTCGGCTGATCTTTACGCTCGTGTTTGAAGGGCGTAACTGGTTTCGTCTTCTCCACAGCGATCGCCGCGAGTCTTTGCCTGGCAAAGATGTGGTCTATCGGTTTTTAAACCACCCGCGTTTCGCATGGCGACGATTTTTGCATGCCTTGAGTCTGAAGATCGTTCAGCATTTTGATTCCTTAACCTCTTCGTCCCGCGTTCGAACGTTCATCATTGATGATTCGGTTCTTCGCAGGGATCGCAGCAAGAAAGCCGAGTTGCTGGCCCGCGTCTTCGATCATACGACGGGGAGATATACCCGCGGCTACAACATGCTCACGCTCGGATGGTCGGATGGCTTCAGCTTCGCGCCCATTGATTTTGTCATGCTCAGCTCGGCCAAGCTGGCGAATCGCTTTTGCGAGATGAAGGAGCGTTTGTCCAAGCGTACGCAAGGCTACAAACGCCGCATCGAGGCACTTTCGCGTAAGCCGGATGCGGTTGTGGCTCTGCTTGATCGAGCGATTCAGGCTGGATTCAGCGCTGACTTTGTCCTGATGGACAGTTGGTTTACCCAAGCGCCTCTGTTGCGTGAACTGATGGCTAAAGGTCTGCATGTCATTGGGATGGTCAAGGCGATGAAACAACGATACCGGCTCGACGGAAAAAGCCTAACGCTCCATGAACTGTATGCCCTGTTGCCAAAGCAGAAAAACAAAGAAATTCTTGGCTCAGTCATCGTTCAAACCGCCTGCGGTTTACCGATCAAACTGGTCTTTGTGCAAAACCGCCATCGGCGGCGGGATTGGCTGGTTCTGCTCAGCACTGATTTGGCGTTGGAAGATGCCGAGATCGTTCGCATTTACGGCATGCGTTGGAGCATCGAGACCTTCTTCAAATTTGCCAAATCGTATCTGAAGCTGGGAACGGAGTTTCAAGGTCGTTCGTTTGATATGCTCATCAGCCACACCACGATCGTGTTTACGCGTTATCTCGTGATGGAATGGGAACGTCGTCACGAAAACGACGCGCGGTCGTTGGGCGGTCTGTTCTTCCTGTTTTCCGACGAAGTTCGAGACCTGGATCTCAAAACGGCTTTGCAACATCTGATAGCATTTTTCATGGCGTTCACGGAAGCCAAGTCCAAACGGGATCAGTCTGCCGTTTTTCGTCAACTCCAGCATTGGATTTCGAGTTTGCCCAATTATATCAAGGGTTTGTTTGGACAATTAAGCTGCGAAAGTTGAGTTACTAAAATCTCATAATCTGCTACATAGTGAAACGCAAGTGAACTTAATATTACATCAAAACTCTCCTCTGGGAATTCCACATCTTCTATAGCACAGCATTTATATTCAACCTGTGGAAAATGTGTTTTTTCTTTGGCTACCTCGAGCATTTTATGAGAAATATCAACACCTACAACAGAAGACGCTCCGTGTTCCATCGCATAAATACAGTGCCATCCATAGCCGCATCCTAAATCAAGCACACGCTTATCTTTAAAATCCGGCAGCAGCTTTCTCAATGTTTCCCATTCTCCTGCACCGGCTAGTCCCTGCTGTGAGCGACTCATTTGACTGTATTTTTGAAAAAATATATTATCATCATATTTGTTTTCTTTCATCTGAATTCCCCCTCGTTTAAAAAGTTATTTATCTCCGTTGCAATTTTTTTCACTTCTTTATAAAGCTTCTCGGTCATATCGTAGCATTCAAAAAGTGAAAGACCGAGTACTTCAAAAATATGATTTACCCTTTCGGCATATTTTTTAGGTTTATATTCAAAAGTTTCAAGCAGTTTTATAGCTTTCTTTTCGTTAATGCAATAAGCATTATTGCATGCAAATAACACTTGATTTAAACATGAAACTATACGAAAAACATGACCCGCAATATAATATTTATCGTCTGTTCCCGAATTTGCTTTTACAAACATTAAAGAGAACCCTGCTTCAAACATAAAAAAGTTAACTAAACTTTTCTGCAAAGCATTGGGATAAGTTTCTGCCTGTTTTTTTAATTCGCATAAGCTTTCATTCTTAGCATATAGTATTTTGCTAATCGCTAATTCTCCTCGATACATTGCACTAATATAACCATGGGGATGCCCGGTCTGATAATTGGCAGTAACAATTCCTTGCTCCGTATCTTTGATTATTTGTTCCACCCGTTTTATATCACGTAATATCAAGTCAACATGACACCCGTTTATAACTAACCATCCACCGCCATTAACCCAATCACCCCACGCTCCGGGAGGTACAACAAGGTTGTTTCTATTCTCATCATCCAACTCTGTAGCAATTTGATTAATCGCTGTCAGGTCAAATGAGTCTGAATTGTAATAGATTCCGATATCTATATCAGAATTTTCTGTATGGGTGCCTCTTGCACGTGAGCCCCCTAATACAATGCCTTCTATAAAAGGCAAAGATGATAATTTCTCTGTTACTATTTGAATAACATTACCTACCATATAAACATCCTCCTTTACTCAATTACCTATCTTAATTTCATTTCCATCAGGCAATATAAATGCCTGCTCAAACCTGACGCCCAGTACATCTGCGATGGCTTTCAACTCATCCAAGGTTACCGTTTCCCGTTTTAATTTTTTATTGAAATTCTGTGGAGTCTGGCCAATACGTCTAGCAAGTTCGGAAACACTTATATTCATTTGCTCACACAGTTCTTTAATCATTTCTGCCGTAGTCATACAGCACCTCCAAGTTTACGCTAAGAATATTATAAACCATTTAGTTGATAAACACAATAGTTATTAAAATATTATTATAATCAGCAAGCAAAAGAAAACCCACAACTCTACTGTAGAGTCATGGGCTATTTACTTCTGGTTTTCATATTTCCATTTCGAAGCCAGATTTGAAGGCTATGACGAAGTGG
>NZ_JANFME010000001.1:172645-175134 GCF_029616525.1 Streptococcus suis | reverse complement strand
CAAATTTTTAGCATCTAATTTAACTTCAATTCCTATTATACAAAATTTTAAGATAATGCACTATCAACACACTCTTAAGTTTGCTTCTAAGTCTTATTTCCATAACTTCTTTTACGTTTCCGCCATTCTTTGCTGTTTCGATTTTTATGATATGGTGCAAGTCAGCACGAACACGAACCGTCTTATAGAATAACACAACAAGATGATATGTTCAATATAAAAGTTATGGAATGAGTCTCATACTTCCAATTCGATGCCAGATTTAAAGGATATGACGAAGTGTTCTTCATAGACTGTAACGCTCTGGATTATCTTCCTTAGTAGCAAGCGATTAGCTTTCACAAAATCTTCTGTTTGTAGTTTAAAAAATTCATCAGGATTTTCTAACTCAACCTCAAAATATTTCATTTTACATTCCCTCATTTCATTTATTGATAAATTGAGTTTACAAAAAAGAGTGGACAATTTTTGTCTACTCTTAACCTTTAAAATAGTTTTTTTTAATCGATTTGAAGTTGCCTAAATTATTACTTATTCGGTAAAATGAAGTATTGCTTTCAACAGATTTCCTTCAACTACACTTCACTTGATTCAAACAAGGTGGGTACATTTCTATTCCCACAAACTCCTTGTCAATGGAAACAAACACGTACCCACAGGGTAAATGGAAATAGAAACTGATAATTTCTAGCTATCACTTCTACTCATTCCAAAAATTTTCTCACTCTGATACTTACCCACCATAAAGCAAAAAGCCTTGCAATCAAGGCTTTCATTATCCCTTTCGTTCAAAGGTTTCTAAGCTTTTACGAGCAGAGTAACACACTCCACGTGCTTGGAGATGAGGTGATAGCTGTCAAAACAGCATTTTCAACTCCTGTGGTTATGGGGAATATATCTACGTTCGTATTTGGGAACATATCCAACATATCCTTTCGTTTGAGGGAACATATCAATCAAAGTATAGATTCATCACATATACTGCTGGCTCTAGTTGATGGCATTGATGTCTTAAGCTGATTTTTAACCCTTTCGTTCGCGGGAACGTATCAACGGTATTTTGATTATTTTTTAAGAAACTGATATATGGGGGAACATATCGAAGCAATCAATAATGCACATTAACAACTAGTCTTTGTTATATTTAAACTATTCGAAAAGGTAATTGGATATTAAGGGAAGACTCTATAGACTTTTTCATATGATTAACGAGTTCAGCCACCTCAGATTCCATTCCTTCCCACTTGTCAACACACTCTCCTAAATAAGCCTCTCTCGCTTTGTTGAGTAAAGTAGCATGCTCATCGGGTAATTGAGGTATCGCCCATTCAGCTGCCAGATCTTTTGAGCGAATTTCACCAGTAGATGCTGTCAGCCACATTCTGGCTAAAGTTAAAATCACATTGCGTTCGTCACCGTTAATGCTAGCTATCAACCCGGGCAACGATTCTTTAATTGCTTTTCGAATATCTGTCATTGGCACAGGCTCAATTACTTCTGTTGCCTTTGGTCCCAAAAGGTTAATACTATTTTTTCTTAGTTGTGCTAAAAGTATTGCTAAATCCGGATCATAAGTCGACTCAGGAATTTCTCCCTTTTCAAACTGCTCTCTTAGCCACTCGCCATACATAAATTCATATTTTGGGGGGAAATGCCAAGGGACAATATCCTTTTGATTTATGACCGTAACTTCAAGAGGCCTCATATCTTTTATGTTTCCTATTTTCCCAGATATAAGCATTAACCTATTTGTAAGATTCCTTCGAGTTTTTTCAGATAAACTTTGATTTGTTATTACCAAAATATCTACATCGCTATTCATACGTAAACCACCCATTACTGCCGAACCATACAAATACACCCCAATTAACATATTATCAAGTAGTTCCGCTATAGTTTTTAATGCTTGAATTGCTTCTTTCGGAATTTTTTTGTTACTTAAATCTATACTCAACTTCGATCTCCTTTCGTCTGAAAACTGTTTTTTAACGCCTCTTAAAATTTATAAAAAAAGAGTAAACATCTTTCGTTGTATTGTAAATTAACGCCATCCAAAATTTTGATTCAAGATTTTCTTTCGGTTTATTATATGTTTGAGCCAATATAAGCTACAAAACTGCTGTCTATCCATTTTTGAGTAACCTCATTTATATCAATCCCAATAGTAGCCAACCCAATAATGCTGCAATCCAATTTCTCTAACAAAGCTATTAAAGCCTTCATTTGAGAACCTGTCTCTATCCAATCATCTACAATCAAAACTCTTTTGTTCCTCACAATAGAACTCTTAGATATTTCAAAGCTTTTATCTTGACCTGAATAGTCGGTAAAATGTGTCGAAATAATCTCTTCTTTTGCGTATGGCAGCTTATCACCTTTTCTTACTCCAATAAACCCCACTCCAAGTTCTTTGGCTATGGCAGTGCCTAGTATCCATCCAATTGCTTCTGGGGCAGCCACATAATCTACTTTATTTTGAAAATCCAATG
>NZ_JANFME010000001.1:4537-172635 GCF_029616525.1 Streptococcus suis | reverse complement strand
AAAAATTTTCTCACTCTGATACTTACCCACCATAAAGCAAAAAGCCTTGCAATCAAGGCTTTCATTATCCCTTTCGTTCAAAGGTTTCTAAGCTTTTACGAGCAGAGTTACACACTCCACGTGGATTGAAGTAATAGAAAAAGAAACATACAGCTTTATAACCAAAGTGGAGTATTGCTCCAAATGCATATAAAATACATAAAATTCAATAGCGGATATTAATTTAATTAATTATCACTATCAATAGAATATAAAAATAGCGTTGTTCTTATTTGAATAGAATCATATTTTTTATGTTGCCATTTCTATAATATCTATTTAGATTACAATTACCTATACCAAAACTTTCGATTATATCATACCGAAATATCTCAGTGCATCTTTGATTGTGTCTTCTTTTTCTTTTGGACAATTTGTGACATGTTGGTCACCGTCTGCTTTTCTAGATATATTATAATTTTCTCGTTCAATTAAATCATACTTGCGTTTTACTTGTGCAATGTACAAACTTGAAACTTTAAAACCAAACTTTTTCAAAACATGCTCTTTTATCTCTGAATATGTTGCGTCTTTTTTTATATTAATGGAACTAAAATCTTCCTCATCAATTTCAATGTTAATATGATGCTCAGCATCAAGTTTGGACAATAGTGCAACAGTCTCCACGTGATGCGTATTCGGAAATAAATCAGTCGGCTGTACCTTCGTCAATTTGTACCCCAATTCCTCATAAAGTTTAATATCACGCGCCATGGTTGCCACATTACAAGAGATATAGACGATTTTCACTGGTTTTACAGAAGTACTTGCTTTGATAAAACTTTCTGTTAAACCTTTTCGTGGTGGGTCGACAAAAATCACAGTCGGTTTGACTCCATCTGCCACCCATTTTTGCATAGCGGATTCTGCACTATCACAGACATAGGTAACATTATCAATCCCATTTCGAGCAGCATTCTTCTGACTATCAAGGACAGCCTTTTCAACGACTTCTACACCGTAAACATGCTTAACTTGTTTTGCAAAGGAGAGACCAATTGTCCCAATACCTGAATAGGCATCAATCACGACATCATCTGCCGACAATTCTGCAAAATCAATGGCGGTCTGATAGAGTTTTTCAGCCATTTCTGTGTTGACTTGATAGAAAGACGGTGCAGAAATTTCAAATTCATTGCCCAACATGGTATCTGTAATAATTTCACTGCCATGCAAAAGACGGAATTCTTGACCGAATATAGCATTGGTATTCTGGTCATTAATATTCTGAACGATAGAAACAAGATTTGGAAATTGGCTTGTCAGACGCTCAATAAGGGTTTCAACACGGAAAATCTTCGGACGAGTCGTAACTAAAACTAGCATCAACTGACCTGAATAATGACCACGACGAACAACAATATTTCTCACAAGTCCTGTCTGTTCTTTCTCATCGTAAGGCTTCAAGTCTAATTTTCTCAAGAGGTCACGTGTCGCTAGAACCAAGGCATCAATTTCCTTATCTTGAATGTAAAAATCCTCAATCGGAACTAAATCATGTGAATTTTTTCGGAAAAATCCTGTTTCTAACTGCCCATTCACACGACGAACTGGAACAGCTGCCTTATTACGATAAGCAAGAGGATTGTCCATTCCCAACGTATCTGCTACTGCTATTTCTGAAATGCCTGCAATCTTACGTAGACTATTCTCAACTTGTTTTTTCTTAAAAGCTAGTTGGGCTGGATAAGTGAGATGCCCCAAGTCAGCAATACCTGTTCTTAGATAGGTCAAATCCAAGTCCTGATTACGGTCTGATGAGAAGCTCTGCCATTGCTCCACCTTACCAAAACCAATATTTTTCTTAAGTTTTAAGATGCGCATGGAAATTTTCTCGCCTGGGAGAGCATTGTCTACAAAGAAGACAAAACCATCAATTTTTGCCACACCCTGCCCCTCATGTGTCAAATCTACAACTTCTACTTCGACAATATCGTTTTTCTTTAACATAATTCTACTTTCTATTTTTGGACCACTAAAAAAGTGACCGAAGTCACTTCTAGTATACCATATTTCTTAACGCAGGCCTAACTCAGCCAAGCGCTGCTGGTATTTTTCAAAATCAACACGAAGAGCCATACCACCATACATATCATAGTCGTCAATCCAGTCTCCATTTTCTGGGATTGTAATACGTTCGATACCATTTGCCGCATCCAATAGAAGGCCTGGTCCCTGTAGCCACATAAAGCTTTGTGGCACTGTTGTCGGAGTCATCGCCACAACCTTACCTATAGCTTCGGAGCCAGAGAATAGTTTCATTGGATTTTTAGCCTGTGTCATAACAGCAGATAACACTTCCTGTTGACGTCTCGTACGACCAAAATCACCTTCATCATCCGAACGATAGCGCGCGTAGTTAAGCAAGGTCTTACCATCCATCTGCTGTACACCGACCTGAATCGTTTGATAAGCAGGAGCATTTTCTTCCAGCTGTAAATCATTCGGCACTTCTACTGAGCTAACGACTTCACCATTAATAGTTGAAAACTGTGCATCAATCGTTACGCCCTCAGGGAAAAGTGTATCAATCGTTGTCGCAAAGGTTGCAAAATCGACCATCGCATAGTACTTGATATCAATGTCAAAATTATTCTTCAATGCCTTCCGAACTTCTTCAGCCCCTTGTTGATTATACTGTTCTCCCAAAGTATAGGCAGTATTGAGTTTATATTCATATCCCTCAATATCCACCAAGGTATCCCGCATAAAGCTAACAAGTTTGACTTTGTTATCTGTGTTATTCACATTTAGAACCATGATGGTATCCGTTCGAGTTTCACCTGAGCTTTCGCCAACACGACCATCTGTTCCCAAAATTAAAATATTTGTCCCATTCGATGTATCTACACCGTTGAAGACCTCAGCTACTGGCTTCTCACTCACGCTATTCATACCTTTGAAAAAACTATAGCCCATCGCTACAATCACTAACGCTATAGCAAGCAATACGAAACCAATAAAGCGCTTGAAACCACCCTTTTTACGTGCTTTTTTAGGTTTAGGTACTTTCGCTTTGGGCTCGATACGAGGAGACTGAAACCGTTGAGGTTTGGCTTGTCTTGTTTTTCTGGATTTACGTTCAGGATAGCGAGGCAACAGTTCCTCTTGCTCATCATCCTCTTCAAAATAATCTTCCTCGAAGTCATCTTCATAAGCCGTTGGTGTGAAGCTACGTAGAGATTGCCTTGGACTTCCATGCCGTTCTCTCAACTCTTTTTTATATAATAGATAATCCAACTCGCGACTTTCTTTGTCATTTAAGTAGTGGATATTTTTTTGCAAATAATCTAACCTCAATTGTTCATGATGGGTTAGGATATTATTGTTTTTATTCATCTGTCTTCATCCTAGCTGGTCATATAGACCAGGTAATTCCCTAGTACTTTATAGGTTATATCTAAACTAGTCAATTCTTTTTGAGAATAGGCTAATAATTCCTCAGACTGATTGTCAAGATCCAGTATGAAAAAATACTCACCCAAAGCCGTTTTCAGGGGTCGGCTTTCTATTTTTGTTAAGCTGATTCCTCTCCATGAGAAAACAGACATGGCCTTATACAAGGCTCCTGGCAGGTTATCTGGCAATGTCAGTGCAAGACTGACTTTTTTAGCTACTTGTTCCAGGGCAATAGACGGAGCCTTATCCCCCAAAATCCAAAAACGTGTAAAATTCTCGCTGATTTCCTGGATGTCTTGCGCAATTACTTCCAGTCCATATTCAACTGCTGCCGCTTGCGGAGCAATTGCCGCAAATGGTTTTTCTGGGTGTTCTGCCACAAAGCGAGCAGCATAGGCTGTACTAGCTGTTATTTCAATACGAGCCTGAGGAAAATGTTCAAGTAGGTATTTCTTCCCTTGTGCAATAGCCTGCGGATGAGAATAGATAACCTCTACAGCCTTATCGGTACTCGTGGCTAACAGTTGTTGGGCAATCGGTTGAACAATCTCTGCAACCGCATGAATCTCCGCCTGATGAAAGAGATAGTCAATCGTTTCATGAACACTACCTTCAATCGAGTTCTCTACTGGAATAACGGAATAGGTAACTTCCCCCGTTTCGTAGGCCTTGATAACCTCTGTAATCGTTTCAAAAGCCTGCAAATCCGCAGTCGGAAAGGCCTGCTGGGCCACTTGATGTGTAAAAGAACCACGAGGTCCTAGATAGGCTACTTGCATAAAATTTTCCTTGCTACTTGTTCTGGATTCAGTTTATCTGTATCAATTACAGTATCGGCTAAACCTTGATAAAGTGCCATTCGTTCACGATAGAGGGCTTCAAATTCTTCCTTACTACACTGCAAAAAGAGAGGTCTTTGCGATTGGCTATCCTTACTAATTCTCTGATAGGAAACTTCAAAGGAGGCAGTAAGAAGTACATTGTTCTCCCTATTTGCCAACAGCAATTCCCTGTTTACTTCAGATTTAATCACCCCACCACCAGTTGACACGATACAATTACTAGGTAAGCCCAGCAATTCTTTCAGTACCTCTGTCTCCAGTTGTCTAAACGAAGCCTCTCCTTCAAGACTGAAATAGTCAGCAATAGGCATACCAATCCGTTCTTCAATGATATGGTCCATATCGTAAACTGGGAGATTTAACAAATGTGCTGTTGTTGTTTTTCCAACTCCCATAAATCCAAGTAAAACGATTGGCATACGTTCTCCTAATCCATCAAACTATTTAAGTGTTCAAAGAAGGCAGGATAGCTAGTATTGATAGCTTCTGCTCTTTCCAATACAACTTCTCCATCTTTGGCCAACAAGGCGGCAATGGTAGTCATCATACCGATACGGTGGTCACCAAATGTATTGATTTCAGCACCATGTAAAGCAGTTGGTCCGTGAATAATCATACCATCTTCTGTTGGTTCAATAGTTGCTCCCATACTATTTAGAGCATCTGCAACAACCTGAATACGATCCGTTTCTTTAACTTTCAACTCCTCAGCATCACGAATAATCGTTGTTCCATGTGCTTGAGTCGCTAGTAAGGTAATAATTGGCAACTCATCAATCAAACGAGGTATCAATTCGCCTGCAATCTCCGTAGCCTTCAATTCTGACGTTTCAACTGTAATGGTTGCTGATTTTGCAAGTTCATCTATGTTAGAAAGGGTCATTTTTCCGCCCATAGCTTTAATAACATCTAGAATACCAGTCCGAGTTTCATTGATTCCCACATTTTCAAGGACAATTTTTGAACCTGGTACGATTAGGCCAGCAACCAACCAAAAAGCAGCACTTGAAATATCTCCTGGAACTGTAATCTCTTGGGCAATAAACTCCTGACCACCTTGGATGCGGATTTCCTTGCCATTGACTTCTAACTGTCCACCAAACTGGACAATCATATCTTCTGTATGGTTTCGAGTCAACTCTTTTTCTACGATGACCGACTCTCCCTCAGCCTGCAGGGCAGCAAAAATCAGAGCTGATTTTACTTGGGCAGAGGCTACAGGGAGTTGGTAGCGAATTGGTTTTAAATTCTTATTCCCTTTGATGGTCAACGGAGGTAGGTCACGTTCAGTTTGTCCAGAAATCTCTACTCCCATTTGACTGAGTGGAATAGTCACTCGGTCCATGGGACGTTTGGACAAGGAATCATCACCAAACATAGTCGCCTCAAAGTCTTGACCTGCCAAAACGCCTGAAATCAAACGAATCGAGGTTCCAGAATTTCCCATATCCAAATCATTTTTTGGTGCTTGAAGACCATCAAAGCCAACACCGTGTACTTCAACAATATCACCATTGTCTTCAATTTTTACACCCAAATCACGAAAGACCTGCATGGTTGACAAGACATCTTCTCCACGCAAAATATCGTGGACACGGGTAACACCTTTTGCAAGGGAACCAAAAATAATAGAACGATGACTGATTGATTTATCACCCGGAACTCGAATTTTTCCTTGTAATTTTTCTATATTTGTTCTTAATTTCATAACTCATACCTCGAAATAGTGTTAGACCTATTCTATCATATTTATTGAATATTTTCAGATTTTTTTTGGAAAATTATATCTAAATAAAAGCGATACTCAAAATCTACAGAAATTAAAGAAAGAATTTTCAGAATTTACTGTAATTTTTACACAAAATCATGAATATTGGTTTTAAATTCTTAAAAATAATGGTATAATTGAGAAATCTATAAATGAAAGAGGAAGACCTATTGTTTACACCAATCAGCGAAAAAATTGACATCAATCAAGTACGAGAACATTCAAAACTTTCTCCAGAAACACTTGCTAAAAAACAAGCTCGTGACCGTGAACTTGAAGCCATCTTAAAAGGTGAAGATGATCGTCTTCTCCTAGTAATTGGGCCATGTTCTTCTGACAATGAAGAGGCGGTCTTAGATTATGCTCACCGCTTGGCCAAGCTCCAAGAAGAGGTCAAAGATAAAATTTTCATGGTCATGCGCGTCTATACTGCCAAGCCACGTACCAATGGTGATGGTTATAAAGGACTCATGCACCAACCAGATACAGATGCTGCACCAAGCCTCATCAACGGAATCAAAGCAGTCCGTAACCTCCACTATCGTGTCATTACGGAAACAGGTTTAACTACTGCTGACGAGATGCTCTACCCTGAAAACCTGCCTTTGGTTGATGACTTGGTTTCCTACATCGCTATCGGAGCTCGTTCGGTTGAAAATCAGCAGCACCGCTTTGTAGCGTCAGGCATCGATGTTCCAACAGGCTTGAAAAATCCAACATCTGGCAACCTCAAAGTCATGTTCAACGGTCTTTTTGCTACTCAGAAGAAGCAATCCTTCCTCTTCAACAATACTGAAGTTGAAACATCTGGCAACCCACTTGCTCACGTTATTCTTCGTGGCGCAGTCAATGAAAATGGTAAATACCTACCAAACTATTACTACGACAATCTCTTGGAAACCATTGAGCTCTATGATCAATTTGGCTTGAAAAATCCATTCATCATCATCGATACCAACCATGACAATTCTGGGAAAAATTATTTGGAACAAATCCGTATCGTCCGTCAAACCTTAATCAATCGTGACTGGAACGAATCCATTCGTAACTACGTTCGCGGATTCATGATTGAATCCTACATTGAAGACGGTCGCCAAGACAATCCAGATGTCTATGGAAAATCCATCACAGACCCTTGCTTAGGCTGGGAAAAAACACAAGAACTCATCCGAGAAATTTACAACAGATAGGAAGATACTATGGGAATTCACAAACGTAGCACCAGTTTAGACATCGATAAAGTAAAGGAACTTTCCAAGTTAGAAGGAGAATTTCTAGCTGCAAAAAATCAGCGCGATGAAGAACTGAAAAGAATTATCCGAGGCGAAGATGACCGTCTGCTCTTGATTATCGGTCCTTGCTCATCAGATAATGAAGAGGCTGTTTTGGAATATGCAACCCGATTGTCCAAACTTCAAGAAGAAGTCAAAGATAAAATCTTCATGGTCATGCGGGTTTACACAGCTAAGCCACGTACCAATGGGGAAGGCTATAAAGGACTGGTTCATCAGCCAGATACTTCTAAATTACCAGACCTTATCAACGGCATCGCTGCTGTTCGCAATCTGCACTACCGTGTCATCACAGAAACCGGCTTGACAACTGCAGATGAAATGCTCTACTCTGCCAACTACCCTCTGGTAGAAGATTTGGTATCCTACCACGCTATCGGAGCCCGTTCTGTTGAAGACCAAGAACACCGTTTCGTTGCCTCTGGTATTGATATGCCGACGGGAATGAAAAACCCAACTTCTGGTAATTTGACCGTTATGTTCAATGGTATCTACGCCGCACAAAACAAACAGAACTTTATTTACCGTGATGCAGAAGTTGATACAGACGGCAACCCTCTAGCTCATGCTATCCTTCGTGGTGCCAATACTGAAAAGGGCGGTTATGAGCCAAACTACTACTATGATATTCTCTTGAAAACCATCAAACAGTATGAACAATTTGGTCTTAAAAATCCATTTATCGTAATTGATACCAACCACGACAATTCTGGTAAAAATTACCTGGAACAAATCCGTATCGTCCGTCAAACCCTCATCAACCGTGATTGGAACGAATCCATTCGCAAGTACGTTCGTGGTTTCATGATTGAATCCTACTTAGAAGACGGCCGTCAAGATAGCCCTGAGGTATTCGGCAAATCCATTACCGACCCTTGCTTAGGTTGGGAAAAAACGGAAGCTCTGATTCGTGAAATTCATCAAACCGTCTAATTCTTTCCTTAATTTTTTATACGATAAATAATTTGGAGGTAAGCTATGAACATTGATGGTTACACTCGTCTTGCTGCCGTTGTTGCAAAGCCAATCAAACACTCCATCTCCCCCTTCATTCATAATCTGGCTTTTAAGGAAACAGGTGTAAATGGTGTCTATGTCGCTTGGGAAATTCCCGAGGAAGATTTGGCTGTAACGCTTGAAAATATCAAACGATATGATATGTTTGGTATCAACCTGTCCATGCCCTATAAGCAGGCTGTCATCCCTTATCTCGATAGCCTGACTGACTCTGCTCGCTTGATTGGTGCTGTCAATACCGTGATTCATAAAGATGGAAAACTAATTGGGCACAACACCGATGGCATTGGATTCTTCAAAAGTTTAGAAAAACTAAGAGGATTCCAAGTACGCAACAAGCGACTAACCATCCTAGGTGGTGGTGGTGCTTCTACTGCTATCATAGCTCAGGCTACATTGGATGGTGCAAAGGAAATTACCATTTTCTGCCGTCAACAAAGCTTGGAAAGAACACAGGCGAGTCTTACACCTATTGCTCAAGCTACTGGAGTTCCCATGCAGGTCCTAGCGCTTGATGATAGCCAATTACTACAGGAACATATTACCAACTCCGACTTACTAGTCAACGGAACCAGTGTAGGCATGGATGGGTATTCTCAACCTGTTCCTTCTACCATTCGCTTTCCCGAAAATCTTTTGGTTGCGGATGTGATTTATCAACCATTCGAAACACCTTTAATGAAGCATGCCCAGTCACAAGGCAACCCTACTATTAACGGTTTGGGCATGCTCCTTTTCCAAGCGGCTGAAGCATTCCAATCCTGGACTGGTAAGGAAATGCCGACTGACTTGATTTGGGACCAATTAGTCCAGAAATACGACATCAAATAGAGAGGAAATCTGATGAAACTGACCGTCAATCTTCCCAACACTCCCTACGACATCCTTATCCAAAGAGGAAGTTTAGCACAGACAGGTGCATGGGTCAAAGAACTTTGGAAACCTCAGAAAATCGCCATTATTACAGATGACCACGTTGGCTCACTCTATCGCGAAACAGTTCAGTCAAGCTTAGAACAAGCTGGTTTTGAAACCATTGTTTTTGAATTTCCAGAAGGTGAAGCCTCAAAAAATCTTGATACCGTCAACCAGGCCTACGAATTTCTCGTAAAAAATGGTATGACACGAAGTGATGGAATCATTGCTCTCGGCGGGGGAGTCGTTGGCGATTTGGCAGGTTTTGTCGCTTCTACCTATATGCGTGGTATCCATTTCCTACAAATTCCAACCAGCTTGACTGCTCAGGTTGATTCCTCTATCGGGGGAAAAACTGGCGTGAACACCCCATTTGCCAAAAATATGGTGGGGACCTTCTGCCAGCCAGACGGCGTTCTCATCGACCCTGATACTCTAAAAACACTCGGCAAACGAGAATTGATTGAAGGAATGGGCGAGGTTGTCAAATATGGCTTAATAGATGATGTGGAGCTCTGGGAAACCCTAGACCAATTAGACGGCTCTGTCGAGAGCATTCTGGAGCATGCTGACTATATTATCTACCACTCCTGTGAAGTCAAACGCAAGGTTGTTGTCGAAGATGAATTAGACAACGGTGTCAGACTCTATCTCAACTTCGGTCACACGATTGGACATGCTATTGAAGCGACCGCTGGCTACGGCCAGGTCATGCACGGTGAAGCTGTTGCCATCGGTATGGTACAAATCTCACGCGCAGCTGAGAAAAAAGGACTGATGCCAGCTGGTATGACAGAAAAGATTATCGCCATGTGTGAAAAATTCGGCTTGCCGACTACACACCAGCCTTGGAATGTAGATGAATTATACGCCGCCCTAACTCACGATAAAAAAGCACGTGGCAAGACCATCAAACTTGTCATCGTTCCTCAATTGGGACAGGCTGCCATCCATCAAATTCCAATGGAAGAAATGCTAGAATTTCTACAAGTATAGTCATTTAGTTGACTTTTACGTCGAAGTAAAAAAAGTCAACTAATACTCAATGAAAATCAAAAACAGACTAGGCGACGCAGATGCAGATAGAACTGAAGTTCATCAAATCAAGTCAACAACGTCTGATTTTGATTTTCGAAGAGTATAGATGACGATATAAGAAAAAAGACTATTGACTTGCATGAAATCAGTAGTCTTATTTTTTTATAAAATCATCTCATCGTCAGTTAGCTTTTCACCGCTGTTTTTGTAGAAAAGGTCCATCAAGTTTTGAACGGTCAAGTTCTTCTTCTCTTCTCCTTCTACATCGACAACAATCTGACCACGGTGCAACATGACCAAACGATTTCCATATTCAATGGCGTTTTCCATATTATGCGTAATCATCAGAGCTGTCAACTGGTGACTTTCCACGATTTTCTTGGTCAATTCCATAACCATATCGCTGGTTTTTGGATCAAGGGCCGCAGTGTGTTCGTCCAAGAGCAGAACCTTTGGTTTAACCAGCGAAGCCATCATCAAGGTCAGAGCCTGACGTTGACCACCTGAAAGAAATTGCGTGTCCACCTTCATACGGTTTTCTAGTCCCAGACCAAGCTCTTTCAAAGCTTCCTTGAAAATGGCACGTTCACTGTCCTTCACACCCCATCCAAGACCACGTGACAATCCACGACGATAGGCAATAGCCATGTTTTCTTCAATGGTCAATCGAGAAGCTGTTCCCATCTTTGGATCTTGAAATACTCGACTAATGTCCTTAGAGCGTTTGGCAGCTGATACATGCTTAATGGATTTACCTTCAAGCAAAATATCGCCCGAATCAACCGTCAAGGCACCTGCAAGTGAGTTCATGAAAGTTGATTTACCAGCACCATTACCACCGATGATAGAGATAAAATCACCTTCTTTTACATCTAAATTCAACCCACGAAGGACATGGTTCTCATTAACTGTTCCAGCTTCGAAGGTTTTATGAATATTTTGAATTGATAAAATTGTAGACATGACTTCCTCCTAAGCATTTCCATTCAATTTTGGACGACGAATATTCAATTTCTTCTGCAATTCTGGCACATAGAGAACGGTTGCCAGAAGGATAGCTGAGAAGAGTTTAACAAGGTCTGCATCCATACCTGGAATTTCCAAAATCGCTAAGATAATCAAACGGTAAACAACCGCACCGAGAACAACCGATAGGAGTCTCCAACCCAAGCGTAAGTTACGCAAGATAACTTCTGCAATAATGACAGATGCTAGACCGATAACAATGGTACCTGTACCAGAGTTCAAATCCGCATAGCCATTATTCTGAGTAAGAAGAGCACCACAAAGGGCAATTAGACCATTCGACAACATATAACCGTAGATTTTCATATTGTCTACATTGATACCATTGGCCTCACTCATTGGAATATTATCCCCTGTTGAACGAATAGCTAGACCAATTTGTGTATTGAGCAAGAGCGTCAATAATCCTACAACTGCTAGTACAAAGACCAGACCAATCACCAAAACGGCATTTGTTTTGGTTAGACCGAAATCCTGCAATTGGGTCACTAGAGTTTCTTGCTTAAGCAGAGCCACATTGGCTTTGCCTAATATTTTCAAGTTGATAGAGTAGAGACCTGTCAAGGTTACAATACCGGTCAAAAGGGCTGGAATTTTTAGTTTTGTATGAAGTAAACCAGAAATCAATCCTGCACCCATACCAGCTACCATAGCCATAAAGGTTGCCAGCAAGGGATTCACTCCGTTCACAATCCCTGTCGCACAAACAGCAGCTCCAAGCGGATAAGATCCCTCAGCTGTCATATCAGCAATATCTAAAATACGAAACGTCAAGTAAACACCAATCGCCATAACTGACCAAAGCAAGCCTTGCGAGATACTTGATAAAATAATATCCACGATTTTCTCCTTTTTCTAAATTCGTAGTCAATACTAGGTTCTATCTTACCGATCTTATTCAGATACAGCAAGCTTAGAAGTATCGATACCTAATTTCTGAGCCATTTCTTCATTAACGTGAAGACTGACGGTCTCTGGGTATTCTACTGCTGTTTCTGACACATTGGCTCCTTCGATAATCTTAATAGCCATTTTTGCAGTTTGACGACCTAAAGCTTCATAGTTGGTACCGTAAGTCAAAAGCCCTCCTTCATCCACCATATCCGTTGAACCACCGATTACTGGAACCTTATGCTCCACAGATAATTCACCGATCATGGTCATGGTTGAAGCGACAGTATTGTCTGTTGGAATAAAGAGAGCATCTACATCCTTCATCAAGCTAGTTGTCGCATCTTGGACTTCATTTGAAGATGTGATTCCTTTTACTACTACCTTATAACCTGCTTTTTCTAGCAATTCCTTAGCTTGCTCTACCTGGACTTCTGAATTACGTTCGCTAGTAGTGTACAAAATACCAACTGTCTTAGCATCTGGAACAGCTTGACCTAGCAATTCAACTTGTTTATCAATTGGAGCTTGATCAGAAGTACCTGTCAAAAGTCCACCTGGTTTTTCAATGGATTCTACCAAGTCAGCTGACAAGGGATCTGTAACCGCAGTAAATACAATCGGCGTTTCAGTAGACACAGTCGCTAAACTCTGGGCTGACGGCGTAGCGATTGCCAAGACAATATCATTTCCATCGATTAATTGTTCTGAAATGGTTTGAAGGTTAGCTTGATCGCCTTGGGCATTTTGATAATCCAAAACCAATTTTTCACCCTCTTTATAACCATTTGCTTCTAATTCCGCCACAAAACCCTCACGGGCAGCTGTCAATGATTCATGCTCCATATATTGGAGAACTCCAACTTTGACCACATCTGAGGAAGCTTGTTCTGATGATGAGGAACAAGCTGCAAGTGTTAGCAAACCCATACTTGCTACTGAAATAGTTGCCAATTTTTTTACTAGCTTATAATACATAAACGTTTCTTCTCCTAAATATATTACTCTTCTAATGCTTTTATAGTCGCTGCATCAATACCAACAGCTTTAGCCATTTCTTCATTGACGGTAATAGCCGCTGTATTTGGTTTTTCAACTGCTAAGTCAGCTGGATTTTCACCCTTCAAAATCTTCACAGCCAATTCACCAGCTTGAACACCGATAGCATGGTAGTCGACACCGTAGGTAAATAGAGCTGCGTCAATAACTGCCGCGTCACTTCCCATAGCTGGAACTTTTGCTTCTTTTAAAATATCACCGATTGTTGAAGCTGTAGAGGCAACTGTATTATCAGTTGGAAGATAGATAGCATCGACTTTTCCTGCAAGTGAAGTAATAGCTTGCTGAACATCGTTTGTCGTCGTAACTGTTGTCACTTCTACTTTTACACCTTTTGCTTCGAGTGCTTTTTTAGCCTGCTCAGCTTGAACTTCTGAGTTTACCTCGCTAGAATTGTAGAAAATACCGACAGTCTTCGCAGTTGGTACAACTTTGAGCAACATCTCGATTTGACCTTCCACATCAGTTGCATCAATCGATCCCGTCATGGTCCCACCTGGTTTTTCCAATGATTCAACCAAACCTGCTTCAACTGGATCTGTGACAGCTGTGAATACACTTGATGTTCCACTATCTGCATTAAGCATGGCTTGGGCTGCCGGTGTTGCGATGGCAAAGTTAAGATCATTTTTTCCTGCCAATTTCTCAACCATTGTCTGTAAGTTTGCTTGATCACCTTGGGCATTTTGCAAATCAATCGTCAGATTTTCACCTTCCTTGTAGCCTGCTTCTTCGAGCGCTTCTACAAAGCCTTCACGAGCTGAGCTCAACGCTTCATGTTCAGCATATTGAATAATACCAACATTGACTGAACTTGAATCTGACGAATTGGAGCTGCATGCAGCAAGCGTTACTGCTGACAAAAGTGCTACTGAACTAAGTATAATTTTTTTAAATCCCATGATTATTCTCCTTTTATAAATATAATAGCAAACAAGAAAGGACCGCTTAGACTACACTCTAAACGGTCCTTATATTTCATCTGTATAGGAAAACAGAATGAATTATCCGTGCCATTTAGATGTATCATCTATGGGCACATGTCAAAATAGCTACAGCCACATAGATACAAACTTTACGTTCCCGTGTTTGCATCCATGTTTACCATGTCTACAAACACTATCTAAAATAGCCGTAGAAATAAGTATGATTAGCTGAATGATTTTGACACATTTGTAACATCTCTGTTTCCCTTTCTCATTTATTTGTAACTATCATAACTGTTTTCAAATTATTTGTCAATAGGAAATTGCGTAAATTTTCAGATTTTTCAAGTTTTTTCGAATTTTTCTAAAAATAGCCCCTATATTATTAGCTATAAAACGACCTGTCATCATGTTTATATAGCCTTTTAGTACTTGCTCCAACTATTTCACAAATAGTCAAAGGTTGGAAATAAGGGGAACAAGGTTTGCGTCAACAGTCGCAGCTATAACTCAAGGCTTTCTTGTTTCTGGGATTGCTTGCACAGTAAATGGACTGTTCAAGGTGGGAGATATAAGAGCGGATTGCAAAATCAGGTCAACAACGACTGATTTTGATTTTCGAAGAGTATAAATGACTATATTTGATGTAACAAAAAAGTCTGGACCTAAGCCCAGACCCTACTAAAACAATTATTTTACTTCAACTTTTTCAGTCCAAGGACGCGCTGTAGTTGCTAGAACCTCGTTTAGTTCTTCTACGTTGCGGCGGCCTTGATCTGCCAACCAAGCTTTAGCTGCTTCTTCACCCTCGCTTGCAAAGATGGCTACTGCATCCTTCCAAGTCGCCCGACCACAAAGAACACCATTAAAGCTTGAACCAGCTTCTTTAGCAAAGACAAGGGTTTCTTGGAAGAGTTTGGCAGATACACCCGCACTCAAATAGATGAATGGCAAGTGGGTGCTGTCTGTTTGTTCCTTGAAGAAGGCCTTAGCTTCCTCAACTGTATAGACTGGCTCTTCATCTGTGTAGCCTTCTACAAAGTTCATATTGACAGGTACTTCAACCTTGAGCACGTCGGCATTATAACGTGACTTACTAAATTCACGCATGGCACCATTGACCTTGTGTGGTTTGAGGGCTGCGTATTCACGAGAAGTCACATCCATATCGCTGGCATCGTAAGTCAAGATTTCAACGAAGTAAGGAATATCTTCTGCGATACACTCACTACCAATGCGTTCTACCCAAGCATGCTTAATGTCGTTGATTTCTGGCTTGTCATCTACATCATAGTAAAGCAAGATTTTTACGGCATCTGCCCCCAATTCTTTGATACGTTTGGCTGACCAATTTGGCAAAAGGTCTGGCAAACGACCTGGTGTAGACGCATCGTAACCTGTTTTTTCATAAGCTGCAATGAAACCGCAATCTGCATGGCGCAATTCTGAAGCTGGAACACCATATTCCGCATCCAAGAGAATGGAGCTTGCATAAGGAGTCAAATCGCTTGAGATGACTTTCTTGAAGTCAATCAAAATGTCATCTCCAAATTCGCCACCACCTGCTGCAGCCGCAAGCAGGCGTTTCAATGCACCACGTTGGTCAATCGCCAAGGCCGCAATCACCTGATCGCTGTTTGACAAGCGGGTCATGTGATTGAATTTAGCCTGAGAAAGTTGTAATTTTGTCATTAGTTTCCTCCTAAGGAATTTTATTAACCAAATCGTTTCACGCCATCTAGATAGGTCGCTTGTAAGCGTCCTGCATCATCTACGACGATAAAGTCTGCAGCTCGGCCTTCTGCAATCCGACCACAAATATGGTCAATATTGACAGAGCGAGCTGGTGCCAGAGAAGCCATACGAAGGGCATCAGGTAGGGACACCAAGCCCCATTTCACAACATTCTGCACTGCTTCGATCAATTCTAAGATAGAACCTGCCAAACTACCACTTTCTTTTAAACGAGCAGTTCCATCTTTTACAACAACTTCAAATTCACCGAGGCGGGACTCCCCTTCACCCATACCGCCAGCTCGCATACAGTCCGTAATCAAAACAGTTTCCTCTGCTCCACGTGCTTTGACCACGATTTCTGCCGCAGCTGGATGAACATGGTGCCCATCACAAATCATTTCCGCATAGACATTTTTTAAATTCAAAGCAGCTCCGACCATGCCTGGTTCACGGTGATGAAGCCCACTCATCCCATTGTAAACATGGACGAAGATATTGGCACCAGCTTCTACTGCCGCTTCCGCTTGCGCATAGGTCGCATCGCTGTGAGCCAAGGCAGTATGAATTGCCTTGCTGTTAGCAAACTCGATGAATTCTTTGACACCTTCACGTTCTGGAGCAATAGCAATTTTATTGACTAAACCTTTAGATAAGCTGTGCCAGTTGTCCAACTTTTCAATGGACGGATCGCTCATGTACTTAGGATTTTGTGCTCCCTTGTATTTTTCTGTAAAGAAGGGACCTTCTAAGAAAATACCTTGAATCTTGGCGCCTGTTTCCTGCCCTGCATAAGTCCCAATCGTTTCACAAACTGCATCTAAATTTTCAGTCGTATCTGTTAAGGTCGTTGGAAGCCAAGAGGTCACCCCGCAAGACAAGAGACCTTCTGAAATTACCTTAATCCCTTCAAAATCATTGTCCATAACATCGTGAGAAGCGTAGCCGTGGATATGTGTATCAACTAGCCCTGGTGCTAAATGAAAGTCAGAATAATCAACAATCTCCCCTTCAGGCTTTTCAGTCACAATCCGTCCAAACTGACCCTTGTCAGTAATTTCCAAATAGGCTGTTTCGACCTCACTCTCTGGTAAAATAATAGATTTTGCTTTTATAAATACTGTCATATTATCTCCTTTGTTGATATATATACTCATCAAACTGGTTATAACCATATACTAAATATATTGTAGAACTTCTATTAGAAAATGTCAAGTAATTACCATAACTTTATAAGAAATGGATGCTGTGAGAAGGTAGAAAAAAGAGTTCTTACTCCCCAAAGTACCGTTTCTGAAACTGTACTTGGAGATAAGAACTCACGTAAGCAGCGTATACTAGGCGTCAATTCATGACCTAATACCCTGCTCCTATCAAATATAAATATATTACAACAATTCGTTGAGAGGCTTGAAGATGATACGTTCCAAATCAGCTACATAAGTTCCCAACTGTTGTTGCTTGCTGAAATATTCCGTCAAAAGTGGATTTCCCTGAACTTTCTTGTTGAAATCCAACATTTTCTTTTGGTCAGCTTCAGTAGGAATTTCACCAGCCTGCAATTTAGATTGGATTTCTTTTTGGAAAGAAATATAACTTTCCAATATTTCTTTGGCTTCTGAATTTCCCTCAACTGAGACCTTAACGGCTTCCACCGCCTTATATTCAGGCAGGTTACGGATTGCACGTTCCAATTCATTTGCGATATCATAGATATTTGTTGACATAATTTTCTCCTAATCTAAATGGATTTTGTAAGTCGTCTGCTCTCTTAAACGTTTCGCTGCGTCTTCCAAATTTCCCTTGTTTTTAAACGTGATTTGTAAAATACCGTGTATATCTTCACGGTTCTCTTCATTGATACGAATATTGACAATGGAAATACCCCGTAAGACTTCCAAAACCTTCAAAATCGTATCTTCCTCATCAGGAACACTAAGGAATAAATCGTAGAAAGAATCAACACCTGCACGCTTGTGAATTTCCATGGCTTTACGAGTTTGACGTCCCTTATCAAAAAAGTTCCAAATTGCTTTTTGATCGCCAGATCTGAGAACATCTGAAATTTCTGAAAGACGTTCTTGAAATTCCTCGATTCGATTTAGAATAGAATCTGCATTGGTTAGCAAAATACTAGTCCACATGCTCGGCTCACTTTCCGCAATCCGTGTCATATCTCTAAATCCTCCAGCTGCAAAATTATTCGTAAAGGGATGATCTTGGGCATACTCACCAGCTTGATGCATCAAACTAGAAGCCAATACGTGTGGAAAATGTGAAATTTGACTGGTCACACGGTCATGTTCTGCTGCATCAATCTGAACAAAACGTGCCCCCGTTCCAGATAACAAGTCTGTCAATCGGGGAACCGCATCCTGCTTGGTAGCCTGACATGGTGTCATAATGTAGTAAGCATTCTCAAATAGATGGAGATCTGCTGCACTGGCACCAGATTTATGACTACCTGCCATAGGGTGTCCACCGATAAAATTAATTTTTCTTGGCGCCAAATGTTCCTCAGCAACAGCCACAATTGCAGACTTCGTTGAACCTGCATCTGTAATCAAGACCGTATCCTTCAATTCAAGGGCACTAAATTCTTCAATCAAACGCAAAGAAACTTGAATTGGAACACAAAGAAGAATCACATCAGCCTGCTTTACTACACCCTCCAATTCCGTTGATACCTCATCAACCATCCCCTTGCCCAAGGCAATTTGGCATGATTGTTCGTTAGGATCAAAGCCAATGAGGTAATAGTCAGGATGGTCTTTGCGAATACAGAGCGCAAGTGAACTTCCAATCAACCCTAGACCTACAATTAAAATCGTTTTTTTCATTAATTACCTAGAAATTTTTGACATAGTCGCGATGACTGGCTACTGCAACTTTCAATTCCTCCATATTATCGGAAGAGAACTTCTCTAGGATTTCTGTCGCTAGAGTTGTAGCTACGACTGATTCCATGACTACACCAGCTGCTGGGAGAGCCGTTGGATCTGAACGCTCCACAGTAGCTTTATAAGGCTCATGAGTATCAATGTCAACCGACATCAATGGCTTATAGAGGGTCGGAATTGGTTTCATAACACCACGAATGATTAGGGCCTCGCCATTGGTCATACCACCTTCGAAACCACCTAGATTATTGGTTCGGCGCGTATATCCTTTTTCTTGGGACCAGAGAATTTCGTCCATGACTTGGCTCCCTTTGAGATAACCAGCTTGGAAGCCTACTCCAAATTCTACTCCCTTAAAAGCATTGATTGAAACAACAGCCTGCGCTAATTTTGCATCTAACTTTTTATCCCATTGCACATATGACCCCAAGCCAGCTGGAACTCCTCCAACAACAGTCTCAATCACTCCGCCAATAGTATCTCCATCTCGCTTGATTTGATCAATATAGGCTTTGATTTCTTCTTCACGCTCTTGGTTGACAATGGATACTTCTGACTGGGCTGCACGCTCTTTGATTTCTGCTACGCTTAAACCATCTGGGACATCAATTTCCTTCCCTCCGAAAACGACTACATGGTTAGCAATTTCAATATCCAACTCAGCCAAAATCCGTTTGGCAACCGCACCAACAGCCACACGCATAGTTGTCTCACGCGCACTAGAACGCTCCAAGGAATTACGCAAATCATCAAAGCGATATTTCATACCACCAACTAGGTCAGCATGTCCTGGTCGTGGATGTTTGATACGACGCTTACTTTTGAGCTTCTCTTCGATGTCCTCAACTGCCATAATATCCAACCATTTTTGATGGTCTTTGTTGGTCACATTCAATGTAATCGGGGCACCGGTCGTCTTACCGTGACGAACTCCAGCTGTAATCTCTACGCGATCTGTTTCAATCTGCATCCGACTACCACGACCGTATCCCCCCTGGCGACGTTTTAAATCTTCATTAATATCCTCAGCTGTTAAAGGAAGACCAGCTGGAACTCCCTCAATAATGGCTGTTAGACGTGGTCCATGAGACTCACCAGCTGTTAAATAACGCATACTTAATTCTCCAAAATTTCCAAAAACTTACGAGTATTGCCTAAAGACATCTGTCCAGGTGCAGATGTTTCATCTAAGCTGGCAAAAGTCCAGCAGGATCCTGTAATCACACCTGCAATACGCGTTAACTTCCCTAGTTCACCCATAGCGATTGTCGCAAATGTCTGCTCGGTGTTCAGCGATTTAAAACCACGAGTATAATTCATAACATCTAGGACATCCTGCTCTGTCTTAGCCATTACAGCCATTTTAACAACAGCTGGTGACAGGCTAGTTAGTTCAGACATGATTTCCATATAATTAGACGGTGTTTCCTCAAAATTATGATAACTCAACACAAGATTAGGAAACTCCAACATCTGCTCAAAAACCGACTTATAAGAATAATATTCAAAATCAATATAATCTGGCTGATAAAGCGCTGCAACTTCTTTGATTAAATTGACATATTCTTGATCGTCCAAATCCAAGTGGCCACCTTCACGTGTTGTCCGAATGGTGAAAACCACTTCCTTACCATTACATTTTTCAAATATAGCAGGTGCTACTCTTAAAATATCATCTTTCGGAAGGTAGTCTGCTCGCCATTCAACAATATCTGCCTCTGCTAGACGTTCTACATCAATGGCCTCTACATCTTCCAGATTTCTAGGCATAATAGGAACTACTATTTTCATTTATCTACCTGTATCGTAAAGACCTTTAGGTAATTACTACTTTCATCATTTTTATTGATTACAAAATCGGCTGGCAAGCGGTAACTTGCCTCATAACGGTGTTTTCTAACACCAAAACCTTTTTCAATCTGCCTCTTAAATTTTTCAACAGAAACATTTGCGGCGTTGGTCGAAGCGATAATAGTTCCACCTGTATTTAGTATTTCCAAAGATTGAGAAATCAACTTGTGATAATCTTTGGCTACTGAAAAGGTTTGTTTCTTATTTCGTGCAAAGCTTGGCGGATCCAAGACAATCACATCATAAGTCAAGCCTTTACGTTTGGCATATTTGAAATATTCAAATACATCCATTACCACAAAGTGATGATTATCTAAGTCTAAACTATTAACCTTAAAGTGAGCTTTAGAAAGTTCTCGCGAGCGTTTGGCTAAGTCAACAGAAGTCGTTTCCCCTGCTCCGCCCATGGCTGCAGCAATAGAAAATGCTGCCGTATACGAAAACATATTCAAAAGTGACTTGCCTGCCGCCAGGCCATCCACCAAGGAACCACGTACCTCATGCTGATCCAAAAAGATTCCCGTCATCAGACCATCATTCATAAAGACCTGATAGTGGACTCCATTTTCCAACACAGTGAAATACTCAGGTGCTTCTTCTCCATAAAGATGAGCAGACTCAAAGGCCAAACCTTTAAAACGAATCTTCTCATAAGCTCCTCTTACTTCTGGAAATACCTGTTGAAAGGCAGCAACAATCATCTCTTTGACAGAATAAATAAAGGTATTATACCATGAAAAAACTGCGTATTCATCATATAAGTCAACCGTCATTCCACCAAAATTATCTCCATCTTGATTAAATAAACGAAAAGCGTTCGTCATCTCAGATTGATAAAAATGTTGACGCTTCTGTTTAGCCTCCACGAATAATTTAACAAAAAAATCCATGGTCAAGTCTTGATTGCTTCTACTAAACAGCCAGCCTATTCCCTTATTCTGTTTGGACAAATAAGCCTGACCCAAATAGCTTCCAGACTCTGAATACAAAACAGCCAGCCTGTCCTCATCAAACGAAAAACCTGAAAAATCAGCGCTATCCAAGAGTTGAATCCCTCTGTTTATTTTCTGTTCTGCAATACGGTTTACCTTTATTTTCATAGAATTATTATAACATGTTTCTTCATATATGCCAAAAAAACTCTAAACTTTGAGGCTTATTTTAAAATTATGGTATAATGAACTAAGCTTTTAGAAAGGACCATGAGGTTTTATTGTGAAAAAACTAATTGACTACGTCAAGAAGAGCGGACAAACTCGACTTGGCTTCGTCTTGATTTTGCTAATCATTTACTGGCTCAAAACACTCTGGGCCTACTATGTTGATTTTAATTTAGATACCCAAGGATTTTTCCAAAATTTTATCGCTATTATAAATCCTCTACCAGTAGGAATTTTATTGCTTGGTCTCTCGCTTTATATAAAGAATACGAAGGCATTCTATAGTGTAGCGATGACCATTTATATCGTTCTTTTCGCCTGGCTCTTTTCAAATGCAGTCTATTATAGAGAATTTTCCGATTATATCTCTATTTCTACCATGATGGCTACCTCTAGCGTATCTGCTGGATTAGGAGAAGCAGCTCTTAAGTTATTTAGGCTATGGGATATTGTCTATTTTCTTGATTTTATAGCTTTTGGTTTCTTAGTCTACCGTAAGGCATTTCACTGGGACAAAACTCCATTTCATAAAAAATCTAGCTTTGCCATCACAGCCTTTTCAGTATTATTATTCTCTATCAATCTCTTTTTAGCAGAAATTGATAGACCTGAGCTACTTACGAGAGGATTTTCTAATACTTATATCGTCAGAGCCCTTGGGTTACCAGCTTTCCTTGGCTACAATGCTAATCAAACCTACAATGCCCATAAGGATCGCTCTGGGGCCACCGCCTCAGACCTGGAGCCTGTAAAACAATATATTACAGAACATTATGCTCAGCCGAATGACAACTACTTCGGTATTGCCAAAGGGCGAAATGTTATCTATCTCCACCTAGAAAGCTTACAACAATTTGTTATTGACTATAAGTTGAATGTCAACGGTGTCGAATACGAAGTCACACCTTTCCTCAATTCTCTGTATCATTCTAGCTCTACTCTCGCCTTTTCCAATTTCTTTAACCAAGTTAAGGCAGGTAAGACCTCTGATGCCGAAACCATGATTGAAACCTCACTTTTTGGACTCAATCAAGGCTCTTTCATGGTCCAATATGGCGGAAGCAATACCCAGCAAGCTGCACCATATATTCTCTCTCAAAATGGTGGCTATACATCTGCTGTATTCCACGGAAATGCAGCCAGTTTCTGGAATAGGAACAACACCTATAAACAATGGGGTTACAATTACTTCTTTGATCAATCCTATTTCTCTAAAGCCACTGCTGAAAATTCATTCCAATACGGTCTGAATGATAAAATCATGTTCGCCGACTCTATCCAATATCTGGAACATTTACAGCAACCCTTCTATACCAAATTTATCACAGTTTCCAACCACTACCCCTATACAACCAGCTTGATTGGGGATGAGATTGGCTTTCCATTAGCCAATACAGATGATGAAACCATTAATGGCTATTTTGCTACTGCCAACTATCTCGATGCGTCCATAAAGGCATTTTTCGATTACTTAAAAGCGACTGGCTTGTACGAAAACTCCGTCATCGTCCTCTATGGTGATCACTATGGAATTTCTAATTCACGCAATCCTGACTTGGCACCGTTGATTGGAAAAGATTCTCAGACTTGGTCAGATTTTGACAATGCCATGATGCAACGTGTTCCATATATGATTGTCGTACCTGGAATGACCAACGGTGGGATTTTTGATACCTACGGTGGTGAGATTGATGCACTTCCTACTCTCGAACATCTTTTAGGAATCAAATCCGATAACTATCTTCAAGTTGGTCAAGACCTACTTTCCAGCCAACACAGCCAAATTGTGGCTCTTCGAACCGCTGGCAGTTTCATCACACCAAAATACACTAGCTACGAAGGTAAAATCTACTATACAGAAACTGGTCTTGAAATTACAAATCCAGATGAGACAACTCAGAAAGAAATTGATGCAATTAAAGAAGCTACCGCAGCACAACTGGCGACTAGCGATGCCATTCAAACTGGTGATCTTATCCGGTTCTTCGACAATGGATTGCCAGCCTTGGATCCAAGCCAATATAACTACATTGACTCATTGGCTGCCGAGATTGCACTAGAGAATAAACTTGGTACACAATCGACAAGTTTGTATAGTAAAAACGGCAATAAGTCAACAATTGAACTATTTAAAGCACCAAGCTACCTAGAACTTCACGGTAGTACAACTGGTACTAGCTCAACAAGTACCAGTTCAAACTCGCAGTAATACACTAAAAGGCTTAGAATCATGTCAGTTACTACATTGATTCTAAGCCTTTTTATACTCAATGAAAATCAAAAACAGACTAGCTCCAAAGGTTTGGGGAACCTTTGGAGGTTGGAGATAGAGCGAACGTAGTTCGTTTCTACTTAGCAGATAGAACCCTGTTACTATTTTGTTTCAAGGTAACAGGCTGAAAGGCTCCACTGGAGCCTTTCACTCATCAAATCAAGTCAACAACGTCTGATTTTGATTTTCGAAGAGTATTAGACCACTATTTCAAATCACTCATATCTATTGCATCAAGGAAATATAGAATCCTCACTAGACTCTTCCCCTGCTGATGGATTCTTAGGGACATCTATGGGTGCAACAGTACTACTTTCAGTTACTTTTGTATCTTCTGTTGTAGTTTCAGCTTCTGTTACAGTTTCTACTTCTGGGCTAGGTGTCAACAAATCATCTAACCAGCTATCTGCGTTCTCTTCTCCATTAGAGACATCTGGAGTATTCGGCAGTGGATTTCCAGGCAACCAAGTGTTCACGTTCTCAGCTGTTCCGTCTTTGCTATCACTTTCAACTTTATCGAAATGAATATCGTGGACAGTATCTTTCAAAATAGGTATGTCCCATGCTACATTTGGAATAATCGGTTTTGTATAATCTCGTTTATAACCTGTATCACTCTTCAAAGATGGCGGAAAAATTCCAGCTTGGTTCAATGTTAACCCTTTTCTGACAAGGTAAACCACTGTTTTACTAGTTCCCAAATGGGTCTGAAGTTGACCGCCTTCACCTGCTCGAAATGCAAGAGCTACATAATTCTTTGGATCATGCCAATGGTAATTTGGATGTCTACTTGGATCATTGATGTCCGTTGGATTATCCGTATTTTCGGCAATATATGGCCCTATACGAAGAGCCGTTGTCCCAAATGCTGCCAAGCTCGTTGTGGCACTAACATAATCTGTATCTTTTTCTCCACCGGTAATAACTGTCCTAAACTCGATGAATTCATAATCTTTGCTTGGAACCGGTTCTGGTACAACAAGCCCCTGCTCCTTAGCTTGTTTCCAAGTTAAGTCAGATTTCACAAAGTATATGAACCCTGCTCGAATCTCACCATTTAATTTTAAACGACCATTAGCTATCGCACTATATTTAACAGGTACATAGTCTGATAGATCAATATTTGAAACATCATCACTTGGAGTGTAAATATTTTTTGTCGGCTTACGATAAACATTATCAAAATCAGCATAAAAACTCTGATGTTCTCTTGCCATCTTGCCAGACTTTGGCAAAGTAGCATTCCAACCATTAAAGACGCGTCCCTTTTGTTGAAGGGTCTGCGGGTAGGTGATGTTCAAATCTTCCCAGTTTAAATCTTTACGAACCAAATAATAAACTCTCTTCGTTTTTTTACCATTAACGACAAAATTACCAAAATCACTATTTGTACTGAATGTTACTAGAATGAAATTTTTAATATCCTGAAGCCCTTCTGGATGATACTTTTGATGGACACCATTACGTGTTAAATTTTCTGTTGAACCTTCTGTATAAAAAGGCCCATATACCGATTGTTTCTCAATAGCAAGATTTACCGTTTCGGTCTTAACATCACGCTCAGGATCATCTGGCAAACTAGGATCAATTTTATAAACGTGCGCATGGTCCCCATGGCGTACACTCATATAGTTCCCGTCAATTGTAACGTCCTCACGCTTGACTTTAAAACGCTCCATGTACTGCTTAATGAGACGTTCTTTTCTCTGTTCAAGAGTTTCTCCATCCTTTTGCTTAAGAATACGATCCTCTGGACTTTCAAACGGCTTCCTTGTATCAATTTCCTTTAATAAAACAATGTGTGTGTGATCTCCATGCGGATACTCTAATCCAATTTGACCGTCAACGATGACTTTCTTAAGACGTGATGGCTCTAAATTCAGTTCTTTTGCTAAGTAGTCCAACTTGGTTTGATACTCAGTATTTTCTACCTCAGGTTGTGACTTCTTATCCGATTCAACATTTGGTTTATACTGATTCACAAGATAAGACCATTTACTCTTTTTCAATGTTTCAAAATGAATAAGATGCAAATGTTTCCCATGCCTTACTAGAATCCCGGTTTCCGTTACACCGCTGATATTTTGCCCATCAAACAAGAAACCATCACTCGTTTGAAAATCAATCCCCGGAGTCCCTTCCTGTTGGTGAACGACAGGAAGAGTTGACGCTTGACGACTACCGGAGGTCAATTGCCTGTGTGTCATACCACCTAAGCTTGATTTTAAAATATAGTGATAATGATCCCCATGCCGAACAGTATAGCCATTTGCATCCTCTGCGACAATATCTTTAGGATCAAAAACGTATTCATCTTCGGTCTGTTTCGAACCAGATGGTCGCTGATTTCTATTAGGTTGAGAAGAATGTGTTTTTTCTTGATAGTTCTCAGGAATTAAATAGGACCATTTTGTATTCTTTAAATCTGAGTAAAAGAAAAAATGCTTATGATCACCATGATTGACAATAATTCCTAAATCAGTTTTTTCCTCAATTTGTGACTCATCAGTGAGTAAAAAACCATCATCTGTCGCCTTATCAATCCCTGGAACTTCCTTTTTCGGATCTGAAGGAATCTCTTTTGATTGCTTTGATTGCGATGTTTCTATGCTTGTTGTTTTTTGATGGTTCGATTGCTCTCTATAGTTAGACGCTTGATAAGTAACCAATGCTACAGCACAAATAAGCGATACTCCTGCTACATAAAGAAAAGTCTTACCTTGTTTCATATCTATGTTTCTCTCCTTACTTACTATTATATTTATATTATTGACATGATAAATGGATTCTACCATTGTAGAATGCCATCGCCATATCTATTTACTTTATAAAATAAAATTTGTCGCCTTTTTAATTTACCAGTTAAGCATATCATTCATATTGAAATTTAGCAAGCTCTGAGCGAATTAAAACAAAAAAAGAGCTTGGTACACAGACCAAACTCTTTATTTTATATACTTATTTAGCAAGCTTTGCTTTAGCAGCATCTGCAAGAGCTGTGAAAGCTGCTGCATCGTTCACTGCCAAGTCAGCAAGCATTTTGCGGTTTACTTCGATTTCTGCCAATTTCAAACCGTGCATCAATTGTGAGTATGACAAACCGTTCATGCGAGCAGCCGCGTTGATACGAGTGATCCACAATTTACGGAAATCACGTTTCTTCTGACGGCGGTCACGGTATGCATAGTAGTAAGAGTTCATTACTTGTTCTTTCGCAGTGCGGAACAAGAGATGTTTAGCTCCATAGTAACCTTTAGCTAATTTTAAAATACGTTTACGGCGTTTACGAGAAACAACGCCACCTTTAACACGTGCCATTTAATTTTCCTCCAAATAATTCAAATAATAAGTAGTGCTATATCAGTGCTTAGCGCATTTGAGTAAGCATTGACTTGATACGCTTGAAGTCACCTGAATGTACCATACCTGCTTTACGAAGGTGACGACGTTGTTTTTTAGTTTTACCGTGGAAACGGTGTGAAGTATAAGCGCGGAAGCGTTTCAATCCACCAGAACCTGTACGTTTGAAACGTTTAGCTGATGCGCGGTGAGTTTTTTGTTTTGGCATGTTAATTCTCCTTTTGCTTAAAAAGCTTATTTTTTATCTGAAGCTGGGGCCAATTGCATAAACATTTGACGTCCGTCCATCTTAGCGCGTTGTTCGATAATGGCAATATCTTGGGTTGCTTCAGCGAACTCAGCTAATACTTTCGCTCCAACTTCTTTGTGGGTAATCATACGACCCTTGAAACGGATCGAAACCTTAACCTTATTTCCTTTTTCAAGGAATTTACGGGCATGACGAAGTTTTGTCTCGAAGTCCCCTTTATCAATAACTGGACTTAGACGCACTTCTTTTACAGTGACAACACTTTGTTTTTTGCGTTGTTCTTTCTGTTTCTTCTGATATTCAAATTTGAACTTACCGTAGTCCATAATTTTCGCTACTGGTGGTTTAGCTTGTGGTTGAATCAATACTAAATCCACGTTGGCGCTATCAGCAATGGCCTGAGCCTCATTGAGCGGTTTGATTCCCAACTGTTCACCCTCAAGACCGATAAGACGAACTTCACGCACTCGAATTTCATCATTGATGAACAAATCTTGCTTTGCTATGGCTTTTCACCTCATTTTATATTTTTCGAGAAAAACGAAACGGACTTGCTAAACAAGTCCGCACTACACCATTATTCTTTCCGAAGAAATCTTAATCCGTAGAGCCAGACAACGTTAGTCGCAAGGCGAGAAGCTCTCACTTCTGCTTTTCTCAATACGACTATTCTAACACGTCCAAAACTACTTGTCAAGAATTTCTTTCGCTTTTTCGGAAATAAATTTCACTACACCTTCGATGGATACTCCTGTTGTATCAAAGGTAATGGCATCGTCTGCTGCCTTTAAAGGAGAAACTTCTCGATGGGAATCTTTATAGTCACGAGCCGCAATTTCCTGCTTTAGAGATTCCAAGTCGGTCTCAATGCCACGTTCCGTATTTTCCTTAAATCGACGGAGGGCACGCTCTTCAACAGAAGCAATAAGGAATATTTTGAGTTCTGCCTGTGGTAAAACAACTGTTCCAATATCGCGACCATCCATAACAATGCCGCCAGCCTGGGCAATTTCCTGTTGCAGGCGTACCAATTCTTCCCGTACTAGAGGAAGTGCTGCTACTGCTGATACATTATTTGTAACTTGGTTATCACGAATGGGCAAAGTGACATCTTCATCACCAACAAAAACTAATTGTTGGCCATTTTCATCACGCCCAAATCGAATAGGATACTGAGCAAGCAAGGCCACGATTCTATTTTGATCTGTGATCTCTATGCCGTTTGTCAAGGCTAGATAGGTAGCCGAGCGATACATAGCTCCTGTATCTAAGTAAGTATATCCAAAATTTTTAGCAATAATTTTAGCAACCGTTGACTTCCCACTTGAAGCTGGACCGTCAATTGCAATTTGAATTGATTTCATAACTCCTCTTTATCTAATACGGACTACATCACCTGGATGCGCAAGCCAAGACCCTGTGGTCATTTTCTCTGGATTTAACCGCTCTAACTCAGCAATTGAAATCCCGCCACGTGCGGCTAATTGTCCAACACCTTCACCTGCTTGAACAGTAAGGGTAGAGCCATCCGTAGCTTCTGCTAGACTGGAACTTGTTTCCGTTGTTTCTGTTTCTGTCGCATCAGTAGAAGTAGACTCCTGTGTTTCTGCAACTGAAGTTGAACTTTCTGCTACAACTGCCGCGGAGCTTGGATTATAAAATTCTTTAGTTGAATCTGTTTTACTTCCTCCAACCGACAAATAGATGGCAGTGATACCAATAATCAGTACGATAACAAAGAAAATAATTGCCAAGACTGTAAATACTGTTGTACTTGCTACTCCCTTGTTTAGACGTTCTTTTCGACTAACTGTTTCTGTTTGATAAACTTCTTCATTCCATGGCTCTTGTGACATTATCGAGAAAACTCCTTGTATTTTTATTAAAATATGATTACAATACTAATATGAAAATAAAACTTATTCCTGAACGGTGCATTGCCTGTGGGCTCTGCCAAACCTATTCATCTATATTCGATTATGATGACGACGGTATCGTTGTTTTTTCAGACGACTCACAATTTGAGAAAACGATTGAACCCAATCCAGATATTCTCAAAGCCATCAAATCCTGTCCTACAAAAGCCATTTCAGCGGATTGATTTGGCTTTTTTTGTATAATACTCTTCAAAATAATCCTGTTTTATTAAATGGTCTATTAATTCAATCTCACCCTTGAAGCAATTATGAATAGCTAAATGGTTAATAAAGTATTTTTTCGGCCATTTGCGCATGTGATACACCTGCCCATTGGGAAATTCTTGTGAAAATATGCGAATGGCTAGATAAGAAACTTCAATTTTTTCTATGGTAGCAATTTCAATTTTCTGTACTGCAAAAGGATTAGCCGAAGCAATCCGTAAATGCTTTTCTTTTATCTCGAAATAGCGATGTAAGCCAAGCACTACTAATACAGCAAAGAGAGAGAGAAGTAAGATAAATAATCTTGAAACTCTCAACTTTTCCAATAAAAGTGTCATACCAATGAAAATAGGCGTGAAGGTAAGTGACCAGTAAATAATGGCCCATGATAAATCTGGTTGCCAATGGTAACGAATTTTACCAAAAATTTTGATCATATCGGACCTCCATCTATTATTCTAGCACAAAAAAAGAGATTTTCCTATGAAAACCTCTATCTTTTGAAATTTTTTATTACATTTACATGACAATATAAGTTGATTTGTAAAACTTCTGAAATGCTTTTGAAATATTTTGAGTAGAAATTGGTGGGAATACAATGATTGGTAACTAAAAAATTTTAATTATTCGTCTCTTGACTCTTAACATAGTAACTCAGGAGAAACTTAGCAATAAACTTTGGCCAGAACAACAAATACATTTCATAGTCTTCTTTTGTACGAATATTGTTTTCAATGCTATTTGTCGTCTCAGATTCCTCATGGATACGATGATACATCAGACTCTCATCTACAAAGGTAAAGCTCCCATTTTTTTGCGCAATCTGATACCAAGCAAACCAATCAAGAGAAACTTTCATTTCTTCATTAAACTTGAAATCATTCAGTTTCTTCAAATTATAGGTCACAGCTGGACAAGAAATTGGATTACCAAAGGCTAAAACCCTATTCCGCCAAAACTTCCATTTGGGAAACATGGCCATTGTCCGTAACATGAGTTGCTTGATTTTCAAGTTTGAAGTTAAGGGAATAGCCACACCTTCCTTAACTTCCTGGTAATCTGAATAAGCAATCAACGTTTCCTCTGTCATCTGAGACATTATTTTTTCACAATAGTCTGGTAAATAAATATCATCTTGATGAGCAATTGTAGCATAAGGGGTTGTTACAAAAGAGAGTGCTAAATTCCAATCTTTTCCAATACCTCCTCCTTGCGCGGTATGCATTACGATTGCATTCTTTTGGCAAATTTGTTCTATATATTCACTCGGAGTACTAGTGTATAGGATGAGTTGTGATTGAAGTGTTTGCTGCTTTAACGAATGGATGCATTCTTCTAGATACTTACTATCTCCATAAGCACAGATAACAAATGTATGGTTATTCAGCATGATGCTCCTCCAACTCAGAGATTCTTTTTTTAGCCATTGATACTTCTTGAATTAAATTTTTAATCTGCTGCTTTTGTTGAGATAAAGCCATACTATGCAAAAATCCAATCACCAAGAGAACAAAAATTGCCACAGATAACAAGAAATTGGAAGTCAGACCAAACCCGAATAAATAAGCCAATTTAATGGGAATAACATCAAAGAGTGCAAAAACAATCAGTCCGAAGCCAATAACAATCCACATAAAGGCATGTTCGAATAAAATCTTATTTTTATTAATATTCCTAAAAATAAAATACAAAAAACCTAGTGAGGCAAGAAACATAGCTAATGCTTGTATAGTCATTATTCCCCCTCCTTCATAAGCGATGCAATCAAAATAGATGAGCAAACTTCTACCATGTAGCGGATGGACTTAAATGGAGTAATCGAAGAAACCCCTCCTGCTCTCTCAAACATATTAGCAGGTGCTTCTACTACTTGGAAATTTTGCTTTAGTAAATGAACAGTTGATTCTGGTTCCGGATATTTAGTAGGGTATCGTCTGGCGAATTGAGCAATTACTTTTCTATTTCCCAAACGATAACCAGATGTTGTATCCCAAATGCGTTTTCCAGTTGTTAGTTTTATCATATTTGAAATAATGCCTATTCCAAATCTTCTCATAAAACTGGTTTGAAATTCTGACAAGGTTTCACCAACAAAGCGTGAGCCAATCACCATATCAGCTTGACCAACTAAGATTGGCTGAATTAAGCTATTTAAGGAACGAATGTCATGTTGACCATCACCATCAAATTGAACTGCTACGTCATAGTCATTGTCCAAGGCATATTTATATCCCGTCTGAACAGCTCCACCAATACCTAAATTTTGTACTAGGTGAACAGCATTTAATTTATTTTGAATCAAAATTTCTTTCGTGCTATCTGTTGAACCATCATTGATGACAACATAATCCAATTGAAAATTGACACTATTTCTATAATCTATAATTCCCTGAACAGTTTGAAGGATACTTTCTTCTTCATTGTAGGCAGGGATAATCATTAATACTTTCATTTTTTCTCTCTAAAACTAGAATTCTATATAATTTTTCAGATTCTACTACTCATTTGAAGAAACTGTAATATACATATTTTAGCATAGCTATCCTATTATTTATTAAAGTCGAAGTTTATGTCTGATTTTTGTCGTGATATTGCTGATCAATCTTGCATAACGCTCCAATCTTGTTGGATGTATATTTAAAGTCAGTAACTCTTTTATGTGACTTAAATTTGTATTTTGGTATCCAATATATTCTAAGTGATTGATGCCGTCCAGTATTTCTTTATAGGCAACTTCCGGTGTATATAGAGTACGTAAACGTTCCACATCAAGCCGAGCCCTATCTGAAAAATCTCTAAAGGATTCAATCACTTGCTCTAACTTAGTCACCAACTCTTCTATATCGCCCAATTTATAAATTTGACCTGCTGAAAATATTTCAAATGCCGTCAAATGTCCTAAATTATCTGATAAAATTACTGGAAGCCCTCTTAAGATTGCTTCAACATAGACTAAGCCAAAAGTTTCCATAGATGAGGGGAAAACACAGATATCTCTATCAGTTACTTCTTCCCAAGGATTATCTAAGTTACCTAAAAATCTAACATTTTTCTGTAATTTATTTTCATGGATATATTCATCACAAATTGCTTTGTATTTACTATCCCATCCTCCAATAAAAACCAATTCAATATCTAATCTATTTAGTGTCTTATATGCTTTTATAAGTTCTAATTGATTTTTTCCTTCTGTTAATCGACCAACAGAAACAATTCTAACTTGGTTGCCTTTTTTTAAATCTTTTGTTTCTTGCTCAGTATAAGAAATAAACGGATGGACTTTCTTATTAAATAGTGGTGTTAAAAAATTATTTAACTCTCCAGTCACACTAAATAATTCTGAAGAATACTCTTCTATGAAGTCAATTTTATCAGCATAATAAGCAAACTCATTTTTAGGGAATTCATGAATTAGCCAAAAATGGGGAACCTTTTGACATGAGGCAGCAATTGCTCCCTGAAAAACATTAACAGTATTTGAAATAACCAAGTCTATCTCATTTTGCTCAATAATTTCAGCTATGTCCTGAACATTCTGGCGATAGTAGCTTGTAGCCTCTTCTCTATTAAGGATTTCTCCACCTGGTGCATCCGGCCACCACCACTTGACAGTTGGCAAATAGTAATTCTTAACCCCTATCATTTTATAAAGTTGCTCATGCTTATCTTGCGGTTCCCCTCCTATTGCATGAGTAACATTTATAACTGTGTGTCCCAGTTGAATAAGGTACTTCATTAGATAATAAATAGACTTCTCCGCACCATTATCCATACTAGTCGTAGGAGAAATAAACAAAATACGTTTCATTAGACTAACTCTTCTTTCAAAAAATCATTAATTCTATTTGCTGTAGTGCAATGATTCATTACAAATTCAAAAGCATTTTCTGCTATTTGTGCTCTCAAGTCTTGTTCAAGAATCAATCTCTCCAATTTACTTTCCCATTCGTTATCATCTGCTAGAACTCCAGTCACTCCATCTTGAATCATCTCTTCAAATGCTCCAAGATTACTTGCGACTGTCACAACTTTAACTGCTGCCGCTTCTATCCATTTAATTTCCGACTTTGCTTCATTAAAGGTTGTGGTTACAAGCGGCGCCAAGTTAATATCAACTTGTGAAATTAAAATTGGAAGCTTTCTCCAATCAACATACTCATGACTCACAATCTGTTTTTTGAATTTTTGGAATGGTTTCGGAATGTCTAAATATCCTACTATATGTAATTCCACTTGCGGGTACTTTTGAAGTAGATGTAGCAATGCTTGACTAATTAAATCAAAATTTTCGTTGTGTGTAATTGACCCTGAGAAATATCCTATTTTAACTTTATTGTCGTTCGAATTTTTCTTAACTTGTAAACTACGCTCAACTAATTCTTTAGACATGACGTTGCGATTCAAAATAACCTTGTTTTTATATTGTTCGAGTTCGTCTTTCAATTTCGAAGTCGATGTGATAGCATAATCGCAGAGAGAAAGCATTTTTTTGTAAGCCAAGACACTTGTATCATAGCCTTTTTTCTCTCTCTTGCTCAAGCCTTGGGTAAATTCAAGTTCATCTGTAAATTTTGTATCAAAAACCAAATCATCAATATCAAAATAAACAGGTCTGTTCTTTATGTGTGCTGCCCTACATATTTCTTTAAGCATATCATTGAATGGAGCTCTATAAATAATAATATGACTAGCAAACTGTGCATCCTGAAGTTGTACAAGAGAATTATTTATCACTCGAACTGTATAACCAAGTTCTCGCAATTGCTCAGCCTTATTTAACACACGATAACGTGTACATTGTGGAATAATATTTTCGACACCATCAATAATCAAAATATAAGATTGATTTTCTCTAGTTTTAAAATCTTCTAATATAGAAGACACCACTTCAATCGGATAATCTGTTTCCTTAGCAATATACTCCATCAAATTCGGAATCTCAGATTCTCTTTCTAAACCATGCCAAAAATATTGTTCTCTGTCATAATTTCTAAAGGCCGAATACTTAACTAATGGACAACCTTGTTTTAATAATTTAAGCGGATGAATATACAATGCACTATCTTTCGTGTCTTTAATCAGTGCATCATACTTAAAGCCTCGATCATAAAAATATTTTGCAAACACAGTTTCATGTTTTCCAATTGCCTTATTACGAGAATCCGTATCAGAGAGCTTTTCCCAATAATCATAGAATCCTTCATACCTAAGCAAGCTATTTTCAATAACAACAAAATATGATTGTAAGTGCTTAGGAATTTTACCATAAGGGTTATAACCAGTAAAGTCTAGTTGCTCCTCACCCATAGAAATTCCCCAAAAGTCTAGCTGATCGGAATTAAACTCGGAGAAAACCTCTTCCAAATCTCTAAAAGGACCAATATTCGTATCATTAACCAAGATGAGCTGATTATACTTTTGTAACGCCTCTTGTCCAGTATGTATTATCCCATGTCGGAAAGCCGCAACGTCATACCCCTCATTTTCTCTTTCCAAAACCTTACCATATTGTGCTAAACGATTTATATCAGCCTGTGGAAGTTTACCATTTACAACAATTAAAACATCTCGAGAAATTTTAGCCAATGCCTCTAAAAAAATTACTTTATAGTCCTGTAAAGACGATTGATGTTCATAAATTGTGTAAATCAAGTAACGATTTTTGATATCTGAATAATTATTTCTACGTTGCTTATCACGTTGCAAAGCTAGTATAGTTCGCTTTATATATTTTGGAATTCTCCAGAAAAACTTTGCAACATTTTTAGTAAGCTCCAATATATAAAACAATAGTTTGTATTTACCTGATAAGATAAATAATCGTGTTGTGAAATTTCTAATCCACCTTTTCACAGTGTTACCAATCACTTTCTATTATTATCTACTTTTATAAATTTTCAAAAGTTTGTTCTGAATAAATGTTGATACATATATCCCCAGAACTCTGGTCATTAAACCTGAGATTCTAAACGAAACAAGTTCTACCCTCTGTGAATATTTTAGCAAATATCTAAATTTTTTCACAAACATTTTTATATCAGAATTATTCAGATATGGAAATACAAATGGCAAGATGGAAATATAAGAATTTGATAAATAAATCAAAAGTGCTTCTTGCTTCTCATTCGATAGTTGTTTAAAATTCTTTAAATTTTCTTCAATTCCTCTAAAGGCATGTTCTATATGCCGAAGCGTGATAGTGTTTGTAATACTTCCAGTTCGATTCTGACGATACATGCACTGTGTGTTGTCCATGACTATAAAATTATTCAGTTCCTTAAGTAAATTTGCACACCAAATACCATCTTCATATAAATATCCACTCAAGAAATTAAGAGCAGAGGTAAATTTATCTCTTCTGACACACTTATTCCAAGCAGGGGTGATTAGGGCTCCTGTTTCAACGAGTAAGCGCGTATCTGTAATAACCTGATGAAACGGTAATTTTTTAGAAAAATTTCGAACTGCTACATCATCCTTACCGTAAAAGTAGGAAAATGGATAGATAACTGCATCAATAACTTCGTCATGTGAAATTATTTCTCTATTAATTTCATCTAAAAAGCATATATCGGTCCAAAAATCATCACCATCTAGGAATAAAATATAGTCACCACTAGCGTTCTTTATCCCTGTATTTCTGGCTGCTGATAATCCCCCATTAGACTGATGAAATACCTTCACCCTATCATCTTTAGCTGCTAATTTATCGCATATATTGGAGGTTATACCATCTGTAGAACCGTCATCTACCAACAATATTTCAAATTCTTCATAAGTCTGATTCAGTACACTATACACACATTCTTCCAGATAATCAGCAACATTGTACGCTGGGATAATAACGGAAAACTTCACACCTAGACTCCTTTTTGTAATCTAATTTTCCTATATTTCATGAATACAGGAATTAAGACTGTAATAATTTTATAGCGCAACATAGGAAAAGGCTTCATAACCATGTTAAAAAGATTAAAGCAGAAAAAGTAAAGCTGCCAACCACTCTCAAATTGAGTACCTTTCCATGGCGTCTGATTTAATGCAGAAACATAGTCCTCTCTAAATCGATGTTTATTTCCGATTCTCCATGGGCGTTCTTCGCCTAAAAAATGAACAATACGTGGTTGCTTACGAATTTTTACAAATTCTTCTTTTGAAATAAACGTTGAAGGCCTACTTAATTTTTCCAATGTACGATATGGATAAACATCAAAAATATTAAAATAATTATAAGTGATTGAGAGTGTTTTTATCTCTTCTTTCAACGCTCCATTCAGTGCATCTTGATCATTAGCAAAAAGCTCTCCATTTTTTTCTTTATAATAATCAAAAATAATTGTTCCTATACTTTTTGAACGCCACCGTTTCAAATCGATTAGAAGAACTCCCGCATTATGATATGTATACGTACCCAAATTTAAGCCTTCTCTTCTCTCAGACGAAGCTGTCGGTTCTGGGCACATTCCAAGGACTTTCCCCTCCAAATCTACTTCCCATAGCTCCCGAATATTTTCTAAAACTAAAGTATCTCCATCTAAATAGATGATTCTATCAACTTCTTCGGGCAGTAATTTATCTACAAGTAATCTTGCAAGTACAACCGAAGCCCAACCATTTGTGTCAACTTCAAAATCAAAATATGATTCCAAGTTTTCCAATTCAACGATTGTCAATTTATTTCCTCCGTCGGTAACAAATCGATGAAGTTTTTCTTTATTCTGTTGACTAATACCATCTGAGAAAAGATAAAAATGGCATGTATCGTCTTCGTTTAATGTTCGCATGATTGAGCCCATACAAGCTGCTACTTGCGGAACAAAAGCATCATTCAATGTAAATAATATATTCACGTTTCCCTCTTCCACTATCTTAAATTACAACCAATAATAATCCACTATCAAAAATAGATACATGATAAAGTTAATGACTACTGTGCCAGTGATCAACCGTATCAAATACTTCTGTTTTACCGATACACTTACCTGCTCTTTTAACATTAAACATGCCGGAAATAGATAGACTAAAAATGGAGTAAAGTATCTTCCTTGTGCCCCTTGAGAAATTATTGCATTTGGTCCAATAGCTGTCGGTGTCCATGCAAAATACATGCCCGCTACAATGATAGCTACCTGAACAGGGAGTACAAATAACGAAGCAAGACCTTCTGTTTTACTTATCTTTAAATTTCCATCATTAAATAATAATAACGTAAAAATGAAAATATCTATGAAAATTAACCAAAGAGGTAATTGAGTGACAAACCAGCCAAAATAACCAAAAATACCAATCGTTAAAATACCATTAAGATGATCATTTCTATTATTGATAAATAAACTGTTTATCATCACTTTAACAAAGTGCACGACACCACCTCTATTATGTAGGAATAGATAGCTAACAAGTAAAACTAGTCCTAATCCCAAAATAAGAATTGGTAATCTTCTCTTTTGAATCCATTTTAAAATCGAATTAAACTTAGATAAGACACCTTCAAATTCAAAATCAACAAAAAACAATAGTGCCAAAAGTAAAATATTATTTGCTTTTGTTAAATATAGTAGCAAGGATAATAATATTAAATTAATAAATTTCCTGGTGGTCAGTACCTTGTCTACCAATAAGTTAACATAAAAAACAAAAAATGCAACAACAGCCAGATAGTTCACCACATCATAAGACAGTGAGCCAGCCTGCTGAATCATCATAGGTAAAAGTGAGACAAAAAACAGAGTCATCTTCCCATACTTTATTTTTTTTATCAAATAGTAGATGCCTATAATATAGACTATTGTATTAAAAAGGCGCCCTATAGTGACCATCATACCATATGACGGATAAATCAATTTACCTACAACTAAACCAATTAGCTGAGGTGTACTCATTAACGATTTCAGAGAAAAATCGATAGATAATTGGTCCTTTGAAAAATCACGAATTTTGGTAAAAAGGCTTGAATATTCTGTAGAATCAACTGCATGAATCTCCGGTTCTGAATACGTAAAATCTGCTGCCCGTAATTCATTCATTGCCTCTGTATCTCTACTTGTAGGAGAATCAAATAATATATTCCACGACATAAAAGCATGTGTTGCTTCATCAGGAACCTTTGTCACAGGCATAACAAATATTGAAATTAACAAAAAGGGGATTGCTAACCTTAAAAATAATTTTTCTATCTTCATTCTTGTACTTCCCAATTCAAATGTTTTTGCAATTTTAGATATATTACTAAAGAAATTAAAAACCAAGTCCACATCGAACTCACAAAAGCAATAGCTGCCCCCAATATTCCATAATATTCTACCAATGGATTAGAAATCAATATGGATAATAGACAAGAAATTGCAAATGAAATTACGAGATACTTTTGCTTCCTCAAAACAGTAAGCATGTTATCACAAATGGTTGCAAAGGTACTCGCAATTCCCCCAAGCATTGTTATAATAAAGCTTAGCCAGTATTTATTAAGATTCGTTCCATAGAGAATATTTAATGCTGGAATCCCCAATACTATCCCCCCGACCAAAACTAACACAGCCAACCCGACAACCATTTTAACGATACGCTTCTGATATTGTTTAAATTGATTATAGTCCCCAGCTCTTCTATATATAGCCAACTGAGTTATCATGGGTCTAAACAAAATCAATAAAATATTCATTGAAAAAACAGGCATAAATAAAATGTTAAAATCCCTTTGAACACCTGTTCCTATAACACCTCTCTCAAAAAAAGTATTGAGAGCATATTTAGGTTGATTATAGATAGTAACAAGTAAAAATGCATTAATAAATAACGGCAAGCATTCTAACAATATATTTTTAATGGCTTTCAAATTAATTTCTTCTTTGATAACCCTCGTAAATTGAAACAAATTCGGAACATCAAAAAAGAAAACAAATAAATATGAGCTAATGACTAGATAGATTAATGAGAGTAGCAGGTTATTGGTTATAAACAAACCAAGTCCAAATGTCAAAATCACAATAGAGTTTCTCAAAAAAAGTGATTTACCTGCAATATCTAGCCGAGCATTTTGTTGGAACAATCCTTGAAAAACATCCGACAGAGCGTCACTTCCGCGATACAAACATATTAGGAAAATACAAGCAGATTTTTGAAATTCATATTTAGACAGAAAAATATAGCTTAAGGCAAGTAATAGCATAATAGTGATTGTTATAAGCCTTGTTGCAAGATACTGGCTAAACGAAAACTTTTTCGAAACATCAGTCGCTTGATAATCTCTTACCTGAAAACTAGCAATGATTACAAAAAGATTTGCTACTGCATAAGCAAAACTAAAAATATCAGCCTCTAATTCCGTCAACAAACGTGTTACTAGTAACAATAAAAATATTGATATTGCTGCTGAAGAAATACTTCCTAATAAATTCCAAATAAATATTGTTTTCGGTGATACTATTTTGCTCTTCACACTATCTTCCCCTTGTTTGTCATCCGTTATCCCTAATTTTTTAATAGAGATTTCTTTATCATCTTAAACACACTTACAATTCCAACAGATATTATCTTTAGTGTCCTTCTCAGTCCAATTTGTAAAAATTCTTTTTCTTCAATAATTAAACGTAATTCCCTTTCGCTGGAAAAACTAATCTTTTCCAATATTGGACTCACATTTTCAGTATTCTCGACCACTGCATAATCATTTGATAAATCCCACGCGCTATAAATAAATAATATTGGAACTAGCAATAATCTATCTTCTTTTGAAAAATCAATGTTTCTAAATTTTTCCTCAAGCTTTTTATAGTGTTCTGTTTTTATCCAATACCAACTTACTTCTTCTCCAATTATATAAGGCACTTTATAAAAATCAACTTTCTTAGTTCTCACAAGTGATTCATAGAGTATATTCAATTGACGAATAAGTTCTGGATTGCCCTCACGAAGGCTTTTTCTATCATATCTTTGATTAATTGTTAAGTCCGGAATAACTACAGCCAAATTAGATTGTGATTCAAAATTAGAAATCACTGCATCGAATGATGTAAAAAACATTTTCCTCAACTGATGCCTGTCAATAATATCCTCTCCAGAATATTTTATTTCCTTTGTTTGTTTGACAGTTATATGAGCAAGATATTTGGCATCTCCCATATAGTTATTTACTATTTCAAAAAAATGCAATTCATCTGTGAGTTTTACAATCTGTGCTCTCAATTGGTAGGTGAATAAATATCTCTCAACTATACTAAAATTATTTGAAAAATCAGTTTCTGGCAATGTTATTAGTAACTGGCACCTATCGGCTATTTTGCATAACTCTTCAATATACTCTTCAAAAATAGACACTGATTCTATGTGAATATGAAGAAGCACCGATGTCGAATAACGAGCGGTTTCTGTTGTTTGCGAAACCCGTATTTGAGGAATAAAACTCGTACCCGGAATAATTATCTGCCTCAAATGCCTCTCGATTAATTCAACTGGATATTTCGTTTTCATCCTAATAAGATGTAATAAAGAGTATATTCTATCTGGATATTCGGTAAAACTCTTTATTTTTATGAATGGAACATTATTTTTAAGTATAACTTCTGGATATTCTAGTGTAATGTTGCTATTTTCAAGGGTTTTACAATAAATGGACGTATCTAATACACACTTATAGCTATAACCCTCTGATAAAAGTATTTTTGTCAATTGGCTCTCATATAATTTTATAACATCTTGAATATCTGTTAACTCACTTACCGATGACCAAAAACCAACAAATGCTTGACTCTGCAAGATTCGTTTTTTAAATACCATAAAATATGACTGTAAATGATCCGGGACAACTACACTATCTATCTTTGTCTCTAAGTGATTGGTCATCCCCCAAAAATCTACATCAACATCACTGTTAAATTGACTATAATAATCCTCTAGGTCCCAGAGGGGGCCGAAACATGTATCATTCATCAGAGTTACCGAATCATATTGATAAAATGTTACTTGATTCAGCCCTTCTTTCCATGCCGCAAAATCATAACCAATATTATCTCTTTGGATAAAAAAATCAATCAGTCGTTCCGACTGTAAATATTGTACTATGTCCTTTGAAACATGGCTGTTAGAAACAAAAACTATGTCTGAATAAATACTTCGTATCGACTTTAATTGATAATAAATATATTCACTAACAACATTATATTTATTATAGTGAACATATACCAACAAACGCGACATTCTGCCTCCGTTATATTTTATTAATCTAGCAGCTCCCATTGACTATTTCTCTGAATAAACCCGGTTGCTGCGTCTTCCTCTGCAATATTATCAGTACTAAACTTCCTACTAATAAAAATAGCTGGTGTGTCAGATGTCTTGGCAAATAATAACGGCTGCTTATTACTATTTCGTACTGACACCGCCATTTTTAATTTTGCCTGATTAATTGAAGGTAGCTTACATTTCACTCGGAAAAACTTCTCGCCTTTACCAAATATTTTTAAATCCATAGAATTGTCATTATATACATCAAAATGACGTTCTAAATCTAAAAATGTAAATGCAACATGTGTTTCAATATCTTCTAAAACCGTATATCTAAACTCGATTTCAATTGATTCATCCGGTTCAATTTGATTTTTTGAGACCAGGTTAATCTGCAAATCTTTTACAATATCACTCTGATGCAGAGGTTCTTCGTTTTCTGTAACTTCGCTTATTGAGGCAAGCACATTATCAAAACTGTATTGATTAGCTACATCATCAGGTTCTCCTAATGCCTTGACGTATCCTTTCTCTATAAGAAGAGCTTTATTACAATACTTTTTCACAGCTCCCATATCATGGGTGACAAGAATGGTCGTTTTTCCACTTTTTTTACGCTCTAGGAAGTAATCATTACATTTACGCTGAAAAGCCTCATCACCGACTGCTAGAACCTCATCAAGTATCAGAATATCTCCCTGAGCTTTAATGGCAACTGAAAAGGCTAAACGTACCTGCATACCACTAGAATAGTTTTTCAACTTTTGATTCATGAATTCACTTAATTCCGCAAATTCAACAATATCATCATACATTGCATCAATTTCTTCTGCAGTAAATCCCAACATAGCACCGTTTAGGTATACATTTTCCTTACCAGTTAGTTCCGGATTAAAACCAACACCAAGTTCAATAAAAGAAACTAATTTACCATCCACAGCTACAGTCCCTCTTTCAGGAACATATATTTGAGATAAAATTTTTAACAGTGTCGACTTACCAGAACCATTGCGACCAACAATTCCAAAAAAGTCCCCTTTTTCAACTTCAAAACTGATATCCTGCAAAACATTATACTCTACGTAGCCTTTAATCCCTTTAAATAAATTGACTAAAGTAGTTCTTAGACTCTGACTACTCTCCGTTGGAAGTTTAAAACTCTTGCTAACATGTTCTACTTTTACAGCAATATTATTATTTTTTACCATTACAAAATCTCCGCAAACTTTTTGGCATTTTTTCTAAACACAGTTATACCCAATAGGTAAACAACGACTGGAAGAATATACGGAATTGCCACAATTACAGGATTTTCAATCAATTCACTAACTGTAGTATTCCCAGAATAAACAATAAAATGTCTCAAGTCTTGAATAATTTGTGCAACAGGGTTCAACATCATCAACTTAGCAAATGTTACTTGCCCACGCTGTAAAATAAATGTCAATGAATAAATAATTGGTGTTGCATACAATCCAGCCTGTAAGAACACTTCCCAAATTGGACCAATATCTCTAAATCTTACAAATAAAGAAGATAGAATGAAAGCTATACCTGTTGCTAGTAATGCCAATTCAAAAAACAATGGGATTATAACTAAAACGGACCAAGTAAAGGGAACCCCGTTAATAGCAGCAAATACAAACACAACCATTAAGTTAATGGCGTAATTAATTGCAGCTCCTGCAACTGAAGAAAAGACAATAATTTCTTTCGAAAAATTCAATTTACGCAACAAATCTCCACGAGAAACAATGGACATCATTCCCATGTTGGTTGCTTCAGTAAAAAAGTTCCAAGTAACCATACCCAGCAGTAAGCTTACTGCATAATGTGGAGTTCCATCATCAAAACGCAAAAAACGTACAAAGACTAAATACATAATTGTAAAAAGTAACAATGGTTTTAGGATTGACCACAAGTGACCAATCAAAGAACCTTGATAACGCAGTTTAAAATCAGTTTTTACCATTTCTTTCAAAAGAATTTGGTTTTCTCTATTCAATAAGTTCATAACTATTCCTTATAAGCAAATTTTGTAATAATGAGTGTTGTAAATACCAATGTATGGAAAGCCTTATTTTTCCTCAATCCATATTTTCTCAAAATCCTGAATCGTTCAAGCATTGGTTTATCCATAATGGTTACAAATGCTTCAATTAACTCTCTATTTGACTGAGATAGAGGCATTTGTAGTAAATGACGGGCTTGTTTTTGACTATTTTTAATTAAGTCCCAATAAACCGCAAATAAAATGTGAGGACGAATCCATTTTTTAAAGCGTTTTGAGAGTGTTCGAGCCCCTAAAACATTATCAGAATGCTGGCGATACAGTTCCCCTGGTTGATCAATAAACACCAAATTTCCAAAGGCTGAAGCAAGTAAGGCTAAGTACCAATCGTGCATCAAAATATCCTCAGTTACTTGCCACATTTCAGCAAGATGATGATTAATCATGGCGACACCGCCAGTTACAGTATTCTCAGTCAACTCTTGCACCAATTCCGTATTGGCATGATGAGATTGAGATTTTACCATGCTTTCTGCCATAACCTCTAGATTTTGATTGACAACTTTGAGGTCCATATAAACCATCAATGGCAAATTTGTTGGATAGGCTTGTGCTTTTTTCAGGCTAACTTCCAGTTTATTTGGCAGCCAAACATCATCTTGGTCACTGAAAAAATAGAAATCAGCAGTATCATAATGAACTAGCCTATGAAAACTTTTGATGACACCGAGATTTTCGTCTGTCTCAACATCTATGAAATGAATTCGCTGATCTTGTTCAACAAAATCTTTAATAATCTCTCTAGTTCGATCACTGGAACCATCATCACGAATAAATAGTGTCCAGTCTGTGTAAGTCTGTTCTTGGATAGAGCGAATTTGCTCAGCTAAGAACTGTTGACCATTGTAGGTCGACATGAGTATGTTTACTTTCATTGTAAAAATAATTCCTCGTACTCTTGGACGATTTTTTCCCAGGTGTATTCATCCTTCATGTGTTTTTTCGCAATTTCTCCTAATTCCATCGCTTCAGCATTCTCATCAATTTGGTTAATTAATTGACTCAGGCTACCTGACTCCTTACTCCAATACCGAGCACCTTCTAGGGCAACTTTGCGGTTAAAATCAACACCTAAAACCAAATTTTCATTGGTTTGCGCCAGCGCTTCTAGGAGACTAGGATTGGTTCCTCCAACTTCATGTCCATGAATATAAGCTCGACATTCTTGGCGCAGATACTTAAGTAGTTCTTGGTCATATACTGTTCCTACGAACTTAATCCGCTTATCGGATATAAAGCCTGTCTCATCTTTCAATTTTTGAAAATAGGCAGAGCCTTCATGGTTTGCAACGATGACTAAATCACGTCTCGTGTTGCTTGCCATAAACTCCCGAATTGCTGTCACATAGTTATTCTCGGGTACAAAACGACCGATAATCAGATAAAATTCTTTCTCTTTAATGTTCCAATTTGTAAAATATTGGCGAACTGGCTCAGATTCTTTTGTTAACTTAGTCGGACTTAAATCTGTACCATAGGCAATAAAGCGTGTATTGGTAGCCGAGTATTCAGATTGAATATAATCCTCAATTCCCTCATTATCAGCAATAATCAAATCAGCATATTTGACCATCATTTTTTCAGAAAATTTTAGATACCTCTGGACTGGCTTAGCCCACTTGGCCCGTTTCCATTCCAAACCATCTGGATTGACAAACAAGGTACCTCCAACAGAGTGAATCTTTTTCGCAAAAGGTGCTATGAAGCCACCTATGGTATTTCCCAAGATATAGAAAATTGGTCGCTCTATCTGCTGTTCCTTAATGATTTTAAGGGCATAAGCGATCGCCATCATATCATAAGCAATCACACGAGCCGGTCCAAGTTTTGGTGGATTAATGGTGAAGCAATCTGCACCTAAGTAGGTCGAATGTTGATGATGACTTGTATCCGATAAACAAGCCACATGGTAATGAATCTTCTCAGATTGCTGGTGACTGACCAATTGTTGGACAAAGGTCTCAAAGCCACCATATTTTGCTGGCAGTCCACGACTACCGATAATAAAAACGTGTTTCATGAATCCTCTCCATCAAATTGCAGTTCTTTTCATTATACCATTTTTTAGTTTTTTTTCCTAATTCTATCCTAGTTTGGCTATAAAGCCTTTTCTTTTTCTACACTTCTAACTCCACAGTATAGGTAAAAACAAATTTTGAGTTAATAAGAAAAATTTGATATAATATGTACTGGCTTTTACATAAAAATATAAAACTTAGAATTGTTAATAAATATGAAATTAATCAAACAGCTTATTCACATACTAATCTCCATCGGATTGATTGGAAGTTTTTTTCTCTATGCACATCTCATTCAAAACGAATTAGGTTCTACAAAAAATGATGGAACTATAGAAATAATCGCAGAACAACCAAACCAAGTAATCGACAGCATCCAAATAAATGGACGCTATATTCATTCATCAGAAATTATAGAAAACCAATGGGGAATCAATGATGCTGATTTAATCCCTAATTTCTCTTCTCTAGGTGAGGAAAATTCACTCATAATTAAATCTTCCTCTTCTGTAAGAACCTTATCATTTGAATACTTTGTTAGTGAAAATCCGACTATTGTAAAAATTAAAGTTGGTGGACAATTGGTTGAATCCGTTGACACATCAACTGGAGATAAATATAAAAATTTAGCCTTTATTGAACTTCCCTATACTTTAGGGATAACTAAAGATAATCAATTTTGGTATCTCCACTTAATAGTCCTTGCTTTAGGCCTATCATGCTTTATCTTAAATGGATCAACATGGAGAATCAAGAGAAGACATATCAGCATCTTAACAATATTATTAATCACTCAATATATATTCACTACTTTTACATTCCCACGTTTATATCGCAACGAACTAGTACTGTTTAATTCCAGTTTTAATAAAATGGAAACCCAACAGCTATTAGTTGCACTAACTTTCCTGATATTTTTTGGTCTTTTAGGATACAAACAACTCCGAGGTCATATCTCTAAAGCCTTCAAAACGATTAGCCTATCAGTGATTTATCTTCTAGTTCCCATTTTTTCATTATTTATTATTGAAAATAGCTACTCACAATTCTCTACTCTTTCCCCAAACAGTCTTTGGAACAATCTAATCATTATCGGAGTCCTCTACCTAATACTGGTCTTTACAACTAACCTACGATTTGCCAGCCTATTAATTCTGTCCGCTTCAGTATTTATTGGTATAAGTAACCAACTTTTGATTGACAGCCGTGGTGCTCCTCTATTATTTTATAATCTTTTTCAAATCACAGATGGATTAAATGTAGCTTCTAGCGTAGCGATTAATATCAACAATCGGATGCTACAAAGCATGGTATTTTCTTATATTTTATTGACCTTCTTTTTCTTTATCCCTAAATTATATTTACCAAAACTTCTACCTTCTAGAACGTTCTATTCTAGTTATGATTTCAAATGGCCGAAACGTTTCAGCAGAATCTTACTAGGATATATAACTTTAATAACAATCGTTCCAATGATTAATAAAACTATCGTCTCTAATGCAAATATATCATTGAACTACTGGAGAATGTACGTGACCTACGGTCAATTTGGGCTGCCACTCTCGCTCGCCTCTTTCTATGAAGATAGTAAAATAACTAAGCCTGACGGATACTCAGTTCCCAAACTTAATGAAGTTCTTGAGAAGTACTCTCCTGAAACAGAAAAACAAACAATCCGGCCTAATATTATCTTTATACAGAATGAATCACAGAGTGATTTTTCAAACTTACAGGGATTAAATATGGAGCCTGACCCACTCTCAAACCAACATGCTTTAACAGATAATGCTGTTCACGGTACATTAAACGTTTCTGTATTTGGAGGCGGAACAGCTAATACAGAGTATGAAGTTCTGACAAGTAACCCAATCAGTTTACTATCTTCTAATTTATTTCCATATCAACAGATTATCACACAAGAACGACCAAGTTTTACATCCTATCTAAAAGATAAAAATTATGAGACCGTGGCTCTACATCCTCAATCTGGAAATAATTACAACCGTCATGCAGTATATCCTCTACTAGGATTTAATAAATCTTATTTTTTAGATTCGGAACCTGCTATTAGTAGCTTAGCACCACTAACAATCGATCGTGGCTGGCCATCTGATCAATTCTTGTTCAACGGAATAAAAGAACTTTATACCCAAAAAGGAGACCAGCCTCTATTTAGCTTTGTTGTTACCATGCAAGGACATGGAGGCTATCCAAGTACGGAAGAAATTTACCCTCGTGAAGTCAGCATTAATGGTTCAACATCTGAATACTTAGCTGAAACAGAATTTTTGACTAGCATGAAGAAGACGGACGAAGCATTTGCTGATTTAATTACTTTCTTTAGCACTTACAAAGAGCCTACGGTCATCGTCATGTACGGCGATCACCAACCTAGTTTGAGTCAAGAATTTTACGCGCAGTTTATGGATGAAAATAATCCTGCTGCTAAATATTCTACCCCTTTTGTGATTTGGTCTAATTTTGATATTAAGGAACGTGAATCTACAACTATTAGCCCAAACTATCTCGTTCCATATTTGATGGATATTTTATCCGAATCCGACTATGCCCTTCCTCGATCACCTTACCAACAATTTTTGAGCGATATGCAAATCGAAGCACCTATCATTACTAGTTGGGGAAACATCGATAATAGCGGCCAACAAATTGAAGACATATCAAGCCTATCACTTTACCAAACCTACTTACAACTAGAATACAATAGTGCCGTTGATAAACGACCTCTAACAGATCTATATGAGTGATAAAAATAGCCTTGCTCGTTTTTGAGCAAGGCTATTTTATCATCAATCATCCAAAAAACTTAATTATCTAAAAGATAAAGCTTGTAATTCTCGATAATTGATCGTAATTTTTCACCATATTTCGGATCAGTAGCATATCCAGATTGTCTTAACGCAAGAATCGCTTGTTGATAATCAGTTGCCTCCCTAAAACTCTGGTAATTTTTTATTCTCCACGGAGTAGAGGTAAAGAACTTAGCATAGTCTGCTACACTTTCATTCCATGAATTATATTTTCTAAACAAGTGCTTTTCTTGCTTCTTCTCACCATCACGGTATTCATTGGTAATGATTTCAATTGTATCCCCCGTCCATGCAGCATCCGCTTTGATGCCAAAAAGATTATTCCCATGAGTCGCCAAGTATGACGTTCCCCATGCACTTTCTAGGATGGCTTGAGATAACATGACGCTCGAAAGGACAGAATTCACTTTTGAATTTTGCTCAATTGCAGGCACTAGATTAGCTATGAAACTTTTCTGATCATTAGAAAGTTTTCCTGTTTCAATACCTGTACCTGCAGTTCCTACTTTCCCTCAACAGCACCATACCAGTTCATCACACCTTGTGCCAATGCTTTCGCAAGGCGAGTGTGATAAGAATCTTGTTTGATAACTTGTAACTCCGAAGGATTATCCATAAATCCTAGCTCCACTAGAATAGCAGGAATTGCTGTCTCGCGAAGGACTGCAAAAGTTTCTCTTCTTACGCCACGGTTAACTGCACCTGTTTCCTTAATTAAACTCTCCTGAACCTTGTTAGCTAAAATCTCACTTTCAGCTAAACGAGTAGGGTTATTATGCATTTCTTTATTAATTTTAGGTTGGTATTCCGGATCGTATTGATACCAATATGTTTCGATACCAGTTGCATTCGAAACTCCTGCACCCGTCGCATTAAAATGGATACTAATAAATAAGTCTGCGTTGCTTGCATTCGTCATTCGTGACCTCTCTGTTTTGAAGTCTACATCATAATCACCTGTACGGGTCATCAAAACATTGATTCCATATTTCAAGAGATTTTCACGCAACTTATTTGAAACAGACAAAGCAAGATTTTTTTCATGTACGCCTCCATAAGAAGCTCCTGAGTCTCGCCCTCCATGTCCTGGGTCAATATAGACTGTGTAGGAGCGCTGTACCGACGGGGTTGATAAATGAGTCGTTGTACCGCCAGCACCTGTTAGGCCACCACTTGAGTCCTTATAATATAAGTGAACCGTGTAGGTACCTGTACGATACTTATGGTCCTTCTTATTAACAGTTAACTTATAACTACCGTCTGATTGACGAGTAGCTTCATACCAACGTATATCGTCTGACTGGGACCAGGTAGGTAAGAGAACACTTGCTATATCTTTCGGCGATGAAACATTAGTAACACGAACATCGAAGGTACCTTGAGCATCGTTACGATTTTCAATTGTGATGGTACCTGTTGGCTTCACTTCTGATAAATGAGTCGTTGTTCCACCTGCACCTGTTAGGCCACCACTTGAGTCCTTATAATATAAGTGAACCGTGTAGGTACCTGTACGATACTTATGGTCTTTCTTATTAACAGTTAACTTATAACTGCCATCTGCTTGACGCTTTGCTTCATACCAACGTATATCGTCTGACTGAGACCAGGTAGGTAAGAGAACACTTGCTATATCTTTCGGCGATGAAACATTAGTAACACGAACATCAAAGGTACCTTGGGCATCGTTACGATTTTCAATTGTGATGGCACCTGTTGGCTTCACTTCTGATAAATGAGTTGTTGTACCACCTGCACCTGTCAAACCACCATTTGAATCCTTGTAATATAGATGAACCGTGTAGGTACCTGTGCGGTATTTATGATCTTTCTTATTGACAGTTAATTTATAACTTCCGTCTGCTTGACGCGTTGCTTCATACCAACGTAAATCATCCGTCTGTGACCAAGTTGGCAAAATAACACTTGCTATATCTTTCGGCGATGAAACATTAGTAACACGAACATCGAAAGTACCTTGGGCATCGTTACGATTTTCAATTGTGATGGTACCTGTTGGCTTCACTTCTGATAAATGAGTTGTTGTACCACCTGCACCTGTCAAACCACCATTTGAATCCTTATAATATAGATGAACCGTGTAGGTACCTGTGCGATACTTATGGTCCTTCTTATTAACAGTCAACTTATAACTGCCATCTGATTGACGAGTGGCTTCATACCAACGTAAGTCATCCGTCTGTGACCAAGTGGGTAAAATAACACTTGCTATATCTTTCGGTGATGAAACATTAGTGATGCGAACATCGAAGGTACCTTGGGCATCGTTACGATTTTCAATTGTGATGGTGCCTGTTGGCTTCACTTCTGATAAATGAGTCGTTGTTCCACCTGCACCTGTCAAACCACCATTTGAATCCTTATAATATAAATGAACCGTGTAGGTACCTGTACGGTACTTATGGTCCTTCTTATTAACAGTTAACTTATAACTGCCATCTGACTGACGAGTGGCTTCATACCAACGTAAATCATCCGTCTGTGACCAAGTGGGTAAAATAACACTTGCTATATCTTTCGGCGATGAAACATTAGTAACACGAACATCGAAAGTACCTTGGGCATCGTTACGATTTTCAATTGTAATGGTACCTGTTGGCTTCACTTCTGATAAATGAGTCGTTGTTCCACCTGCACCTGTTAGGCCACCACTTGAGTCCTTATAATATAAGTGAACCGTGTAGGTACCTGTGCGGTATTTATGATCTTTCTTATTGACAGTTAATTTATAACTTCCGTCTGCTTGACGCTTTGCTTCATACCAGCGTAAATCGTCTGACTGTGACCAAGTGGGTAAGATAACACTTGCTATATCTTTCGGTGATGAAACATTAGTGATGCGAACATCGAAGGTACCTTGGGCATCGTTACGATTTTCAATTGTGATGGTGCCTGTAGGTTGTGTAACATTGACCGAACTGGAAGCAGTACTGACTCGAGCACTTGGAACACTTGTAGAGCCATTCGAACTTCCTGCAATCGTATTTGAAGAACTTCTTGTCAGCGAATTCGAGGTACTACTTGTTGCACCTGCTGTCAAACTAGAATTAACCGTTGAGCTTGTAGTAGTCGAAGTTGCTTCCACCTCAATTTTAGACGGAGTTGCATCACTATTATCCAAAGTAGTAGGCTTCTCAGCCGCGCTTACGACATCCTTCTTCCACTCGAAACTATAATCTGATAAGGTCTGAAAACTTCCATCTGTTAATTGTGCTGTTAACTTCAGCGAAAAGACTTGGTCTTCCTCCGCAAATGCAGACCGATCCAAAACCGCTACGTATCTACCCTGCTCATCCATTGAGAAGGTGACAGTAATGCCGCTATTTGTTTCAGAGCTAAACTGGGCTGTAACACCAATAATTTCCCCTTGAATGTTCGATAGAATAGCTTTAATCTGACCAGCCTCATCAACGACAGATAGTTGCCCGCCAGTTTCAGCAACCTGAGATGAAGAAACTTGACTAGATGGGGCATTTACCATATCCGCTTGAACAAGCTGAGCATTCAACGCTGATGCACACAAAGAAAGAAATAACAACGTTCTTTTTTTCACAAATATCTCCTTTATATATTTCACATGTAAAAACAACTATATTTCTCAAAATAGATGCAATTACACTAATCTTCTATTTTTCTTCTTGCTTCTTTGTCAATAACCAACCAGCAAAAATTGTTACGAGCCCTAGTACAGTTAATGGAAGACCAGATTTCCCTGAAGTTTTTGGTAATACTTTAGCTTTATCATTTGGTATAACCTTTTTCTGACCTGCTTCGGAAATACTGCCTTTTCCTGTAGCTACATCAGAAATCTGACCATCCCCTTGACCTGGAACATCTTGCAAATCATTTGAGCCATTTGTAGCGCTTTGACTTGTTTGTGCCCCAGTATTTTCAATATTAGCTGTACTTTTATCCTCGACTTTTGATTGTAGACTAGCAGTTAGTTCTGCAATCTGTCGGTCTATTTCTGAAAAGTCATATGGAAATTTTGGTTGCGAAGCAGTTGCAAGAGCTTGACCATATCCTATAGTTGCAGATGTAATAGTTTCTAAATTAGAGTTTCCACTTTCCAATAATCCAGCTAATTCTTGTCCAGTTGCTTCTGCATAAGCAATATAATTATCAATCGCTGCCGACTCTTTATTCAGTAGTTCAACGATAACTTCTCTAGCGTATTTCAATGCAGCCAATTCGGCTTCAGGAGTACTTGCATCATCTTCAGACTCGTACTTAGAAACTATAGCCGCTGCTTCTTCTCTTCCGCTTTTTCCAGCGACTGTATGTGTCTCAAATAAGTAATGGTAATGTTGGGCTATGCTACCAATTAAATTTGCTTCGAGTTCATCTAAAACAACAACTTGCTCTGCTGTTAAGTTTGCCTTCAAGTCTGCAATTTCTTCATCCCATGCAGCTTCAGCACTACCCGAAGCCATTTCTTCCATCATTCCCTCAAGAAACGCCAAACTATATTCTTGCATATCAATAGTCATTTTAGCTTGAATATATTCACGTACGGCAACTTTTTCATCATCAGTTAAATGATAGGTCGTACTTTGACTTGTCTCTGCTGCTACAACTGAAACAGCTCCGGACGGTAATGTAGCACCTCCTAGTAAAGCCAGAAGGATTGCTGACGTCAACAACGGCTTAACAATCGCTTTCTTTTTCATACACATCTCCTGTAGATTATTTCTTTTCTTGTTTGTAAAATGCTTCCAAAGCCTCTTGCCAGGTCGGGATGACAAAGCCTGTGGCTTTTGCCTTGTCCAAGCTCATGGTTGAGTTAAATGGACGTTTGGCTTTGGCTGGGAATTGACTAGAATCTACTGGCAATACCTTGGTATTAGTATCCTTGAGGATTTCCGTCGCGAAGTCAAACCAAGTTGTATCCTCTGTCGCATCATTTGACAAATGGTAGTAACCAAATGCTTGCTTGGTGTCCACCAAGTGTACCATGAATTCCGCAAGGGTACGGGTCCAAGTTGGACGACCGTGTTGGTCATTGACAACCGTCAAAGTATCGCGAGTTTCCGCAAGATTTTGCATGGTGAAAACAAAGTTTTTACCGTAGTTACCAAAGACCCAAGCTGTACGAACAGTGTAGAATTTGTCAGCAAATTTCTCAACTGCTTCCTCACCCAAGCGCTTGGTACGACCATATTCTGATTGAGGATCTGGTTGGTCATCTACTTGCCACTCTTGACCGACTGGCAAATCACCATTGAAGACATAGTCTGTAGAGATGTAAACGAGTGTTACACCGTATTTAGCTGCCGCTTTAGCAACATTCTCAGAACCTGTTACGTTGATCTTGTAGTTGAGCTCCTTGCCTTCATCTTCTGCCATATCAACCGCTGTGTAGGCTGCACAGTGGTAGACAACGCTTGGCTTAACTTCTGCAAAGAAGGCATCTACCTTGTCTGCATCCGTGATATCCATTTCTGCTACGTCAGCGGCCACATACTCAACGCCACGCTCATCCAAGAGATAACGCAATTCTGTACCCAACTGACCATTTGCACCTGTAATTAAAATCATGTTTGCTCCTCGTTTCAAGAAAGGCTTGGGCCAAAGCCCCAGCCTTCAATTGTCTTATTTAATAACTTCCTGTGTCTTAGCATAATTGGCTTCAACAGCTTCTTTTTCAGCCTTCCACCAGTCTTGGTTATCTGTATACCACTGGATAGTTTCTTCCAAACCTTGAGAAAAGTCTGTGAATTGTGGTGTCCATCCTAGCTCATCACGAAGTTTGCTTGCGTCAATAGCATAGCGCAAATCGTGTCCTGCACGGTCAGTCACGTGGTCGTAAGCATCTTTTGGTTGACCCATTTTTTCAAGAATCAATTCAAGCACTTCTTTGTTGTTCTTCTCACCGTCAGCACCGATTAGGTAAGTTTCACCCATACGGCCTTTTGTCAAAATTGCCCAAACACCAGTCGAGTGGTCGTTGGTATGAATCCAGTCACGGACGTTTTTCCCTTCACCGTAAAGTTTTGGCTTAATACCTGCCAAGATGTTGGTGATTTGGCGTGGGATAAATTTCTCGATGTGTTGGTAAGGACCGTAGTTGTTTGAACAGTTTGAAATCGTTGCTTTAACACCAAACGAACGCACCCATGCTTTAACAATCAAGTCTGAAGCAGCCTTGGTTGATGAGTAAGGTGATGATGGGTTGTAGTTGGTTTCCGCAGTAAATTTCTCGCCTGGACCTTCGCCATGACCTGGCAAATCTTCACGCAAAGGAAGGTCACCGTATACTTCGTCGGTCGATACATGGTGGAAACGGATATCGTATTTACGAGCCGCTTCAAGAAGAGTATAGGTACCAATAAAGTTGGTATGGATAAATGGGCTTGGATCGTTGAGAGAGTTGTCGTTGTGGCTTTCTGCCGCATAGTGAACAATGGCATCTGCCTTAGCAGCCAATTTGTCAACTAATTCAGCATCTGCAATGTCGCCAACAACAAGCTCAACACGGTCACCAAGAATAGCTTCCAAGTTCGCCTTGTTTCCTGCATATGTTAATTTATCCAAAACAGTCACGTGGACTTCTGGATGGTTGTTGTATACATAGTGTACGAAGTTGGAACCGATAAAACCAGCTCCACCAGTTACGATAATATTTTTAAATTGAGACATTTTTTTCTCCGAAAAGTTTTTTCTTTTTTGTGTGTCATCTTAGGTAGTGGGATCGTAAGCAACCACCAAGGTGTTTCATTACTAAACCATGAGCCTAAGGTCTCATGGTTTCCCCCGCTCCTTAGCAAAGCAAAGGAGCTTCTCACTACGGCGATGACACGCAGAACTGCTCGCTTCGCTCGCTTTTTTTACCTCAAGATTTCCTTCAAGTAAGCAATCTTGGCAAAGTCTTTTTGATTGTTATTTTCTGCACGGTAGGAATCTTTGGAAGAGGCTTGATAGATTTTCAGGTATTGTTCAAGTGTCGGTAGGTAATAGCGAACACCTGCTGTTTCTAGTTCTTCCAAATCTTCTAGCTCTACACAAGCAAATTCAGGCAGTGAATGTAGGCCTCCAAATTCAACAGATAAGCTGTCTTTATGGAATTCATGTTCATGACGGTCAACCAGGACATAACCTAGCTGATTCATCATAGAAATCAAGGAGTCCGCCTGATAAATCCGTTCGTCATCTGGGGCTTCCCAGCCACGCGGATCACTTGGAACATGAATATCTAAATCTCCTGCCTGCCAGTCCCTCCCTGTACGCCTTTCCAAACCAACTGAGCCCATTAACAAGGGAGTGATTCCTAACTTGTTTAACTGCTCTGCTATTTCCAAAAAGGCTTGAAACATTAGAGGTCCTCTTTTCTCAAAGGCTTGACGTCTTTGAGGAGTGGGTGATTTTTATCTGCTTCTGAAACTTCTGCTTCTTCTAGGTTTTCCCACTGGATATCGAGGCTAGGGTCAGCGTAGTTGACGAAAGCATACTTAGGCTTGAGTTCCAAAGCCCAGTAGTCGTTAACCAAGTAGCTGTAAGCCACGAAATCTGACAAGACTTGGAAACCATTCGCTACTCCGCGCGGAACGAAGATACCTTTTGAAGCATCGATAACGGTTTGGTAGGTATTACCGAAGGTTTCGCCTTCACGTAGATCGACCCAAGTTCCCAAAACCTTACCGCCGTCTGCTACTGAAATGTATTTATCCCAAGGCTCTGCGTGAAGACCACGAAGAACGTTTTTACGAGAGAAGGAAACATTATTCTGCAATTTTCCTTCTGCAAAGAAGCTTTCAGGAAAGCCGAGAGGCAACATTTTTTCCTTTTGGAAGTTCTCCTTAAACCAGCCACGGTTGTCGCCATGAACAGGAATGTCAAATTCTAACATTCCTGGAATAGCTTCAACTGGGCGAGCTGCTAGTGTTTTACCGAAAAAATTTTCTGTCATTAGGCCTCTCCAATCAAACGGAGCAAGTATTGTCCGTATTCATTTTTCTTAAGTGGCTGTGCCAATTCATGCACTTGTTCTTTTGTAATGTAGCCCATGCGGTAAGCAATTTCTTCCAAGTTAGCCACTTGAACGTTTTGCAAACGTTGAACCGTTTCGATGTACTGGGCCGCTTCCAAGAGACTCTCATGTGTACCAGTGTCCAACCATGCAAAACCACGTCCCATCAATTCAACTGATAAATCACCTCGATCTAAGTAAGCCTTGTTTACATCAGTGATTTCCAACTCACCACGAGGAGATGGCTTAATGTTTTTCGCAATCTCCACAACATCATTGTCATAGAAATAAAGACCAGTCACAGCAAAATTTGATTTTGGCTCTTCAGGTTTTTCTTCGATAGAGATGGCATTCATATCTGCATCAAACTCAACAACACCAAAACGTTCTGGATCTTTTACTTGATACCCAAAGACAGTCGCTCCCTTTTCTTTGCTAGCAGCACGTTGCAACATCTTGGTCAATCCATTGCCGTGGTAGATGTTATCACCAAGGATCAATGCTACATTGTCATCACCGATAAATTCTTCACCGATAATAAAGGCTTGCGCCAAACCATCTGGACTTGGTTGTTCAGCATAAGAGAGAGAAATTCCCAATTCAGAACCATCACCAAGCATGTCCTTAAAACGTGGTAGATCCTGAGGAGTAGAAATAATCAAGATTTCTTTAATCCCAGCCAACATCAATGTTGACAATGGATAATAAATCATTGGTTTATCGTAAATTGGCATCAACTGTTTTGAAGCTGCGCGCGTTAAAGGATACAAGCGTGTACCTGACCCACCAGCTAGAATAATACCTTTCATATAAGAGTACCTTCCCTAAATTAATATCAGTTCATTATACCATATTTTTAAAGATATTGTCATAAGAAAAAAGCCTGTGACGACAGACTTTAACAAATTATCCTAGAGCAACATCCAAAATCATCATGATGATAAAACCAGCCATTAAGCCCAGAGTTGCAATATCCGTATTGCCGTTTGTCTGCGATTCTGGAATGAGCTCTTCTACGACGACAAAAATCATGGCTCCTGCCGCAAAGGAGAGGGCATAAGGTAAAATAGGTGTCATAAAGGTGACCGCAAAAGCCCCGATGACTGCTGCAATCGGCTCGACAATTGCTGACATTGATCCCCAGTAAAAAGCTTTCCACCTAGATGCGCCGTCTGTACGAATTGGAATAGCCAAGGCTGCCCCTTCAGGAATATTTTGTATACCAATCCCAATAGCAAGACCGATTGCGCCGATAAAAGCTGCTGGACTATAGTTAGAAGCAAGTGCACCAAATGTCACACCGACCGCCAAGCCTTCAGGAATATTGTGAATTGTAATAGCTAAGAAGAGCAGGGCTGTTTTGGATAGATTTTTTCTATCCTTCTCACCACCGCCTTCTGCCTTATCTTTATCATTTCCCAAATGCAAATGCGGAACCCAGGCATCTACCAAGCGTAAAAAAATACCACCTGCTGCAAAACCTACTGCCGCTGGTATCCAAGCCAGATTACCGTATGAACTTTCAGCATACTCAATCGATGGGGCTAATAAAGACCAAAAAGAAGCTGCAATCATAACACCAGCTGCAAAGCCTAGCATGGTATCTAGCAAACGACGACTAACTGTCTTAAAGAAAAATACAACGGCAGACCCCACAATCGTACAAAACCATGTGAATAAACCACCTAGCAAAGCCTGTAGAACTACAGACTGATTAGTAAACCAAGTCATAACTAACATCCTATTCTGTTTAATCTTGCATATCCTATAAATTAAGATATCCTAATTTATTATAAAATTCAAGCTTTTTCACTTAAATAAATAAGAAATATCTAGAAAATAAAAGACTTAAAACTACATTAAATGTCGTCTTGGTCTTTCCACAATCAAATGCTGATTAATTTATCACAAATGTCTAAACGGATTGGTTGAAACAGTTGAAGGTAGAATTTCGACATCCCAACCTTCTTTTGCCTTCCATGTTTCCAACAATTCAGCAATTTTCTTGATAAACAAGGCTTCGATATGATGGCCTGGATCAATAGCCAGCAAGCCCTGAGTCAGCATGTCCTGCCCAGTATGGTAGTAAATATCGCCTGTGATGTAAACATCTGCTCCCTTGGCCAGAGCCGCATGGTAGTAAGACCCACCACTGCCTCCACAGATGGCTACACGGCTGACATACTGCTTGGCTTGGTGCCCATAGGTCACTAGACGGACAGCATCTAGACCAAAGACAGATTTGACTTTCAAAGCCAATTCTTCCAAGGTCTGCTCTGCTATTGTCCCCACACGGCCAAGCCCCTGCCCCTCGGCAGTTTCAATCAAGTAGGTAGTATCTTGAATTTCTAATAGTTCACAGAACCAGTCGTTGAGACCACCCTCAACCACATCAATATCTGTATGACTAACATAGACTGCAATATCATGCTTAATCAAATCAAGATACATTTTAGTTTGCGGATTGTCAGCCACCAAATCCTTTATTGGACGAAAAATCGGAGCATGCTTGACGATAATCAAATCCACCTTTTTATCAATCGCCTCTGCCACTGTTGTCTCACGAATATCCAGAGCCACCATAACACGTTGAATCTCTTTATTAAGGGTACCGATTTGCTGCCCTTTGACATCGCCTTCCATAGCCAAAGAAGGGGGACAAAAGGCTTGATAGCGCTCAATAACCTGACTAGCTAACATGGACTACCTCCTGAATTTGTTGGATCTTTTGGGAAATGGCAAAGCGGTCACCTTGGCGTTCAGATGGAACTTGTTCCAAAGCAGAACTTAATTTTTCAAGTTCTCTTCTCCACTTTTTGACGAAAACTGGTGAGGCCTCCTCTAGTAGATATGGACCAAAACGATGTTCAACTTCTGACAATCTCATCTGTCCTGATTCTGCAACGAGGACTTCATATAACTTGCCATTTTCTTCCAGAATCTTTTCAGCAACCAATCTAAAACCATTTTTTTCCAACCATCGACGCACGTCATCTTCACGATTATTTGGCTGGAGTATCAAACGTTCAATGGTCGCAAGCTTTTCTTTTCCTGCTTCTAAGATTTCCGCAATCAAGCGTCCCCCCATACCTGCTATGGTCACGGCAGTCATCTGGTCAGACGTCTCAAATGCACCTAAGCCATTTGCCAAACGGACTAGGATTTTTTCTGTTTGTCCCGCCTGCTCTACATTCTGGAGCGCTGACTGATAGGGACCTTGAACGACTTCCCCCGCAATGGCAAAATCAATACGCCCCTGCTCTACCAAAAAAAGAGGGAGATAAGCATGGTCACTCCCTACATCAACTAGACGTGCCCCTTGTGGGACAAAACTTGCGACTGTTTCCAGCCTTTTAGATAATTTTGTTTCCATATCAATCTTTCCAGAGATCCATTGCATCAAGAAAGTCACTTGAAACAGTCACATTCTTAGGAGTCTGAATTTCTCTTTCTGCATTTTTCGCTTCTACTTGCGCAACTGTAGTAATTCCCTCACGGCGCCAGTTTCGTAGAATGGCTTGGATGTATTTCCAATTTGTTTTGTTGTTAAAAACAGCTTCTTTCAAGGCTGCACGAACCAAATCAATCGAAGTTTTGTCATCCTCAATAGTCTTCTGCAAATCTTCGATTTCAAACGGCGATAAAAAGCGGCCCAATTCACGTTCAAAATCACCCACCAAGGTCTTCAAATCATTCTCTGGTTGCACAATCTCAACTGCCTGTTTTGGAGTTAACAGAACATCCAATTTTTCAAAAGCAGGAAGTGCATCGAATATCATTTCAATTTCACCAGCAATACTGATTGTCTTAAATTCTAAGAGTCCAGCATCTTGGAGATTTTCAATAGCTTGATTGACCTGAGCAACTGTTTTACCAGTAGCTTGAGCAATCTCACTAGGCGCTAATGATTCGATAGCTGAAGAATTTTGATATAAGAAAAACTGCCAAATCAAAAAATCATCTGCCGACGGAAAAAGCTCTTGATAGTGGAATAATATTGCTGCTGGCAGGACCAAATGTCCCTGACGAAATTGCTGTGAATAGTTCATACTTCCTCTTTAAAGACTAGCTGACTGGGCTGATTGTTCAAAGATATGCCAGTCGTATGGAGTTTCTTGATAGACAGCATAATTCACCCAGTTGGTAAAGAATTGTGCTGCTGGTAAATTCCAAGAGAGAGATGGTTTGCTTGCAGGGTCATCTTCTTTGAAATAATTTTCCGGTAAATGGGGATTTTTTCCAGCTATACAATCACGTTGGTATTCCTTAGCTAGTGTATCCCTATCATACTCTAAATGTCCAAAACTATAAATTTCTCTTAAATCCTTGCTGGCTAAAATGGATAGGCCAACTTCTGGACCTTGTGATAAAATCGTCAACTCACTCAGATGGGCAATATCTGCTTCTCTTACTTCCGTATAACGGGAGTGTGGTGAACGAAATTCATCGTCAAATCCACGCATAAGAGGGCTAGTTGGATTAGTCACTTCTTGACAATATACGCCTGATAGTTTTCGAGACATACTGTGTTTGGGTACACCATAGCGTGCATACAAACCTGCCTGTGCACCCCAACAAATGTGCAATGTTGAATAAACATGTGTTTTTGACCAATCAAAAACTTGAGTAAGTTCTTGCCAGTAATCAACTTCCTCAAAAGGTAAGTTTTCAACTGGTGCTCCTGTCACGATGAGCCCATCAAAATAGCTATCCCTGACCTGCTCAAAAGTCTTATAAAACTGCTTCAAATGGTCCGAGTGTGTATTTTTGGACTCGTGACTAGCCATGTAGAGAAATTCAACCTCTAGCTGTAAAGGAGTGTTAGCCAAAAGACGGAGCAACTGAGTCTCCGTCACTATCTTCTGTGGCATGAGATTGAGAATAAGGATTTTGATAGGACGAATGTCCTGATGACTGGCTCGGTCACTATCCATCACAAAAATATTCTCTTTTCTCAAAATTTCAACTGCTGGTAATGATTTTTCAATTTTAATTGGCATAAGCAACCTCCCAATTTTCTTATATTTATTATAAGACAGGTTGCTATGCAATTCAATTAGAATAAAAATAGGACCAGTTATAAGTTTTGGCTATAACCTTAGATTAATAGTGCATCAAAACCTTGTAGTCGTAATCACCGATTGCTTCGCGGCCTTTCAAATCATCTAGCTCAATCAAGAAGGCACAGCCAGCAACGATACCGCCAAGCTTTTCAATCATTTCGATCGTTGCTTTTACAGTACCACCAGTCGCCAACAAGTCATCGACAATCAAGACACGTTGTCCTGGTTTGATTGCGTCTGCATGCATCGTCAATGTATCTACACCATATTCTTTTTCATAATCAGCTGAGATAACCTCACGTGGTAACTTACCTGGCTTACGAACTGGTGCAAAACCGATTCCCAATTCAAAGGCAACTGGACATCCAACGATGAAACCACGCGCCTCTGGCCCAACAATCATATCGATTTGCTTATCTGTCGCATACTGAACGATTTCACGTACTGCATAGCTATAAGCATTTCCATCTGCCATCAAAGGGCTAATGTCACGGAATTCGATACCTTCTTTTGGATAGTTAGGAATTGTTGCGATGTAATCTTTTAAGTTCATTTGTCTCTCTCTTTTTAAAAATAATTTTTACTCTTCATTATACCATGAAATTGTTTTTTGGTACATTTCAGACCTATATCTTTAGCAAATCGTCTCCTCAAATTCGCCACACAAGCTGCCCTGCTATGCCCACCATAGGAAAAGCTTCCTTGCTGATTAAAGTAAGACTGCTCCCAGCCAACCTCATTTCTTCCTTTTTGATAGCGACGAAAGCGAGTAGGCGATAAATAGACTCCCATCTTTGAGCGTAGCAATTCTTTCCGAAAAACGGGATCCTGCCTGCCAACTGGAGCCATATCAAGTTGTCTATGACGCTTATTATTAGCTCTGGCATAATTAAAGGAAGCCCCGTTTACCACGCCATTGACATGAGGTCGTTCTTCTAAAATCAAGGCAAATTGTCCATCTTGATTTAGGATAAATTCGCTGTGAAAGTGAATCAAAATCTTCATATTGACTGGCAAAGTCTTCTGATTTTTCTTGCCGAACAGTTGTTTATTGTGCAGGCGGGCAGATTCTCGTAAGCGGTAAGCCCATCGAGGTAGGCTACGTAAATAGGCTATCAGAGCCTGCCAATCTGTTTTTCCTTTTCCAAACTGCTGACGCACCCAAAAAGCCTGCTGATAGGAAATAAGGTAGCGCAGCTGATGGACCTGTCTGTTTAACGACCGCTTGACTTCTAATTCCCGAACTGGAAAAGCCTTATCAACTAGCTTAGCAAAGTACCGCCAAAACGGATGGTGTGGAGGACAATTCACATCCATCTTCTGCAAAAGTTCAGGTAATATCCCGTGACTTAATTCCTCAGGAAAATCTAACATATTCATACATTGCTCCAATAAAGCCGTCGCTTTCTCTTGGCTTAAAGAGCGACTGTCAACTCTTATCAACTGATAAAAGCTAGTTGAGGCAAAAATAGTAGCTTCTTTTATGAAATTTTGAACAAATGCTGGGATGTCTTCTTGTTTTAGAGGCAACAGTTGTTTCAGGAAAACCTTTTTGATGGCTCTTTCTGACCATCCTACTCGCCGTAATTCAATCAGTGCGTGCTTTATTTCGGTTATCTGTTCAAGATTTTTCAACAGGCTTTTCTGCCTGATAAACCAATAAGTATAGAGAAGCGTTCCAATCACTCCAACAACAACCAGAGCTTCTACTGTCATCAAACGCGACCACATAGCCATTCATAAATTTCCTGAACGGTGCCAAGCGCCATCAGCTCTTGTTGGATAACTGTTTCTTTCAATTCTTGATATATTTGACTTTCTGAAATCTCTCGCTTCTGTGCCTCTTTGTTGACCCGCATGACCCCATCCGTAATCGTGACAAATTCTAATTCTTGGAAAATCTGAATCATTTTAACCAATAGACTGTCCTTAATTTTTAAGTAAACAGCCAAATCTTTCAGTTTGTAGCGAACATCAAACTCATCAAATTGGTAAATAGTCTTATACAATTTAGCGAATTGTTCTCGGCTACCATAACCATCTAGATAGTACGGTTTGGCAATTTCGTTTTTAAAATAAATGGCTTCAAATTCTCTTTCCTGAAAATAGCTACGCAGACTACTGAGGTCCTCAGGCAAGTTAGCCAAGACAATTGCTTTGTTATCTGCTACTGGATTTTCAATGTCCAAAATTGGGACTCCTGCGGGAATAGGATGTTGTTTTCCACGAATATTATAAAGTTGAACACCATTGACCCGAGCATCAACCAACATGAGCTGAAGACTGGTATTGCCATTCCATTGATTGACAGACAAGGTGACAGCTAGTTCTAAGCCCTTGGCCTGTGAAAATTCCAAGGCTAGATTGCCCTTACCAAAAGCAACGACATCAAATCCTGCAGCACCTTTTGTAATTCGTACTTTCAGGTGAGCATTGTTTTGTCCCATGGTTCTTGCTGATTCCACCTGAAATTGTCTGATGTAGAATACTGGCTTTTTATTATCCATGCCGTAAGGCGCAAGCTTCTCAAAAGATTTTAGAGTATCTAGGGTCAATTCCTCTAAATCCAATTCTTCATCTAAGACCAACGAAGACTTGCTGGATAAATCCAATTTATTTTCGATAATGTAGTCTGTCAAGGTCAGAGCAAGCTCTTCAAGTTTGTCAACTTCCAAGGTCATACCTGCTGCACCAGCATGACCACCAAAGGCAATAAATAGGTCCTGATGATCTTTAAGAGCCTTGAAAATGTCAACTGCTTCAACCGAACGAGCCGAACCCTTTGCCTTACCATCTTCAATAGACAAGACGATAACAGGTTGCTGCAATTCTTCTAGTAGGCGTCCTGCTACAATCCCTAAAACACCTGGGTTCCAACCTTCTTTAGCCAGAACTTGAACAGGTCTATCCTGACGGAGCATGGTCTTTGCTTCATCGTAAATTGCTTGGACGACGTCTTTGCGTTCTACATTTTTACTGTCAATCATGAGGGCAATTTGATGGGCCTCTTCGTCATCAAAACCAGTCAGTAATTCGATGGCTGGATTAGGATCGTCGAGTCGACCAAGGGCATTCAACCTCGGAGCAAGTTGGAAACCAACTGTTTCTTCATCAATACTGTCTATGTCAATACCAGCTATCTTTATCAACTCTTGCAAACCTGCTCGATCAGTCTGTTTGAGAAGCGAGAGACCATATTTGACCATGACACGATTCTCATCGGTCAAGCTAACCATATCAGCGATGGTGCCAATTGCGACCAAATCCAGCAAGTCTGCATGAACAGTTTCAAGAAGAGCGCAGGCCAATTTGAAGGCTACACCGCAGCCTGCCAAATGTTTGAAGGGATAATTTCCCTCTGGATGCTCTGGATGTACAATAGCATAGGCATTGGGAAGGGTTTCCTGCATGGAATGGTGGTCTGTCACGATCACATCGACACCCATTTCCTGGGCATAGGCAATCGCTTCATGACCCGCTACGCCATTGTCCACCGTCACAATAAGAGAAATCCCCTGTTGCTCGATAAAATACTTATAAACCGACTGATTGGGACCATAACCATCTGTGAAACGGTTGGGAAGATAAACTTGGACTTCTGCCCCCATTTCCTCCAGAGTTTCTTTCAGAATAGATGCCGAGGTCATACCGTCCGCATCATAATCCCCATAAATCAAGATTTGTTCATAATCTTCAATGGCCCGACGGATCCGCTCAACTGCCTTGTCCATATCATGTAACAAATAGGGATCGTGGAGGTCTTCGAGGCTTGGTTGTAAAAAAGCTTGCAAAGCTTCTGCCGACTGAATACCACGTTCGTAGAGTAACTTTGCAGCTACAGGGTCCAATCCTTCTTTTTTAGCGACTTTGATAAATTGTTCATCAGAAAAACCGGTCAGTAATTGCCAGTCATAATTGGGTTTTATCACGTGTTTCACTCCTTCAAGATGTCTTTCTATTATACCATTTTCATAGAAAAATGGAGCAGAGGGAGAACTGAATTTAATCAATCAACCCTTGCTCCAACTATGCAAGATTATTTTTAAAGCAATGGAGAAATAATATTCATCAAGGCACCAGCTAATCGCTTATACCAAGGATAGGTATTTTCAAAACCAACTAGGGTAATCCGTTCGGACTGGGCAAAGGAGTTTTCGAAATCCTGTAAAATATCTGCCAAAACTTGCTTGTGGTTATAAACATACAAGCCACACTCGAAGTTGAGATAAAAGGAACGAAAATCCATATTGACCGTCCCAACAGTTGCCTTCTTATCATCTACCAGAACGACTTTTGAATGGACAAAGCCTGGCGTGTATTCATAAATCTCAATGCCAGCCTCTAAATAAGTTCTAAAATCCATCCGAGCGGCCAGATAGGCCGATTGCTTGTCATAGATATGTGGCAAGAGTAACCTAACCCGCACACCACGTTTGGCAGCATAGGTCAGGTTATCAATCATTTCATCATCCAAGACTAGATATGGAGTCATGATGTAGATATAATCTGTTGCGGACTGGATCATATCCAAATAAACACGCTTGGCAACTTCATCATTATCGAAGGGATTTTCACCGTAGGCCAGAAAATAGCCTTGACCAGTCACTTCTTCCACTTCCGCCTCACGCGCCGCTTTCAAGTATTTCAAATCATCCGTTGGCTTTTTCTCATTGTGGTTCCACATCTGCAAAAACATGAGAGTAAAGTTGGAAACAGCCTCGCCCTTGACCATGATTGCCGCATCTTTCCAGTGACCAAAACGTTCTATCTTGTTAATGTATTCATCTGCAATGTTGACACCGCCTGTAAATGCCACCTTGCCGTCGATGACCGCAATTTTACGGTGGTCACGGTTGTTCTGAACGGTAGAAAGGGCGGGAATAATCTGAGAAAAGACCCTGGTCTGTATGCCAAAACTCCTCAATTTTTTATAGTAAAAATAGGGGAGATTGCTGAGTGAATTCATTCCGTCATACATAAATCGGACTTCTACACCTTGAGCCGCCTTTTCCTTGAGAACGTCCAAGATAGACTCCCACATAAAGCCTTCATCAACAATGAAGTACTCCATAAAGATGTACTGCTCTGCTTTTTTCAACTCCTCAAGAAGCGCTTCAAACTTTGCCTCACCTGACGAAAAATAAACCGCATCAGTATTGGTATGAAGAGGATAGCCAACATACTCGCTCATGTAATGGGCCAGTTTCAGTTGCTCCCTGTCTTCTTTTGCCAGTCCATTCATCACCTTGTCAGAAGTCTTTCCATACTGCCCCAATAAATTTGCCTGATGTTGAAACGTTTTACGGTAGCGACGGGTTTCAATGTTGGATTGGAGAATATAGTAAAATAATGCTCCAAAAATCGGGATACCAATAACAAAGACAATCCAGGTCAACTTGAAGCTGGCGTTCATTGGGCGATTGATGATGGAAATGGCTACAATAATAGAAAAAACTTGTAATGCCGTCAAGATAGCTGGGACATAGACTGCTAGTGAGCCAACCACCCAAACTATCGCAAAGACTGTCAATAATAAAAGGGCAAGAACTATAAAAACCCGACTATAAATAATTTTCCACAATTTTTTCATACTACACTCTCACGATGTTTTTTCCCATTATACCAGATTATAGTCAAATATCCTACTAATTATCGCAGTAGATTTCTCGCAGTTCTTACTTGAAAACAGCACCACTATCTCCTACATCATAAAACACCGACATGACCGGTGTTTTACTTATATATATTATCTGTCAAAATTTCTACGGTTTACCGTAACGTAAACCCATAGCATTGATAGCGACAATAACCGTCGATAGACTCATGAGCACGGCCGCCAATAAAGGATCCACCATAATGCCCATGCTTGGATAAAGGATTCCAGCAGCTAAAGGAATGGCAATGATGTTGTATCCTGCCCCAAACCAGAGATTTTGCCTCATTTTGCGGATGGTTGTCTTGGCAATGCTCAACATATCCAAGACTGCTGATGGATTGGATTGAACCAAGACCACATCTGCAGAGTGGATGGCAACAGAAGTTCCTGCGCCAATGGCAAAGCCTAAATCTGCCGTCGCTAGAGCAGGCGAATCATTGACCCCATCGCCGATGAAAAGAACTGCCCCACGCGCCTGATAGTCCTTGACCAGTTTTGCCTTATCCTCTGGTTTAAGTTCAGCTCGGTAATCCTCTATGCCCAACTGAATGGCTACTTTTTGTGCGGTAGCTGGATTGTCACCCGTTAACATCACAGGACTAATACCCTGCGCTTTCAAGCCTGCTACAAAATCTTTAGCATCTTCTTTTATCTGGTCGCCCAAGGCTACAAATCCCAAGACCACATGATCAGTCACCAAAAAACTCAAGGTTAGACCCAAATCAAGATAGGGAGCAATCACGTCCTGATCCACTGACAAACCTATTTCCTGCAGACCTTTGTAGGAAATAATTTCATAAATCCTTCCATCCAAGACGCCTCGAATCCCACTACCAGGGATATTCTCAACCCGTTCTGCTTGATAGAAAAGTGGACCTGCCGCCTCCACAATCGAAAGGGCAATTGGGTGGGTTGAAAGAACTTCTAATGCTGCCATTTTGGCCAGCGCATCCGCTCCCTCAACCAAATCTTGGCTGTGGCGAACTTGAAATTTTCCGTCGGTCAAGGTTCCGGTCTTATCCATCAAGGCAAACCGAATCTGGTTAACCTGTTCAAGAGCTGTTCGGTTCTGAACCAAAAGACCATTTTTTGAAGAAATCGTGGTCAATCGCGCCACAACAAGGGGAATGGCTAGACCAAGGGCATGCGGACAGGCAATGACAAAAACAGAAACTGCCATCATCAAGGCAAAGGCAAGATTAGCCGTCATGGTCCAATAAATAAAGGCCAAAATCCCCACAATTAAAGCTGCATAGAAGAGCCAAGAGGCTACGCGGTCAGCCATATTTTCAAGCTTGGATTTCTGGTTTTGCGCTTGACGGACCATTTCGGTCACCTGCGCCAAAAAGCTATCCTTACCAAGACTGGTCACTTCCATTTCAAAGGGCATGTTTTGATTGAGCGAACCACCGAATACCCTATCCCCCGCCTCTTTTTTGACAGCTCGAGATTCCCCAGTAATCATGGATTCATCAATATGAGCAACACTCAAAATCTTACCGTCAGCCGGAATTTTTTCATTTTCCTTGACTAAGAGGAAATCCCCAATCTGCAAGTCCTCTACCGCAACATCTGTCCCATCCTTGAGATGGGCTTTTTTCGGAATGAGAGAGGCCAAGTCTTTCAGGGCATCGCCTGCTCCCATAACCGCCTTCATCTCAATGATATGCCCAATCAGCATAATGACAATCAGCGTAGACAACTCAAACCAAAAGTTCATGCTTTCTTGTCCCAATAGCGCTAAAATTGTTGCATAAACGGAGTAAAGATAGGAAACAATAATCCCCATGGAAATCAGGGTCATCATTGCAGGTTTTTTAGCTTGCAACTCCCCTCTAGCTCCGTTAAAGAAAGGTGTTCCTGAGTAGAAGAAGATAATAGAACCTAATATCAGCTGGACAAGTTCAACACCCGGAAAACGTAAATGAGTGAAACCTGCAATTGGAGAAATGGCAAGTAGGGGAAACGTGACTGCCACTGCGACTTTGAGTTTTGTATTCATATCCCCCATGTGCATCATGTGCCCACCATGCTCCATCATGTCATGGTCATGCCCTTGGTGATGCTGATGAGCATCATGAGTATGATGAGAATGATGACTGACGTCAGAGCCCCCTACATGATGATGGTCGTGATGGACGTGATGGTCAGAATAATGATTGGCGTGAACCCCCTCTTCATGAGGATGCTCCTGCTGATGAGAATGATGGCTGGTCTGACCAACTTCCTCAGAATGCATCATATGTTGGTGTTCCTGCTTATTTTCTTTTGAATGGTTCATAAGATAACTCCTATTTATAAGATAACTCCCATTTCTGTCTACATTTGTAATCGATTTACAATTATAGTTTACACTTGTAGTCAAAAAATGTCAACCGATTAGATCAAAAAAACCTAGAATGGCATTAATCCATCTAGGTCATATTATGTGTTCACTTTTCTTTATTTCAAATTAAAGACCGTACTGGCCAGATAATCAGCCAGTCTCGGAAAAAGAGTATATAGCTTATGAGCAGCTGCTAGTGACCAAGGCAGATTGATGTCTCGTTTCTTCGTCCCCATAGCTGAAACAATCTTCTTGGCAACATAGTCTGGTTGCAGCAAGAAAGCCTTGACACTTTCTTGATAAGTACCATCTGGATCTGCTTGGTCGAAAAAGCTGGTTGCGATTGGACCTGGGTTAACAGTTGTAACTGTCACACCATACTGGGCTAATTCCAAGCGAATGGTATTGGAAAAACCCATAGCTGCAAACTTGGTTGCCGAATAAACCGATGACTTGCTTGATGCAATCAAGCCTGACATGGAAATAATATTGATCATCTGCCCGCTCCGTCTGGCCTTCATCCGTTTACCTACTAAACGGCACATGGTCATCAGAGCAAAAGTATTGATGTCAAACATAGCCTGCACCTGCTGGCTGGAAAAATTCTCAAAATCATCATAAATGGCATAGCCAGCATTATTAACTAAAATATCAATCTGACCAAACTGACTATCCAGTTCATCAAAAAATGCTGTCAGAGCTATTTCATCTCGGATGTCTACATCAAAGACAGCCTTTTTTTCATGGTAAGCATAGAACTGCTCAATTTTTGCCACATCACGACCTAGTAAAATCAAAAAATCATCTTTCAGCAATGGCACCATTTCCTGTACCAAGCCACCAGAGGCACCTGTGATTAGAATGGTTCTCATAGCTCAATTTCCTCTAAATCCTTGACAATATGAACCTGCTCGAAAATAGTACTTGCATCTTTCCGTAATTGACTAATATCCTTGGATAAAAATCGTGGACTGATATGATTGAGCAGGAGCTGCTTGACACCAGCATCCTTGGCAACCTGAGCAGCCTCCATATTGGTCGAATGCCCATGCTTGCGAGCAATTTTCTCATCGCCTTTTCCGTAAGTCGCCTCATGCACCAGCACATCAGCGTTGACAGCCAGACGGACACTAGCATGGCACTTGCGCGTATCACCAAGAATGGTCACCACCTTACCAGGCCGAGGAGGAGAAATATAGTCACTCGCGATAATTTCAGTCCCATCTTCTAGCATTACATTTTGACCATTTTTTATTTGCCCAAAGAGAGGACCAAATGGTACACCCGCCGCGCGCAGAGCCTCTGCATCCAAGGTCCCTTCCAAATCTTTCTGGATGACACGATAGCCGACACAAGGAATGGTATGGTCCAGTTTTTCAGCGAATACCGTAAATTTGTCCGTTTCTAGGACCTGACCGACTGTATCCACATCAAACTCATGAAAATGAATGCGATAAGGTAGACGTGTCCCTGATACTTTCAGACTTGCTAAGACAAAAGAACGGATGCCCACAGGACCGTAAATATCAATATCCGTCTGCTCCTCACTAGACTGGAAAGAACGGCTAGACAAAAAACCTGGCAGTCCAAAAATATGGTCTCCGTGCAGGTGAGTGATAAAGATTTTTGCGACCTTACGTGGACGGATAGTCGTTTCTAAAATTTGATTTTGAGTTCCTTCGCCACAGTCAAATAGCCAAACCTGATTGATTTCATCCAAGAGTTTCAAGGCCAAACTGGATACATTTCGAGCCTTGGAGGGCTGACCAGCCCCCGTACCTAAAAATTGAATTTGCATTGTTTACTTTCTAATGTTTTATATATAAAATTGCAGAGCGACCCGACCAGACATAGTAATGCTGACCAGCATAGCCGTCCGCCACTTCCAGCACTTCTTCCTGATTAAAGCCTGAAATCTTGACCAAACCTTTCGCTGTCGCCACTTGGGTCAAAAGGTAGTCTGTTTCAACTTCCTCTAACTCGGCTTCCTCAAAGGGATTGACTTTCATGAAAATCTTGCCCTCCTCCACAAAGACGACATAGTGGGGAAAGACTTGGGCGATTTCAAAGAGCAAGCTATCAGTCACTTCCTCTACACCTTCCGAAAAAACCTGGGCCAGACCGTCCGCCGACACATAGGCAAATCCGAAGGACTTACCAGATAAATTCAGGCGGACAAAGGGCTTGTCTTCAGCAAAGCTGGGTTCTTTTTGAAAAAGGCTCAGCTGCTGGGATAAAGTCAGATAATAGTCCGTCGCCTCTTCTGCCCCTTGTTTCTGGTAGATTTCCGCAAAATAGGCATTGATAACCGAAGGCGGTGGCGTGATAAAATCTAGTTTTTGTTGGTCAGTCAAATCAGCTAATTTATTCGCCAGATAGACCTTGTCCAGACTGGTAAAGCCACCGTATTTCATTGCCAAATCAAGATAATCCGTCATAAAATTCTTCCAACTTCCATTTATTGCTGGAAGCGATATAGCCTGATACCACTTCCACATCCTCTTCATAGGTTCGATTTTCAATCAGTGCAAGAGTTGCTAAATCGTGCAATTTGTAGGCTTCAGCAAGTGGCACCCTGACCTCAAATCGTTCAAACATGGTCTTTATCTTGGCCAAGACCATCATCTGTATATGGCCTTTGGCATTTTCATCCTTAGCGGACAGCATGACATGAGGAAACTGACTGGGTGTAAAGCTGTCATCGGTCTTGTCCAACTTGTTGTAAAGGGCCAGGCGAGGAATGTCCAGCATATCCAGGTCCTTTAGAATGTCCAAGACTACCTGCTCCTGCTCACTATGATTAGGGTCAGAAGCATCGATGACATGGAGTAAGAGGTCCACGTTCATGGACTCCTCCAAGGTGGACTTGAAGGCGGAAATCAACTCGGTCGGCAGGTCCTGAATGAAACCAACCGTATCGGTCAAGGTCACGTTGAACTTGTCAGCCAAGTTTATCTGCTTGGTCGTGGCATCAAGTGTGGCAAAGAGTTCGTCTGCCTCGTATTGTCGCTTGTCGGTCATGGCATTCATAATCGTTGACTTGCCAGCGTTGGTGTAGCCAATCAAACCAATCTTGAAGACACCTGATTGCAGGCGGCGTTCACGGACAGTCGCCCGATTTTTCTCCACTGTTTTGAGTTGGCGTTCGATGTCATGAATCTGGTTGCGGATGCTTCGACGGTTGAGCTCCAACTGGCTTTCACCTGGTCCACGAGAGCCGATACCACCTGCCTGACGGCTAAGCATGATGCCCTGACCAACCAAGCGTGGTAACATGTACTTGAGCTGGGCTAGGTGGACCTGTAACTTGCCCTCGTGGCTTCGTGCCCGCATGGCAAAAATATCCAAAATCAGCTGCATACGGTCGATGACTTTAACCCCCAGAATTTCCTCCAAATTGACATTCTGACGGGGTGTCAGTCGGTTATTGACAATGACGGTATCAATCTCATCAGCTTCGACCATCTGGGCAATTTCTTCTAGTTTCCCTGAGCCGACAAAGGTCTTGCTGTCGTATTTTTCTCGTTTCTGGGTATAAACTCCCTTGACCAGAGCGCCAGCTGTCTTAGCAAGGCTTGCCAACTCCTCCATGGACATGTCAAAATTATCTGTCTGCTGTAGTTCCACTCCAACCAGGAGGGCGCGTTCTTGTTCTTTCTGCGTTTCAATCATTTAAAAATTCCTCCACGGCAGTGAAAATCTGCGACTTGTAATCTGGCTCGCCTACTGAATAAAAGGGAACCTGCATGCGATTTCTGAACCAAGTCAATTGGCGTTTGGCAAAGCGGCGGCTATTTTGCTTGACCTTATCAATTGCTTCTTCTAGCGAAAGCTCACCTGCAAAATAAGGGAAAAACTCCTTGTAGCCAATCCCCATAGCAGCTTGGGCTTGGGGATGTTCTTGATAGAGCCAGCTGACTTCTTCTAGCAAGCCCGCCGCCATCATCTTATCCACTCGCTGATTGATGCGGTCGTAAAGAACCTGTCTGTCATCCGTCAGGCAGATGTAAAGTGGCTTATATCCTGACTCTGTATTTTCTAAGTTTTCGCCAAATTTTTTCAACTCCAACCCACGAATGATTCTCCGTCGGCTGTTTCCCTCGACCATCAAACCTGCCTGCTCTGCCATTGTTTCCAAATCCTCGTCAGACAAGCAGTCGAGTTCCGCCCGATAAGCAAGAACTTGCTCCTGGTCAACTTGACCGCCCAGGTGGTAGCCTTCTAACAGACTTTGGATGTAAAGTCCCGTACCTCCAACGATAATGGGCAACTTTCCACGACTAGTAATGTCTGCAATTAAGGCCTTGGCTTCCGCTACAAATTCATAAGCCGAATAGCCATCGGTCACATCTCGGACATCAATCAAGTGATGAACCGCAGCAGCCTGCTCTTCAGGACTAGCTTTTGCCGTACCGATATCCAGTTTGCGATAGACTTGCTGGCTATCACCGCTAATAATTTCTCCATTGTAGCGCTGGGCCAAGTCTATGCCAAGGGCAGTTTTTCCTACCGCAGTCGGTCCTATGACCACAATAACTTTAGTTTTCATCTTTTTCCTTGAAAATATTTTGTTTTTTCGCTAAAATCTATTATAACACAAGTAAAGGAGAAATAACTATGGCTAAAGGTTTTGGTAAAGGTTTCTTAACAGGTGTTCTTTCTACAGTTGCTCTTGCAGCAGGCGCAGTCTTCACTGTTCACAAAACAATCATTGAACCAGAAGAAAAGAAAGAAGCCTTCATTGAGGAAAATCGTAAAAAAGCTGCACGTCGCCGTGTGGCACATTAAAAAGCTGGCAAATGTCTAGCTTTTTTTGTTTGAAAAAAAAAATCCCTTAGAAGCTCTGCCATTTTCACAGAAAAATGCCAGCCTTCTTAAGGGATTATACTTTATAAGATAATATCTTCTCTTTCAATGAGAACAATAGTCCACATTATGGCAAGTGTGACGATAGCCAGAGCCAGAATCAATGGCATCCAGTTTCCGAAGATTGGATAGCTATAACCGAGAAGGCCTGGTCCAAATGCTGCAATGAGATAGCCACCTGTCTGCACCATTCCTGATAACTGGGCAGTAGCCTGGCTGTTGCTTGTTTTCAAAGTAAAGCTCAACATCATATAAGGGAAGAGGGCTGCATTTGAAAAACTTAAAATAATGTGAAGCGCTGACCAAAGAATGAGATTGGTCGGAATCAATGCCATCATGACCAAACCAAGCAAGGTAACAGATGAAATAGCCAGCATGATATTTCGACGCATTTCTTTTGTCTGACGGGAAAGAACAGCTGGGATAATCATAGACATGGGAATAGCTGTCATATTGAAGAGGCCAGCCATTAGACCTGCTTCTGCCTTACTAAAGCCAACTGATTGAGAAATAGTTGGCAACCAGGTAATCTCTGTATAGTAGAGGACTGATTGTAGCCCACCAAATATCAAAAAGGCAATCGCTGCTTTATTTTTCCAGATAGATGATTTCTGGTTTCCTTGGTTCTCACTTGCAAATCGATGGTTATTTCTTACATTAGGCAACCAGATTAGGAAAGCCATAAACACCAATCCTGTAATTAATAGAATAAAAAATTCCCAAGAACTAGAGGATACAATTGGAACAGCAATCATAGATGCAACTGTTGCCGCCACCCCCATGAGAGTGATATAAATCGTCGTATACAGACCAATTTTCTTTGGAAAATTAGCCGCAACCAAACTTGGTAGCAAAACATTAATAAATGCTATTGTAGCACCAACAAGCATTGTACCAATGTAAAGGGCTGGTAAGTTGAGAACTCGCATTCCTGAACCCAGCACCATAACCAGTAAGACTAGGGCCATTAGTTTTTCCATGCCAAACTTAGCCGCAAGACGAGGTGCTAAGGATGAACAGAGAGCAAACATGATGAGCGGAATAGAGGTTAAAATTCCTAATGAACTCACTTCTACTCCCAGTCCTGCTGCCACATCTGTCAAAATAGCAGGTAAAGCTGTAAAGGGGGCACGCATCACGACCCCTAGCATGACGATTCCTGCAATTATAAAGGGTGATTGTTTTTTCATTTTTCTCCTAAGTCTCCTAATGTTCGGATTTCAGCACTTTCGATTATACCATAGTTGACAAATGATAGAAAGTTATTTCCGTCTATTTTTTCTAGTTATAGTTTTTAACTATGGATTTGCCATGAAAATAACTATTTTTCAAATGATAGCTTATGAGTTAGAATAGGTTCATCACTAAAACGAAAGAGAGACACACATATGACAACTTCAAGATTCCAATTAGTCGGTTCACTTCTTCGACCAGCAAACTTAGGAGAATTTAAACGACAAATCGAAGCTCGTGAAGACATCAAATACCCATTCTATGATGACTTCGATGGTTACAAAGAAACTGAAGCTTCACTCATCCAAAAAATTGTTGCAGAACAAAAAGAAAACGGTTTGGATATTGTAACAGATGGAGAATTTGGTCGTTCAATGTGGCACCTAGATTTTCTCTGGGGCTTCGACGGTATCGAGCGTTACATTGCTGAGCATGGTTATCCATTTAAAGACCATGATGGACAGATTTTTGAAACACGTAAGGATATTGGATTGCGTATTACTGCTCCACTTTCTGCAAAAAATCACCATTTCATTGATATTTTCAAACAAGTGAAAGAATTAGCAGGAGAAACTGTAACCAAACAAACTATTTTCGGTCCAGCCCATGCCTTTAATGAATTGACAATTTTCAATGGACAAGTCGGACCAAATCAGGTCTACAAGACTCGTGATGAATTAAAAGCCGGGCTCATCGCTGCCTATAAGGAATTTTTAGACCAGTACAAGGAAGCTGGTGGACAAATCGTTCAATTTGATGACTGCCTTTGGGAATTATTCGACCCTGCTAACCCTGTACCTTTCTTGCCACAAGACGATTCTGAAGCATTGGCTGCCTTGGCTGACGAGTTTGTTGCTATCAATAATGCTGTTATTGATTACGGACATGAAATTGGCTTGACCGTCTGGACGCACAACTGCCGTGGTAACTATGAAAGCCGCTCTGCAGCTGGCGGAACTTACGAAGCTATTGCTGAAAAATTCCTGCGTGACCAAAAATACGATCGATTCTTCCTTGAGTGGGATGATGAACGTGCAGGTGATTTAAAAGCTTTGGAAAGCTTGCGTGACAAGAATGTCGAAGTCGTTCTTGGTCTACTTTCAAGTAAAACTTCTGATTTGGATGATGAAGAACGTGTTTACAAATTACTCGAGGAAGCAAGCAAGATTATTCCAAAAGAGCGTCTCTACTTGTCGCATCAATGTGGATTCGCTTCATGTGATTCAGGTAATGAATTGGCTATCCCGCAACAGTGGGCAAAAATTAAACAAGGCCAAGAAATTGCAGAGAAGTTTTGGTCTTAAGCCACTTCTTGTTATTCGTGCATAAAAGCCCCGCCATTTGGCAGGGCTTTTATTTGTTTATTAATCAATCCTAATATAGCAAAGGCGCCAACAGTAAAATCACAAGTAAGGCTAACAAATGCCCAACTGTCACTAGGATAAATGAATACTTGAGTCCACGTTTCATACTTAATTTCGAAAGATTGTGGAAGGTAATCATCACGCCAGACTGAGGCACAACTGTCAAGATAGCTGATGCAACAACTACTACACGATGCAGCAACTCTGGATTAATCCCCCTTTCTAAATAGGCGGGAAGGAAATTACTTGAAGCAATACCTACTGCACCAGAAGAGGAACCGATAATACCACTAACCAATGCTGTCGAAACAGATAAACTAATCAGCGGCGATCCTGGTATTTGTTGAATCCATTCTTGAATGACAGCAAAACCCGCTGACAAGGTTAACACCGTCCCAAATGCTACTGTACTAGAAGTTGCAAAAGCAGGCACTATAGATGCTGTTGTCGCAGCATTCAAAATTTCTTTTTGATTTGGCAGATATGGATAAAAAATCAAGGCTGATAGAAGGATAGAGACCAACAATCCAATTGCCAGGACATTCGGAGTTTTACTCATTAGGAAAATCGTCCCAATAAGACTGAATAGAGGCAAGACTGATAAAAATAGATTTGGTGTCTTATCAGCTACCACTACTGCAGTTTCATCCTCTTCTTCTGTATACGTCTCTCCATTTGCTAGACTTTTCTTGAGGCAGTAGGCCATGTAGAGCAGGCCAAATACTAATAGCGTCAAGCTGGCTGCCAAACTGATAACGGGTGCCGCGGTCAAGCTAGTTCCCAAAACTTTTGTCGGAATGACATTCTGGATGGAAGGTGCCCCAGGAAGAGTTGTCATCGTATAGGTACCTGCTCCCAAAAAGACAGGAATCGGAAAAAGTGCCCAGTTGATATTCAACTCTTTAAAGAGGGGGCGTGAAAGGGGAAGCAAGGTAAAAATAACTACAAAAATACTCACACCGCCATAGGTCAGAATGGAAGCAATCAAAGTGATAGCTAACAAGCCCTTATAGGGACTATCCTTTCCCATTACTTTCAAAATACTATTGGCAATCGTCTGGGTAGCTCCACTCGCTTCCATATAACGAGCCAAAATCGATCCTAACATAAAGATAGCAAAGTTATTAATCAAAAAAACAGCTAATCCCGCCATATAGGACTGTTCTTTGCCTAGCATAACTTCTAAAATATTCATCCGATTGGTCAAGATGATGATCAAACTAGCCAATGGCGCTGCAACAATTACATGTAGATTCTTTGTAGTCCAATAAATAATGGCCACAACGGCCAGTAAAACTCCTATAATTGTTAAAATTTCCATAGTTCTCCTTATTTTCCCATCTTAGTCAAGGGAGATTTTCTTGATGTTTGATGTATCTCCTAAATTGCTTACTAACTCTTCTACTTTTTGACCAAGGATAGGATGGCAAAAATCTCTAGAAATGTCAGCCAACGGCAAAAGAACAAATGCCCTCTCATGTGCATAAGGATGGGGAACAATCAGATCCTCTTCTTGAATCTTCTCCTCATCCCAAAAAATAATATCCAAATCAATGGTGCGTTGGCCCCATTTTTCAATCCGTACTCGGTCCAACTCTTGTTCGATGTTCTGGCAAACGCTTAGAAAATCTTGAGCAGACAAATCAGTATACACTTGACAGGCTAGATTGAGGAAATCAGCCTGGTCGGTCTTGCCCCAAGCTGGAGTTTCATAAATGTTGGAAACTAAGCCAAGCTGGCAACCTGGATGACTGGCTAATTTGTCTAGGGCTGCCTGTAAATAGGCTTGCCGATTGCCCATGTTCCCTCCGATACTGAGATAGGCTAGATGCTTCATGGTCGTTCACGCTCCAATTCAATTCCGACAGAATCATAGTGTCCAGCAATGGGCGGATTTTCCTTGTAAATGGCCAAGCGAATCTTTTCTACCATTGGAAATTGTTCAAAAATCTCCTGACAAATAACACCTGCTACCTTTTCGATCAGGCGATAGGGCTTACCTTCCACAACCGCCTTGATAGTTTCAAAAACCATACCATAGTGAACGGTGTCTTCTAAATTGTCAGTTTGTGAAGCTGCTGTCAGGTCAACAAACAAATCACAGTCAACTGTGAAAATTTGACCAAGAACTTGTTCTTCTTTGAAGGCACCATGGTAGCCGTAAAAGCGACATTTATTGAGAGAAATCTTATCCATGTTGACCTCCAGAAGTCAATTGGTCCCAAACTTTAACGATGTCACGATTGGCAGCGACATTGTGAACACGGACCATTTTACAGCCTTTTTGGACTGCCCAGGCAGACAAGGCTGCCGTTGCTTGATCGCGGTCAGTCGGTAAGCTATTGCCCCCAAGCAGATAATCCACCACGCGCTTACGAGATATTCCAAATAGAACGGGATAACCAAGGGCAGTAATCTGTTCCAAACCTTGTATGAGATCTAGATTATATTGGACATTCTTTGAAAAGCCAAATCCTGGGTCTAACCAAATCTTGTCTGCAGCTATACCAGCATCCAGAGCAGCCTGAGCCCGCTCTGTTAGAAAGTTTCTGACCTCTCCAACAACATCCGCATAGCTTTCTTCTTTCTGGTTGTGCATGAGAATAATTGGTACCTTGTATTCCGCAGCCAGGGCTAACATATCTCCATCATAAAGTCCTGCCCAGACATCATTTAAAATATCTGCGCCTGCTTCCAAGGCTGCACGTGCAGTTCCTGTTTTATAGGTATCGACGCTGACAAGACAGTCATAGTTTTCTTTGATAGCGCGGATAATCGGAACCACGCGAGCAATCTCGTCTTCTTCAGACACAAATGTTGCACCTGGACGAGTGGACTCACCACCAACATCAATGACAGTAGCACCCTCAGCCAACAACTTTTCTACTTGTACCAAAGCAGACTCCACCTCATTATAGTGACCACCATCTGAAAATGAATCTGGGGTCACATTGAGAATTCCCATAATAGTCACTTGATTCGTTAAGTCTTGAATGGACATAGGACCTCCTATTTATTGTGAATCATGGACAAGAGTTCACGGCGCAAGATGGCATCTTCCTTGTATTTTCCAAGGGCAACTGTGGTCACTGTCTTACTACCTGGCTTGCGAATACCACGCATACTCATGCACATATGCTCTGCTTCGACCATGACAAAAACGCCTTCTGGTTCAAGGGCATCTTGAAGTGCATGAGCAACTTGATGAGTTAAACGCTCCTGCAATTGAGGGCGACGACTTGCTACCTCCACTGCACGCGCCAATTTGCTAAGACCTGTCACACGCCCCTTACTCGGAATATAAGCTACATGGGCAATGCCATAAAAGGGTACCAAATGGTGTTCACACATAGAATGAAAAGGAATATCCTTGACCAAAACAACCTCTTCATGACCTTCTGAAAAGACAGCTGTAAATTGGTCTTTGGGATCTTCTTCTAAGCCGTTAAACATTTCTAAATACATCTTAGCTACACGTTTTGGCGTATCCAGCAAGCCCTCACGGTTAGGGTCTTCACCTAGTAATTCCAATAATTGATAAATGGTTTGTTCGATTTGTTCTTGTTTTGACATAGTACATCCTAAATAGTTTGATGTTCTTATTATACCCTAAAAACTGTATTCAGAAAAGGGCTTTCAACATTCTAAACAACAAACTGTCCCCGTTCAGAATGCCAGACACTCTCACCTTTGTGATATAATAGGAACAAACTAACTACAAGGAGCTACTATGACCAAGAAACCTGTCCAACTGGCTACGATTTGCTACATTGATAATGGTAAGGAATTTCTTCTCCTTCATCGAAACAAGAAAGAAAACGACGTCCATCAAGGTAAATGGATTGGAGTTGGTGGCAAACTGGAACCTGGTGAAACACCACAGGCTTGCGCTATTCGAGAAGTATTTGAGGAAACTGGGCTTACTGTAACGATGCATGCTCTAAAAGGAGTGATAACCTTCCCAGACTTTACTCCAAACACAGACTGGTACACCTATATCTTTAAGATTACCGGTTTTGAAGGAAGTCTTATTGACTGCAACGAAGGCGATTTAGAATGGGTTCCTTATGATCAAGTGCTCTCCAAACCAACCTGGGAAGGGGACAGACACTTTCAAGAATGGCTATTAGAGGACAAACCATTTTTTTCCGCTTGCTTCCGCTATGATGGGGACAAACTGCTTGATTATAGCGTTGATTTTTATGAAGAATAAGCTAATAAAAAACGAAAAAGCCTTGGAAATCCAGGGCTTCTTTGATATTACAAATACTTCTTCTTCGGCATTTGCTTGTTCAATACGACATCCAAGGGACCGGCTGATAATACCGTATCTACCAAACGTTTGTCTGTAATCTTCTTATCAAGGAGAACTTGATATTCTAAGATCAGTGCTTCTTTTTTCTTCTTGTACTTGAGGGAAATCAAGTCGGCTTGCTTGCAAGATTTACCAAATTGATTTTCAAAAAATTGGTCGTAGTCAAAATTCATTGGCACTGTTACCAAGAGATGTCGACGATTTTGATTGACTTGGGCAAAACTGATATTTTCAAAAATCAAAATACAAGCAGATAGGATGACCGTCATAAAGACAGCCAAACCTAGGAAGCCCATTCCTGTCGCTAGACCGATAGCCATCGCTAAGAGGACTGCAAGCATTTCCTTCGAAGAACCTGCTGCTGAGCGGAATTTAATAAGACTAAAGGTCCCTGCTACCGCAACTCCCGCTCCTAAGTTACCATTAACTAATGCAATGATAACAGCAATCAAAGCTGGCATTAAACTTAGTGTGATGACAAATTCCTTTGTATAATTAGATTTATATTTATAAACAGCCGCTAAGAGTACCCCCATGGATAGACTAACTCCAAAAACCATGGACATTTGCGCTAAGGTAATATTGCTATTGGCCGTTGAAAAGATACTATTAAACAGCTGCATGTTTGCTTACTTCCTCTCCAGTGATGTTGTGGGCAAGCTTATAGGCATTGCCATATTTTGAAAATGATTGTTTTTCGATTTGGTATTTTTCGAGAAGAGCTACCAACCAGTCTGGTCGTTCTTCTGGAACCTTTACTTCCATGATTACTTTGGTTGGGTCTAATAGGTTCTTACCAAATTTACCTTCCATTGCATCCACATCGTAGTCTCGATAAAGTAAGTTCTTATCGATTGTGAGACGAACTTTTTTGTCTTCGATTCCTTTATAGGATACGCGATCGTAGTAGATATACATCTTCGGCTTAATAGTACCATAGCGTTCTCTCAACATTTCGAGTTCTGAGGTTACCTTATCATCCTTGATTGTGGAATCAATCACTCCATTTTCGATATAGTTTGTTACAGAAACAGGGTTTGAGGTTAAACGGTATTTATAGCCAATTTTATTTTCTTTTTTCTTGATTTCAAGAAAAGCTTGACTTGATTCAGAAGGTTTAGAATCGTAGACACGCATCCGAATTTTCTCACGTCCATTCTTTTTGGCAAGTGAATCTTTAATCATATCAAAATCTTCATTATCAAAGTAGATATTGGTAATCGTTGATGTCGCAAACTCATCTGCCATCATGTACTGACGAAGTTCCTTTTCTAAAAGTTCAAAAGTTTTTTTATCAACGATATATTTAGTCTCTTTACGCTTAAACTGCTTTTGTACGATTCTTGTTTTCATTATTGTGCCTCTTCTATCCTAAATTTTGACAGGTCCCTGTCTTGTTTACAAGATATAGTTTACCGACCTAGCTTTAAATGAAACTGAAAATAAAATTAAACAAAACTTAAACTACAATAAAGTTGAAATTCTTTTGTCATATTCTAATCTATGCTACAATAGTCCTATCAATAGTAAGGCAAGGAGAAACCCATGTACGAATTTGTCCTAGAATACGGCTCTTTCCCCGTAAAACTCATCGACGGTTTTGTCAACAATCGCTCAGAAATCCCTGATTTTCTCAAAGAAGACGAAGAAATGATTGCCCGCTTGAATGAGATTAACGAACTCTTCCACCAACTTTTCTTAACCATCGAGTGCAAGTTTGACTACATCGGCAAGCAATTCCCTGACAAGATTGAACAACTACGAACACTCTATCATCCCCTGGCAGACGATTTACTAGCCAAGTATGGCAACCAGATAGAGTTGAAGATTGAACCCTTTATTTTGTAAGACAAAAGAGATGACCGCAATCATCTCTTTTCTTCTATTCTGTATTCCAAACCATATTGGTCGCGCGACAAGTAGCCGTAGTCCACCAGGTAGCGTCTCAATATAGCATAATCATCATAGACTTCAGCTAGAAAGGCATTAACCTCTTTTTCGGTGAATGCTAAGCCTTTCTTAGCTAACTCTTCTTGTAAATAGGCAAACAAGACCTGCTTACTTTTTAATTTCTTCGGAATGACAAGCAACTTTCCATCTCGGAAAAATTTTTCTTGAATATCTTGAGTGTTCATACTTCCCTCCAAAAAATCCTAGCCCGCTGACTAGGATTTCACAAGATTTACATGTTAACGAATTTCAGCACCAAGCGCTTCGAGCGACTTACTAATTTTCTCCATATACTTAGCCACTTCCTCATCTGTCAGGCTATCCGCAGGATTCTGGAAGGTCAGGTTATAAGCCATAGACTTCTTACCAGCCTCAATATTGCTGCCAGCATAGACGTCAAAGAGGGTCACCTTGGTCAAGCGTTTCACGCCCGCAGCCGCAATGGCATCCAGGACATCCTGATGTTTGACATCACTGCTCAAGAGCAGGGCAATATCACGGCTAACCGCTGGGAATTTGGAGATTTCGGTAAATGGCTGAGCTGGCTGGAGAGCTTCTTCAATCGCATCCAGATTGATTTCAGCCACATAGGTTTCAGGAATACCGTAGTCCTTAGCCGTTTGAGGGTGTACCTGACCGACAAAGCCGATAACCGCCCCATTCAAATGGATTTCAGCTGTACGACCTGGATGCAGAGCAGCAATCTCACTAGTCGCCACAAAGTCAACAGCCACCTTGTAATGAGCAAAGATAGCTTCCAAGATACCTTTAGCATGGAAGAAATCAACTGGTACAGCTGGTGTCTGGAAGTCTTTCTCAACCACCAAACCAGTCAAAACAAGGGCAAACTTATTAATTTCTTGCGGCAGGTCTTCTTTTGGATTGCCAGACTGTTCAAAGATTTTACCGATTTCGTAGAGAGCCAAGTTCTTGTTCTTACGAGCCACGTTGTAGGCCACTGTTTCCAGCATACCAGACACCATGTTCTGACGAAGGGCAGAGCGGTCAACAGTCATTGGCCACATGAGTTCGGTGACTGTGGTTGGACGAGCCGCAAACTCCACAGCCTTCTCAGGCGTTGTCAAAGCATAAGAAATGATTTCTGTCAGGCCTGCACCTTCTGCCAGGCTACGCACTTGGCGACGGATGCTCTGGGTCAGGGTTAACTCACCTGCTGTTCCATCCTCTTTCGGAAGAGTGGTCGGCAGATTATTGTAACCATAAATACGAGCGATTTCCTCTACCAAGTCTGCTGGAATGCGAATGTCCCAACGACGACGCGGTACTGCTACTGTGAACTGACTTGCATCGCCAGTTGTTTCCATACCTAAACGACGGAAAATGTCTGCGATTTGGGCATAGTCGAGGTTGGTCCCAAGCGAGCGGTTAACGTAATCAATGGTTGCTGTGACTGGGACATCCGAGGTATCCACGCTGCCCGCAGAAACGATGCCAGACAAGACCTGACCGCCAGCCAGTTCCGCAATCATAGCAGCTGCTGTGTCCATAGCTTCCGTCAAAGTTGCCACGTTGATGCCTTTTTCAAAGCGAGAAGAGGACTCAGAGCGAAGGTTGAGGCGACCTGAGGTCTTGCGGATAGACTTGCCGTCAAAAAGGGCAGCTTCCAGCACAACGGTCTTAGAGTTGTTGTCAATCTCTGTGTTGGCACCGCCCATGACACCACCGAGGGCAACTGCCTTGTTCGCAACGGAAATGACGATATCATCGGCAATCAAGTCACGCTCTTCACCGTCAAGGGTCACCAAGTTTTCACCCTCTTTTGCCTGACGAGCCACGATTTTCTTGCCATCAAACTTGTCAAAGTCAAAGGCGTGCATTGGCTGACCGAAGTAGAGCAAGATATAGTTGGTGATGTCAACCACGTTGTTAAGCGGGCGAATACCTGCGTTCATGAGCAGATTTTGTAACCACTGTGGGCTTGGTGCGATGGTCACATTTTCAATGACACGGGCCGTGTAGGCAGTCACCTTGTCTGACTCAATAGCCACTTCAATCACATCGCTGGCCTTCTTGTCGCTTTCTTCCAAGACAACAGGCTTGAAGTTGACCTTGCTGTCATAGATAGCTGCCACTTCGTGAGCCACGCCACGCATAGAGAGAGCGTCGGCACGGTTTGGTGTGATGGACAGCTCGATAATCTCGTCGTCCAGGTCCAGGTATGAAAAGATTGGCTCACCCACGACTGCATCTTCTGGCAGGTGGTAGATACCGTCCGCATAGACCTTTGGCACCACAGAGTCGGACACACCGATTTCGCTCAATGAGCAGAGCATACCCAAAGACTCAACGCCGCGAATTTTGCCTTTCTTGATCTTGTAGTTGCCAGCGATACGCGCACCTGGCAGAGCGACGATCACCTTGATGCCTGGCTTAACATTTGGAGCACCGCAAACGATTTGCGTGATTTCCTCACCCACATTGACCTGACAGATATTGAGGTGGGTATCTGGAATTGGCTCAGCAGACACAACCTGCCCGACAACCAACTTAGAAAGGCCAGCACTCTTTTGCTCAACCCCTTCTACTTCAATTCCTGTTGTTGACATTTTTTCAGACAAGTCATGACTTGTCGCATCAAAGTCAACCAGTTCTTTTAACCATTTATAACTTACTAACATATTATCCTTTCTGGTGCAAAGGCCGTTTCAGTAGCCAATCCACATCAATCTTATCACCGACCGCAAATTCATGCTGGCCAAATTTTTCAAAACCGTATTTTGCATAGAATTGCTGAGCCTTGTAATTATGTTCCCAAACTCCCAGCCAGACCCAGTCACAACTAGACTGCTCTGCTTTTTCCAAAGCAAATTCAAACAAGACCTTCCCAAGACCGCGGCCTTGAAAAGCCTGCAAGAGATAGATACGCTGGATCTCAAAGGCATTTTCCAACTCCTGCTCCGTCTGGGCAGAACCTTGGTTGAACTTGAGATAACCAACTACCTGTTCATCAACCCTTAAAAAATAATGCTGGCAATTGGGATCAGACAACTCCCTTGTCAAAACCTCCACGGAATAAGCCTCCTCGAAGAATGCTTCCAACTCCTCTGGATCATTGTCATGAGCAAAGGTTTCAGCAAAGGTCTGCTTGGCCAGCTCCTGCAAAACGGAAACCTCTTCTAAACGTATAGGATCAATCTTCATCTCATTGCCTTTCATTATCTAAGTGGACTAGGTAGGCCGCTAGCGCGGTTACCGTTTCTCTCAAACAACAAGCTAATAACTGTATCGGATTACTAGGAAAGTCGCTCAATAGCGATTCCCCTTCACTTACTCGTGCGGAGTTACGACGGTTTCTTGTTGAAAACGATACTTTTTCAACAAGAAAACTAGTGAGGGGAGTAGGTAGGCCACTAGAGCGGCTACCGTCCTGTTTCTAGATACTTTCAGTATCAGAAACAGGTCTCACATCAAAACTGCTCCGAGAATCGTACATCGCCTTGGTAGAAACCACGGATGTCATTGATACCGTAACGAAGCATGGCAATCCGTTCCTGACCAAGACCAAAGGCAAATCCAGAGTACTTGGTTGAGTCAATCCCACTCATTTCCAATACTTGTGGGTGGACCATTCCGGCACCGAGGATTTCAATCCAGCCTGTTTTCTTACATACGTTACAGCCGTCACCACCACACTTGAAGCAGGAAACATCCACCTCAACAGAAGGCTCAGTGAATGGGAAGTATGATGGACGCAGGCGAATCTGACGCTCTTCACCAAACATTTTCTTGATAATCATTTCAAGCGTACCTTTGAGATCGCCCATGGATACATTTTCACCGACAACCAAGCCTTCAATCTGGTGGAACTGGTGGCTGTGGGTCGCATCATCCGTATCACGACGGAAAACACGTCCAGGCGAAATCATCTTCAAGGCACCTTTTGAGAAATCATGTTGGTCCATGGTACGCGCCTGAACAGGCGACGTATGGGTCCGCATAAGGATTTCTTCTGTGATGTAGAAGGTATCTTGCATATCACGGGCTGGATGATCTTTAGGCAAATTCATCCGCTCAAAGTTGTAGTAGTCTTTTTCCACTTCAAAACCATCAACAATCTGGAAGCCCATGCCCAAGAAAATATCTTCGATTTCTTCAGAAGTTTGAGTCAATACATGGCGTTTTCCGACCTTAACCTGACGACCTGGCAGGGTCACATCAATAGTTTCAGATGCTAATTGCTGTTGGATTTTTGCTGCTGCAACCTTTTGAGCTGTTTCTTCAAAAGCAGCTGTCAGCACATCACGCACTTCATTAACCTGTTTACCAACGATTGGTTTCATGTCGTTAGACAGGTCTTTCAAGCCTTTCAACAAGTCCGTCAAAGACCCTTTTTTACCCAAAACCGCAACACGCAGGTCTTGTAGTTCTTTTTCTCCTTGGTGCTGGATTTCTTTTAACTTTTCTAGTGTCGTTTGGCTTAATTCAGCCAACTGTTGTTCAATGTTTGACATAATTCCTCCAATAAAAAAACGCATGACACCACTCGTATCGGAGCGTTGTCACGCGGTACCATCCGTTTTCATCTGCAAGGCAGACCTTGTTTCTAAGTCCATGTGTGAGTGAATTCGACCAACTTTCACTGATTGAGCTTGCAGTCACGGCTCAACTCCCTGGGCAGTTTCCATAGGTGTACTAGTCTCACAGACTTCTATTCAATTAAGAATATTCTATCAAAAAGAAGAAAGTTTGGCAAGAAATCTTCCTAGAAAACTCTCTCTATCTAGGGTAGAAAGGAGTTTAGTTTTATAGTTTTGCCTGCCATTTATTGGCCCAAACATTCTCATTTGGCACACCATAGAAGTCATCTTTTCCTTCTAATTTATTAAGGAGGGATTCGATAGTATTTTTATTGTGATGGTAGGCATTGATAGCAGTTTTGACCATGGTAACATCGTGAAGGTGAGTTGTATAGTTTAGTGAAACGAAAACGGTTGGAACTTCATGTACATACCAAGGAACCTCATTTGACATGGCCGTTTTCCACTGGATGCGGTAATTATTCTGCGCTCCATATCCAATGACATTGGCAACAGTCAAGGCTAAATCAACTTCTTCTCGGTATTGCAGCGTTTTTCCTTTGATACGAGTCGTACCATCATTGACGGTCACTTCATAACCACGCGCCTCTAGGGCAGCTTTAAGGTTATCAACCACTTCTGTACTTGCCGCCATAATCCCTTCTTTTTCACCTTCTAGGTAATACAAACGGATTCTGCGGTGGGTTTCTGGACTAATTGGAAGATTTTTCTGGGTATCCTTCAACAACGTAATTGCTTTATCTGCTGCTTCACGTTGCCAAGCCAAGTGTTCTTCACAGCCAATAATAGCCAATTCATCAGCTGATTTTAGTAAGGTTCCTTCCGCTTGCTTGATATGCAGATTGAGTTTGGCTTTCAGACCTAAAATGCGACGGAGAGCATCATGAAGGCGTTCTTCAGTAATCACTCCCTTGCGGTAGCCATTAAGCATAAATTCAAAATCTTCTTCTAAGTTATTGAAGAATAAGAACATATCGCAACCCGCAGCAATGGCTGCAGGTACGTAGTCTTCACGACGCATGGCTGCTGTCATCCCCAACATGTGGCTGGCATCTGTTATGACTAAGCCATTGAATTCCAGTTTTTCTTTCAATAAATCTTGAATCAATTCAGGAGCCAGTGTTGCAGGCAAAATGTCTTCGTCCTTCAAAGTTGGATTGAGTCGTTGTTGGTAATATGGCAAGGCAATATGACCCGCCATAATCATCTCAACACCAGCTTCAATATGATGACGATAGACACGACCAAAGCTCTTGTCCCATTCTTCTGGAGAGAGCTCATTGACACCGAGGACTAGGTGCTGATCACGCTCTTCTGTACCATCTCCTGGGAAATGCTTGATACATTGAATAACATCTCTTTCAGCAGTCAATCCTTCTAGATAGGCACTGGTATAAGCAATAACATCATCCGCATTTGTGCCGTAGGCTCTGGTATTGACAATGGTATTGCGCCAGTTCTGAACAATGTCCACGCACGGATCAAAGTTGACATTTACACCTAATGCAGTCTCCTCTCTCGCAGATACGAGACCAACTAGGTAGGGAATACGAGGATCCCGACTGGCTTCCGATTGAGCACCTGAGGAAATATAGGTTCCGCCTTTCACAGCCCCATCTCCACCTGAGTCACAGTTCGCTGCAACCAAGAGAGGTACTTTTGAATAGCTTTGCAACTCGTTAATCAGTCCTTGTACCTGTTCTGGACTGCCATTCATATAACGAGCACCACCTATGTGATATCGGTTCATCAATTCCTGATTACTCAGATTATTTCCGCTAAAAGCGTCTCCTCCGAAGAAGAATAGATTGACAAACAATTGACCGATTTTTTCTTCATCAGTCAGATGATCCAAGGTATCTTCCACCCAAGAAATCTGCTCTTCATTCAAATAATAGGGTTTCTTCCGCAAATCAACTAATCTAGGCATGTTTTCCTCCTTATTTTCCGCGCCAAATCTGTGTATCTACCAAGCCACAGTAGGCATCAACAGGTGATACTCCTGTAAAGGCTGACTCTCCTGCTAGTTTGGCAACCAAGGCTTCTAATGTGACAGGCAAGCCATCGTAGGCATTGATATAGGTTGCAACCTGTGGCATATCTGCAAGTGCGAACGGGTGCTGAACAGAGACAACAATGGTTGGAATTTCGTGAACATAGAAAGGCTGGTCTGGTGTTCCCTTGGCAGCTGGCCAAATAATCCGCTGAGTTGTCCCTCCTGAGTTGACATCAACTAAATTGATAATCAAATCATAGTTATCTGTGATTTCGGCAATTGGACGCTTGGAAGCATAGACATTTGCAATCGCTGCTGGTCTTTCTTCTTCTGGCAATTTGGCAATCCGTGCTTCTGTATTTTCCCAGATAGATACTTGGTGGCCTCGAGCTTCTAATAGTTCTTTCAGCGTATCAGCTGCTCTCTTCTTGCCAGCATTGATCATGGCACCAAAACCACCCTTATAGCCATCTACTTCGACCAACAAAATACGTTTGTAGCGTTCTGGATTGACTGGGAAAATTCCTTCTTGTTTGGCTTTTACCAGGGTAATCGCCTTGTCAGCTACTTCTTTTGCAAGCTGTTTCGCCTCATCTCTACCAATCAAAGCCAGCGCTTCTTCTTTTGGAACCATGATTTCCTGACGACGACCTTCAAACAAGTGAAGACCGAGTTTAGCTTTCAAACCCAAGGTACGACGAAGGGCATCATGTAGACGTTCCTCAGAAAGCAGACCATTTTCCAATCCTTCTTTCATCCATTGCAAATCTTCTTCTGGATCGTTGAAGAAAAGGAAAAGATCACATCCTGCCTCAATAGCTGTAGGCAATAGCTCACGACGGGACATAGAAGCTGTCATACCGATCATATGACTGGCATCCGTGACAATGGCTCCATTATAACCTAACTCTCCACGAAGCAACTCATCCAAGAGGGTTTTATTCAGCGAAGCTGGTAACATGTCATCCAATTCACGTTCTGGGTGCATTTCTTTCTCAACATTTGGCAAATGAATGTGCCCCGCCATGATACCTGGAAGACCTGCTTCAGCCATCTCACCGTAAATCCGTCCAAATGTTTCCATCCATTCAGACTTGGTCATGGGATTCGAAGCAAAAGAGAGATGATGGTCACGTTCATCAATACCATCGCCTGGGAAATGCTTAGCAAACGGCACAATGCCATGCTCCATAATGCCACGCATGTATTCTTTGGATAATTCAATGACTTGGTCTACATTAGCTCCCCAAGTTCGGTTTGCAATGATAGGATTGCGCCAATTACGACTGAGGTCCATAATCGGTGCAAAGGAGGCATTGCAACCTACTGCAGCTGCTTCAAGTCCTGCAACTTTCCCCATTTCATAAGCATAGCGGAGATTGGTTGTCGCAGCAATCTTGATTTCATCCCCAATTTTCGTTCCGTCCGTAACGGCGCCATTCCCACCAGATTCGGTATTGGCTGCAATCAAAAGGGGAATCTTAGACTTGGTCTGCAAAATATAGTTTTGCTCCCAAATATCTGCAGCAGGGCCAGGATTGTAACGAACAGCAGCAATCTTATAATCATTTAATACTCCAGTCAGATAGTCTTCCGTCCGCTGGCTCCCCATATTGACAAAGAGGTGACCGATTTTTTCATCCAAGGTCATCTGAGCAATGGTTTCTTCAATCCAAGAAATTGCCTCATCATCAAGGCTGTAAGGTTTCTTCCGTAAATCTACTAAATGTGTCATGTTTGCCTCCAAAAAAGCTAGAGGGCATAGCGCCTCTAGCCCTTCTCTAGTCGTCTAAATTATTCCAAAATGCCTGTATCAATTCTGTTTCTTTCTCATCTGTGAATAATTGATGAACAAATTCATCTGCAATCGTTTCTGTCAAATCCGCCCAAGATTGCATCTCTTGTCCTACTAAAATAGGATAGAAGTGAACATTATTGAGTTTCGCCGCCTTCAAATCACCTGGCGAGTCACCAATCATCATAATCTGCTCAGGACAATACCCTTCCTCTATTAACAGTTTGATGACATCTTCTTTCTTGCCACGGTCTTGACAGTACAATTCTGTAACAAAGTCCATCAAACCCTGGTCTGTCCACTCTTCTTCTACCGCTTCCTTATTAGCAGAAGAAACTACGTAGACTTTTCCTAACTGGCTCAATTTTTCCAAGCCCTTGTGAACGCCGATGAAGGCTAAAACTGGTCCACTATACTTCTTAATGGCTTGATTGACTTGATTGGACCATTCTAAAGCTAATTCCAAGTCTTTTGATGGCTGCTCCTCTATCAATCTTTCCAGAGAAGCATTTGACAAAGAATCTGTTGTAGCAACCCAATTTTTCAAGTTGTCTATACCAGTCACACCTGCAAAATCTAGGCCTTTAACTAAGCCTACAAAACGGTTAATGCCACGTTCTCGAGAGTAGAGATTAACTCGATTCCATTCAGCTAAAAACGGTTCTTTATCTTCAACACCAAAAACTTCCGCAGCCAAGGGGCCGAAAAAGAGTTTATGTTTGTAGGTCATGGTGTCCATGGCGCAGCCATCAGAGTCCACACAAAATACGTAATCCGTTTTCATCATCAGACTCCTGAATAGGCTGAGAAGCCACCATCAATCGGTAAAACAACACCGTTGACAAAACTTGCCAAATTCTCGTCTGCCAAGAAGAAGACTCCGCCGACTAGCTCTTCCGCTTCACCAAACCGCCCCATTGGTGTATTGGTCAAAATCTTGTTGGCACGTGCGGTCGGTTGACCCGACTCGTCAAACAGCAAACCACGGTTTTGGTTGGTAACCAAGAATCCAGGCGCAATCGCATTACAACGGATGCCAACTTTTGAAAAATGGACTGCTAACCATTGGGTAAAATTACTAATAGCAGCCTTGGCACCTGAATAGGCTGGAATTTTTGTCAAAGGAGTAAAGGCATTCATGCTGGAAATATTGATAATATTTGCTCCCGAGCGACCGATCATATCCTGTGCAAAGACCTGTGTTGGCAATAAGGTTCCTAGATAATTCAAATTGAATACAAAGTTGATACCTGCCTCATCCAAGTCGAAGAAAGTTTTGGTATCAGCTGGTAGTCCAATCTCATGGAATTCATTGTCCGTTGTCGCTTTGGGATTATTGCCTCCAGCACCATTGATTAAAATATCTACTGGTCCAAAATCTGCTAGGACTTGCTGGCGGACTTCTTCCAAATTTTCCTTAGAAAGAACGTTTGACTTATAGGCTTTTGCTACGCCTCCTGCTACTGCAATCTCATCAACGAAGACCTGAGCCGCAGCTTCATTTAAGTCCAAAAGCGCAACCTTTGCACCAGCCTTAGCAAATTCTTTTGCCAAATAGCCACAAAGAACGCCTCCTGCACCTGTAATAACAACAACCTTGTCCTTAAATTCAATAACACGTGACATATTAGCTCTCCTTATTTCCAACTGTTTTTACTTTAATTCCAAAATCTGGTGTCTTGCCTGCTGCTCGCATATTGGCTTCATAGAGACCGTTAAAGTAGGTTGCCCCAAGGGCTCGGTCATACAGACCATAACCAGGTGTCTTGGTCTGGTCTCCCCAGATACGACGACCGTGGTCTGGACGTAAGGCTCCAGCCCAGTCATAGTCCACCAATAATTTAACAACAGCATTCATATCAATGTCACCAGCCTGTGACAGATGTGCTGTTTCTTGGAAGCCCCAAGCACCTGCCGTCACATTGCGCGTATGCATAAAATTGATGCGATTGCGTTTGAGAGCATATTCCGTCATGGCAAGGACATCATTTTTCGGATCAGAAGCATAGGATCCTACACACATGGTAATTCCATTGTGTTCTGAATCATAGAGATTCAAAAATCGTTCAACGGCTTCTTGACCAGTGATGATACGAGGTAATCCGAAAATTCCATACGGAGGGTCATCAGGGTGAATGGCCATTTTGACGCCAGCCTCCTCAGCCGTTGGTATAATCGCTTTGATAAAATACTCCAAATTCGCCCATAAATCTTCTTCAGAGATATTCTGACGATAATTTTCGATAATAGCCTTCATTTCTTCCTTGGAATAGGACGAGTCCCAACCAGGTAAATTCAAATCATCCGCCACAGGATCAACACCAGCCAAATCAGATTTAAGGAAAGCTAAAGAGGTTGAGCCATCTGGAAGTGGGTGGTGCAAGTCTGAACGTGTCCAGTCAAACACAGGCATGAAATTGTAGCATACAACTGGAATACCTGCAGCCCCAACATTACGGATGGAAGTCTTATAGTTTTCGATTAACGCATCACGATTTGGCTTCCCTTGTTTGATGTCTTCATGAACAGGAATGGATTCGATAACAGTAATTTCAAGTCCTGCCTCTTCTACCATTTTTTTCAGCTCTAGAATGTTTTCAAGGGGCCAAGCTTGACCAACTGGCACATCATAGACAGCTGTCACAATTCCCTGCATACCAGGAATTGCCTTAATCTCTTCAAGTGTCACAGGATCCTTTTTCCCATACCATCGAAATGACATTTTCATGATTTACTCTCCTTTATTGTTCAAAAAATTCTTTGGCATTGTAATAGGATATGGCTTCTACAAACTGCCCTAAACGATTGTAATCTTCAGGCACTTCTTCATCAACAATCCATTGGCCGACATAGGTCGCTAAAATCCGTCTGAAATAATCATGCCGTTGATAAGATAAAAAGCTACGAGAATCTGTCAACATACCAACAAAATTAGCAAGCATACCCTGTTCTGCATAGGCATTCATCTGGTCAATCATGCCCAACTTGGTGTCATTGAACCACCAACCAGCACCAAATTGTAGCTGACTACGAAGCCCTTCCTCATTGGACTGGAAATTCGCCAAAGTATTGGCCAGAGCAATGTTGTAACTTGGATTGAGATTGTACCAAATCATTTTTGGAAGGGCATTTTCCTTGACCAAGTTATCTAACAAACGATTCAAATTCACAGTCAGACATGTCTGGTCTCCAATCGAATCCACACCTACATCTGCTCCAAGTTTTTCAAACAGTCCGGTATGGTTGTTCCGTAAGGCACCAAAGTGAACTTGTGTCACAAAGCCATGTTTCTTGTACAATCGGCACAATTCTCTAAAGATGGCAGTCTGCCATTTATTGATACTGGATTGACCAGCCTCTTTACCTGCAAGTCTTGCTAGTAAAATATCATCAAGCTCTTCAAGGCTTGCTTCTTCGTATGAAATAGCCGTAAAACTGATATCACTTGCTCGGCAACCGTGTTGAGCAAAATAGGAAACGCGCTGACCAAGTGCTTCTACAAAACTTGCAAAGTCTCTTACTGTTACCCCTGTTACTTCCTCCAAGCGTTTAATAAATGGATTGAAATTTCGATGTTCTATAAAGGCTTCATCTGGTCGGAAAGTCGGTGCCACTACAGTATCTATGGTCGAGTCCTCAGCCAAGCGCTTATGCCATTCCAAGCTATCAAGAGGATGGTCAGTTGTCCCAATAAAGGTCACCCTAGCATCCGCAATCAGCTTACGTGGACTAACTTGATGTTCTTGCAAATAAGCATTGAGCTGATGATAGAGTCGCTCTGCATTTTCTTCGGTCAACAATTCCTCAACACCGAAAACCTGTCGCAATTCCAAATGGCTCCAATGATAGAGAGGATTTCCGAAAGCCCGTTCCAAGGTTCTTGCCCAGGCCTTAAACTTATCTAGTTTACTTGCTGAACCTGTGATTTCTTCTTCTGAGATACCATTAGCCCGCATCAAGCGCCACTTATAATGGTCACCCCCCAGCCACAGATCAACAATATCTTCATAAACCTTATCTTCAAAAATTTCCTTAGGATCCAGATGACAATGGAAATCATAGATAGGAAGCTCTGCTATTTTCCCGTAAAGCTCCTTAGCAGGCTCGTTTTTTAGCATAAAGTTTTTATCATTAAAACTCATTTCATCCCTCCAAAGCAGCAACAAAACTGCGAGCAATCGTCGTTACACTTTCATAGCCTTCAGCCTGCACTCGACTTGCCAGAGCCGAACCGACTCCAACAGCACAAGCACCTGCCTTCTTCCAATCTGCAACATTTTCAACTGATACGCCACCAGAAGGCATCAAATCCACTTGGGGCACTGGTCCGTGAATATCCTTGATAAATCCAGGCCCCAAGACACCACCAGGGAAAAGCTTGATAATAGGACATCCCGCCTGACTAGCTGTGACAATCTCTGTTGCAGTTGCACAGCCTGGGAAGTAGAATACCTCAGCCTCTTGTGCCAAGTCTTGAATTTCTTTATCAAAATGAGGACTAACCAGGAAACTAGCACCTGCATCAATGGCCGCTTGTGCGAGAGATACATTCATTACAGTTCCTGCACCAATGACTACGGATGAATCATCTGAGAACTCCTCTTGTAATTCTTTGATAACTGTCGCGGCATTTGGAGTCGAAAATGTAATTTCAATATTTCGAATACCTCCCAAAATCGCATGGCGAGCGATTTCTTTCGCATCTTCTTCATCTTTTCCGCGAATCACTGCAAAAAAGTAATTTTCTTTTAATTGCTTTAACATCTTGACCTCCAATTAGAAAGCGTTGTCATTTATAGCTATAGTATACAATTCATCAGATGATTTGTCAATAAAAAAAGCAAAAAATACCCAGAAAATTATTCTGGGCAGTATATTTTTTATTTCTATTTATGATTATTCAGACCATGTATGGTCATATCTTTATCAAACCACTCACTTAACACAACCTGTCTTACTGCTATAATATGCGCCAACATGCTATCATATGCCGCAACAGGGTGCCGTTGTTTGATAGCCATTAAGATATTCCTATGTGCCTGTAGACTATCTGCTTTCATCTGACGATTTGAATAGTTTTCATTGATTAGATGGATAGACTGGTTAATGACAGGCATGAGACTAGTTATTGCCAGATTCCCACTCATCTCAGCTAACATACAGTGGAATTGTACATCCAATTCCAGATGCTTCGAATCTCCAGCAGCTACCGCCTCTTCAATAGCTACGACAATTTCTTCCAACCTTGCAATATCTTCATCCGAGGCAAACTGTGCAACACGCTCCGCAATTCTCGGTTCAAGCAAATACCGCACTTCAAACAAATCTGTCGTCAACTTCACACGGTCTCTGACCAAAGAAAAACCTAAAGGATCCTCTGATACTCCCTTTTTAGAGCTGATATAGGTTCCCGACCCTTGGCGCACCTCCAGAATATTTCGAGTAGCCAAACTTCGAACAGCTTCACGAACAGTCGAACGTCCAACTTCTAAATCTTGGGCCAATTCATACTCATTTGGAAGCTTATCACCAACTTCATATCCTCTTTCCAAAATCAATTCCAATAAGCGTTCCGATGCTTTTTCTACCAAGGGTTTCGCCATGTGCTTGGTCCTCCAATACAACTTTCTATTTGCTACTATTATAGCTCATTTCCTCTTATAATGGTAGTTTGGAATGGCAGTCCAACGTTTCTTGATTTCTCTTACAATTTGCTTGGGTTGTCTATTTCTTGAGAACAATCCTTTGTGATTTCCTTGAATGCGAATGATACCAACTGTAGTTTCAAAATCTGCAAAATTCCAGACTTGTTCACCCACTAAATTCGATATTGAATCAAAAACGCGATGGTTCATATCGTAGTAATCCACCTGAAATTCTTCCGTATAAGGAATATCCCATATCGAATGTAGGCCCGGCAAGGTGTCTGCACCATATTCTGTAATCAAAATCGGCTTATCTGGATAAAGTTCCTGCCAAGTCTCTAATTCCTTACGAAGTCCCTTCTCTGCTGTCTTCAAGTCACCATGAGCAACATACCAGCCATAATAACGATTGAGACAGACAACATCGACCAAATCCATAACCTCATCCTTATCAGGTGTTGCCGTCATGATATTGACCAAGGTCACAGGACGCTTAGAAGGATCTCTGTCCCTCATGCGCTGAATCAGAGGTTCAAAGTAAGCACGCGCTCCCTTTTCATGCCCTGCCGGTTCATTGGCAACAACCCACATCACTACAGAAGGATGATTCTTATCACGCGCTATCAATTCATCAATCACCAATTCATGAGCATCCTTGGTTTGCATAACTTCCCAGGTGCTTTTTACCTCTTCAGAATCCCCTGTCAAATTCAAGGCTGCATTGAAAAGCTGGAATAGGCCAACTGCTGGCACTTCATCAAGGACGACAATTCCCAAACGATCTGCCAGACGCATCATTTCTTCTGAATAAGGATAATGGGAGGTCCTAAAAGAATTTGCTCCAATATCTTTAAGCAAATTCAAATCCATCAGATTGGCTGCTTCATTGAAACCACGCCCATTGATGAAGGTATCTTCATGTTTACCAAATCCCTTGAAATAGAAAGGTTTTCCATTGATGAAAAACTGCCCATTTTCAACCGCAACACTACGAATACCGAATTGTTCTGAGTAGGTATCTAGCAAGTTTTCTCCGTCAAATAATTCAACTTTAGCAGTATAGAGATAGGCATCCAAGACCTCCCAAAGGCGTGGATGTTCAATGACCATTTGTCCATTTTCAAGAATCCCCACTTCCTGTCCCTCTTGATCTAAAATAGACATACGGATGGAATCGTACTGCCCAACTGTCTTCACATCAACATTCACTACCGCCTGAGTCAAATCTTGATTTAGCTCCGTCCGAATAACAATATCCTCAATCCTATTTTTTGGACGTTTATAGAGATGAACCGTCCGCTGGATACCAGCATAGTTGAAAAAGTCAAAATTTTCCTTGACGGTCTTCACAATTTGGCCATTCTCATCCATTTCTTCACTATAATTCCCTACTGGGAGGGTTGTGTAATTCAACTCATTATTGGCACAGACTGTCAATCGGAATTGATCAGCATCGTATAAGTTTGATGGAATCAAGCATTCAAAAGGTGTGAAACCACCCTTGTGCTCCCCGATTAAATGACCATCTGCATAGACTTTGGCCTGATGTGTCACCGAACCAAAACGCACAACCAACTCTTCATCAGCTGATACGACTGGAAGAGCTACCATAAGTTCATACCAATTATCTCCGACAAAACGACGTTTGTCCTTATCAACAACAAGATCATTAAAAGAACTTGGTACAACCATTACTTCATCTGTATCTAACAGAGTATGAGCATCATTTTGTCCTTGCTTAAATTTCCATATTCCATTTAAAGAATAAACTGAGCGTGTTTTTGTCTGTATTGGATACAACATACTTTTTCCTTCTTTCTATCGTTTTATTTCACGTGACCCTTTTTTCAATAACAAATCAATATCTGATTGACTGATGATATTGACATCCCCTTCAATGGTATGCTTGAATTGAAAACTAGCCATACCTAAGTCGAGTATTTCCTGTGCCGTTTTTTCCTGCAAATAGCCCAAAATAATTCCTGCTGTAAAGGCATCCCCTGTCCCAACTCGGTCCAGAACTTGAATGGATTCTTTTTCCGTTTCATAAAGAATACCATCTTGATACAAGTATGCCTTCAACAAATATTCATTATTGTAGGTCATTTCCCTCTGGGTAAAAGCAAGACCCTGCAAAGAATAAGTCTCCGCCAGACCTTTAACCACCGCTAACAAGACTTCTTTATTTTCATAAGGACGTTCCAGCCCCAATTCATCCTTCACATCTTTTCCAGATTCATTGAAGAGTTGAATAGGCTCTAGACCAAAGCAAATATCTGCCAATTGCACAAATGGAGATAGTTTTTCCCTCGCTTCTTCAAAAGAAGACCACAAACTTTCGCGATAATTCAAGTCAAAGGAAACCTTTACACCCTGCTCCTTTGCTATCTCCATTAAACGAAAGGCCAGTCGATAAATATCTGGATTCAAAGCGACCGTTATACCACTAACATGGAACCAGTCTACACCTTCAAATATTCCTTCCAAATCATAATCTTCTTCCTTGGATAAGCTAAAGGCAGAATAATCACGGTCGTAGGTCACCTGGCTAGGTCTAAGAGAGAAGCCCTTTTGATAATAATAAATCCCCAACCTTCCTTTTTTTCGAATCAGATGCTTCTGTCCAATCTGCCGTGCAAAGAGAAAGTGTTCTGCCATTTTTCCCACTTCATTTTCCGGAAGTGCCGTCACCAACTCAACTGAATGCCCCAACTGTGCTAAACTGGCCAAGACATTCAACTCTGAGCCACCAAATTGACATTCTAAACTAGATGCCTGTGTCAAAGTTTGATATTGAGGAGGAGATAGCCGTAATAAAACTTCTCCAAACGCTAATATTTTTTTCATACCGCCTCCTAGATGAAAGACCCAGCTGGAATCCTCCAACTAGGTCAGTTATTCGATATTAGTTACTTATCATCGTATTGGTCAACCTTATATTGAGTAACATCTACATAATCCATATCAGATAATGGAACATTTTTCGCGATTGCACGCACACGTTCTTCATCTTTTGCCGCTTTCATAACATGGATTTTCTCTTGAATACGGGCCATTTCTTCACGATCAAGTTTGTAGAATTTCATCAAGAACAAGGATAGACTCAAAACTACTACTGGAATTACTGTCAATAGGACAATCAATGCCATTCTCAAATCTGTAGAGAAGGCTGTTTCAACGGTTGGGTATTCTTTGCCAAATCCAATCGCTGCTAATACAAAACCAACCACCATCGGAGCAAATGAAGAAGCAATTGAGTCCGTCAATGAGAAGATAGTCCCAATCATACCTGACAAGTAACGACCAGATACTGAAGTTTCATAGTCTGTAATATCTGCACCCATGGTCAATACTAAGCCAGATGGAGCAGTAGATGCATAGCGTGCTACAATATAGACAACAAAGAATCCGATTGTATAGAGATTCCAATTCGTTAAATCTAACATTCCAGGTTCAGCAGAAAGAAGCATAACAGCAAGAATAATCAAACCTGTAATTCCCAGTTGAAGGGCCGTTACATATGCAAAACGCAAACCTTTCCGACGAGCCAATTGCGCTGCACCAACTGTTACAAGAATACCTGGCAAAATCAAGAGCATAGACATTTTTCCAGAAAGAGCATAGTCACCGAAGATAATACCATACAGCATAACCCCGATAACGGAATCTCCAAACAGTTGAGCAACAAATTTTACAAAAGCTGCAGAGATTGAAAGAACCTGCAAAGGTTTGTTTCCTTTGATAACTTTCCAGTAGTCTTTCAACTTAGTTTCTTGTGTCTTCTCACCAAGACCAAAGTATTTCTTATTGTCTTTTTCCCAAATACCGATAATAGCAAGAATACCCAGTACAGCTGAAATTATTACTACACCAAGGAATAACTCTTGGAAGAATCCCGGGGTAAAACCACCATGTTTTGGAACCAAGGTTCCTGACACGACCACTTGGCTACCTGTCATCAACACAGTTGTGGCGATACCATCAACAATGTTAAAAATCGGACGTTGTTTTGGATCATTGGTAAGCGCAACTTGTCCTGCTTTGGTAATCGTTTGTTGCAATGAATAACCAATTTTATGAATAATTAAAACAACTAAGAACAATGGTAGACGCAAATTTTCGCTAACTCCACTTAGGCCTAACATCATAAAAAGAGAAGTTGCTGTAATGATATTCCCTAAAACCAAGATAGGACGATATTTACCAAACTTAGTATCCGTTTTATCAATGATAACCCCAATTGTAGGATCAATAAATCCATCGAAGATACGAATATAGCCCATGAGCTGACTAACAAATAGCGCTGCTAAACCAAGTACCCCTGTCGATAAATAAGTCACGAAAGTAAAAGCAACCAAATAAATATTCGTCGATGAATTGTTCATCGCAAATAATATGATTTGCCATAACTTGGCTTTGTTATAAGTAACGTCTTCGACACGTTGCTCAACATGTTTTTCCATCGGAAAGTCCTCCTAAATTTTTCTACGACAAAGTCGTAAGCGTTTTCTATAACTATATTCTAATATTCATCAGATGATTTGTCAACTGCTTTTGTAAATATTTTTAATTATACGCAAAAAAAAGACGATTTTACGTGAAAATCGTCTGATATATTTGAGTTATCAAGAAGGAATTCATCTGATTATTTACTCATTCACCGTGATTTCACCGCTATGGTAGTTAATGCTGAGGCCGCTCTGTACATTTGGAACAAATACATTGAACTCTAAGCTACCATCTGCTGCTTTTGCCTCTAGATGACTTCCTACTGGAATCAAGTCATTGTTTTCTGCATAGATAAGGGTTACACGGTAGCGGACACGCTTATTTTTATCTAAGGCCCGCCGAATTTGACTTTCAAAATAATTCTGCCCAGTTGAAGTTTGGTCATTAGCTTGGTTAGACCAAGCTGTTTGAACTGCAATATTCTTAGGATTGCTGGTTGAAGCATCAAAACCAGATAATCCACCAATCAAAGCATAACCTAGTAGGTGCCCACGGTCAACCGCATGATCATACTCTCCAGTTAAATCATGGATCTGATGCCAACCTGCAGGTGTCCATGAGGTACTACCATTACCAGTTGCTTCACGATCCTTATACTGACGTGTAGATTTAGCTAAAAGCGCATTGGCTACGGTTGGAACCGTCTCTCCCTGGACAGTCTTTGTCTTATTATCACCATAAGGAACACTGGCAACCGATGCATCTAAATCCGTTTGATTACCGTTAATAATAAATGCTCCAGCACCATTCCATTCAATCGAATTCCCCAGTTGCTTTTTTACATCTTCTGTCAATACCGAACTAGCCAGTTCCTGACTAGGTGTGCCTTCACTTGCCTTAGACTGATTGACATAATAGGAATAATCGGCAACGTTACTGCTCTTGTTATCGCCTAAAAGATAACCACCCGCTACTACAACAATCGTAGCCAATAAGCTGAGCAGACTCATTGCTTGTTTTTTTACATTTTTCTTCGCCATTTTCTCTCCATCAAAAAAGCAGGTCCAGCCTACTTTCCTGTAAATTTACCGATTAATTCTTGCCACTTAGCTGGTGACAACACCGCAAATACATTGTCTCCATCTCCTATGACACCGTAACCAACCATTAATCCTAAAATAAACACCAAAATAGCAATCAACAAAACAACTGCTACTAAGATTAAATTTTTACCAACATAGCTAAGATTATCCTTATCCATTTTCATCTTCTCCACTCACACGTTCAAGCGTTGCACCTAAAGCAGCTAATTTCTCATGAAAACGATAGTAACCTCGATCTAAGTGCGTTAATTTACCTACAATCGTCTCACCTTCAGCAACCAAACCAGCCAGAATCAAAGCGGCACTTGCTCGTAAATCAGTAGACATAACCTGAGCACCTTGCAGAGCTTGTCCTCCCGTGATGATAGCTGTATCTCGTAAAATTTCCGAATGCAAATCCATCCGACGCATTTCTTCCAAATGCTGGAAACGATTCTCAAATACCGTTTCAATCATGGTAGATTCACCCTTTGCAACTGCCATTAGAGCTGTAAATTGAGCCTGCATATCCGTTGGGAAGCCTGGGTGTGGCAAAGTTTTTACTGTTACAGGTTTAAGCTTATCCACTTGCGAACGAACTCGAATCCCTTCAGCTTCTTCCGTCACCTCAACTCCCATTTCCAACATCTTAGAAATAAGTGGACGGTTGTGCTCCCAGACAGCATCCTTGACCAAGACATCGCCACCAGTCATTGCCGCTGCCACCATAAAGGTACCCGCTTCGATACGATCTTGCACCACTTGATGTTCTGCGCCAGTCAATTTTTCTACACCAGTAACCGTAATCGTCTCTGTACCTGCCCCCTTAACTTTTGCCCCCATTTTGTTTAGGAAAATAGCCAAGTCAACAATTTCAGGTTCTCGTGCTGCATTTTCCAATACCGTTGTACCCTGCGCCAGAGTTGCAGCCATCATCAAATTTTGCGTTGCCCCAACACTTGGGAAATCAAGATAGATCTGAGCTCCCTGCAAGTTCTCTGCACTCGCTTCAATATAACCAGCGCGTTGTTTAATTTTAGCCCCCATAGCTTGCAAACCTTTTAAGTGCAAATCAATTGGACGACTACCAATTGTACAACCTCCTGGCATAGAAACCTTAGCATAGCCATTGCGTGCCAAAATCGGACCAAGAATAACAATAGAGGCGCGCATTTGACTCACATACTTATAAGGCGTTTCACTACCAAGTTTACCTGTTGCGTCAATATCGATAGTCTTTGTTTCCTCGTCAAATTTCACACGAACTCCCAGACCACGTACAACATTATTCATTGTATAGACATCAGACAAAATAGGAACCTGAGTCAATTTGGTTTGCCCTTGACTTGCTAGAACTGTTGCTGCCAATAAAGGCAGAACGGCATTCTTCGCCCCCTCAATCTCAACCTGTCCTTTCAAACCGTTTTTACTACCTGTAACAATAATTGTATCCATTTCTTATCCTTTTCTTACTTAAATCACATATTTGCAAAAGAGCGTCCCACCATCAATAATTCTAAAAAGAAAGTCGAGACTAAGTACCCCAGTGCTATTGCCAGAAAGAGAATCAGCAAATTGATTTTACGCTGATTGTCCCCAGTCACCTTCAACCACCGCGACCAATCAACTGTTGTAACCAAGAGATGATGAGCCAGATAGATAAACAATATATGACTAAAAAACTGTAAAATTGAAATTACCATGTTTCCATTATACCATGAAATTAAAAAATGGAACTGAACCAAGTTCAATCCCATATAGATTAATGTTTCCCAACACGAATACGATTTATCGCACGTTGGAGGGCGACTGTTGCACGCATCTCCATATCAATATTACGAGCAGTCTGTGCTTCTTCCAATTCACGTTCCGCGCGCAATTTGGCACGTTCCGCACGACTAATATCAATATCCCGTTCCCGCTCAGCGGAATCAGAAATGACCGTAATAATATCCTTGTTGACTTCAATGATTCCACCATTGACCGCAATCCAGTCTACATGGTTTTCATCATCAACACGACGCACTTTCATTTCACCGATTTCCAAAACTGCAATCAGTTCTTCATGTCCAGAATAGACACCCATCTCACCATCAACCGTTTTGACCAAAACAAATGCTGCATGATGGTCATATTTGATACCGTCTGGTGTTACGATTTGTACAGTCATTTGTCCCATAAGCCACCTCTAGAATTTCATTTTAGCAGCTTTAGCGACCACATCCTCAATTGAACCAACATTTCGGAAGGCATCTTCTGGTAGATGGTCGTGTTTGCCGTCCAAGATTTCCTTAAAGCCTTTCACCGTTTCAGCTACTGGCACATAAGAACCTGGCATACCTGTAAATTGCTCCGCAACGTTGAAGTTTTGAGAGAGGAAGAATTGGATACGACGAGCGCGACCAACCAAGGTCTTCTCTTCATCTGACAATTCATCCATACCGAGAATGGCAATAATATCTTGCAATTCTTGATAACGTTGAAGGACACGTTTTACTTCCATAGCTACTGCATAGTGCTCTTCACCAACGATTTGTGGAGCAAGTGCACGTGATGACGAAGCCAATGGATCCACCGCAGGGTAGATACCAAGCTGAGTCAACTTACGTTCCAAGTTAGTTGTTGAATCCAAGTGAGCGAAGGCTGTCGCTGGAGCTGGGTCTGTATAGTCATCCGCAGGTACGTAAATAGCCTGAATAGATGTAACAGAACCCTTCTTGGTTGAGGTAATACGCTCCTGCAATTGTCCCATCTCCGTCGCAAGTGTTGGCTGATAACCAACGGCTGATGGCATACGACCCAAGAGGGCAGACACTTCTGAACCAGCCTGAGTGAAACGGAAGATATTATCGATGAACAGAAGAACATCCTGCCCTTCCACATCACGGAAGTATTCCGCAATGGTCAAACCAGTAAGAGCAACACGCATACGAGCTCCTGGTGGCTCATTCATCTGACCAAATACCATGGCCGTTTTTTCAATAACACCTGATTCTTTCATTTCCCAGTAAAGATCGTTCCCTTCACGGGTACGCTCGCCAACTCCGGTAAATACAGAGATACCACCGTGTTCTTGGGCAATATTGTGAATCAATTCTTGGATAAGGACGGTTTTACCAACACCGGCACCACCGAAGAGACCAACCTTACCACCTTTTAGATAAGGTGCTAGGAGGTCGATAACCTTAATCCCTGTTTCCAAAATTTCGCTTGAAGTAGATAATTCGTCAAAAGCCGGCGCTTTCTTATGGATAGGCTCACGTTCGAAATCTGCCGGAAAAGACTCTTCAAGGTCAATGGTATCTCCCAACACATTGAAGACACGACCCAGCGTTTCTTTACCGACTGGAACAGAGATGGGACGACCTGTATCGAGAACTTCCATCCCACGTGTCAATCCATCCGTTGATTCCATGGCAATGGTCCGTACAACGCCATCACCAAGTTCCAAAGCCACTTCAAGCACGACTTTTTGTTTGGAATCATCATTTTTATATACAACGAGTGCGTTGTTAATCTCAGGAAGTTTATCTTCTGCTGCAAACGCAACGTCTACAACTGGTCCGACAACCTGAGTAATTTTGCCTGAACTCATTCTATTTCCTCTATTTCTATTACTCAAGGGCTGAGGCACCTGCTACAATCTCAGTAATTTCCTGAGTGATAGCTGCCTGACGAGCCCTATTGTATTGAATTGTCAAATCATTAATGACATTCTTAGCATTATCCGTTGCTGTCTGCATGGCCGTCATACCAGCCGCATTTTCAGCAGTTTTAGCATCCAAAATCGCTCCGTAAATGGTTGATTCTGCATATTGGGTCAACAATTGCTCCAAAATGACTTCACGGTTTGGCTCCAATTCAAAAGTAGATGTATAACCATCTGCTTCATTGTGGTCCAAATCTTCTACAGGAAGCATCTGCTGTACACGCACCTGACTGGTCAAACTATTGACATGGTGGTTATAACAAACATACAACTCATCAAAGAGTTCGTTCTTGTACATCTCAACAGACTTAGAAATGATTTTTTGAACCTCTTCAAAACTTGGGTTGTCTGCTAAACCGCGCAATTCAAAGACAGGATTGATACCACGGGCACGGAAGAAATCAGCTCCCATGCTACCAATAGCAATAATCTCATACTCATCTTTTGAGTCATGGTCCTGTTCAATCATTCCCATCACAGCCTTCAAAATACTGGAATTATAAGAACCTTTTAGTCCACTATCAGATGTAATGACAATATAACCAGATTTTTGAACTGGACGACGAATCAGCATTGGATTGCTTGTATCTGAAGCCATCAATTCTCCACGCAAGAGATCCGTTGTAATCTGACGAACCTTACTAGCATAGATCTGAAAGGATTGCGCTAATTGCTCTGATTTGGCTAGTTTAGAAGCCGAAACCATCTGCATGGCACCGGTGATTTGACTGGTTTTCTTAGTTGATGCAATTTTTGACTTGATTTCATTTAGAGAACCTGCCATTATTCACTCCTTTACTTAAAGACAGACTGGTCTTTGAAAGCTTGGATAGCAGCATTCAATTCATCTGTATCAGGAAGATCTTTTGTTGTACGAATAACATCCAAAAGACCATCGTAGTGCAAATCAAAATATGCGTACAGTTCTTCTTCAAATGCCAAAATATCATCAATTGGCACTGAATCCAAGAAGCCATTTGTCAAAGCATACAAAATCAAAACCTGTTTTTCAACTGGAAGTGGCTTATGCAATGGTTGTTTCAACACTTCCACAGTCCGACGACCACGGTTGAGTTTGGCCTGAGTTGCTGCATCCAAATCCGAACCAAATTGCGTAAAGGCTTCTAATTCACGATAAGAAGCTAAGTCGATACGAAGGGTACCTGCCACCTTTTTCATGGCCTTAATCTGTGCAGAGCCACCTACACGTGATACAGAAGAACCCGCATCAATGGCTGGACGGATACCAGAGTTGAATAAATCGTCCTTCAAGAAGATTTGTCCATCCGTGATTGAAATCACGTTGGTCGCGATGTAAGCTGAAATATCTCCCGCTTGTGTTTCGATAAATGGTAGAGCTGTAATGGAGCCGCCGCCCAATTCATCTGAAACCTTTGCTGAACGCTCTAGCAAACGACTGTGCAAGTAGAATACATCCCCTGGATAGGCTTCACGACCCGGAGGACGACGAAGCAAGAGAGATAATTCACGGTAAGCTACCGCTTGTTTTGACAAATCATCATAAACAATCAAGACGTGTTTGCCTTCATACATGAACTCTTCTGCCATGGCAACGCCAGCATAAGGAGCCAAGAAAAGCAATGGAGACGGTTGTGAAGCAGATGCAGTTACTACGATTGTGTAATCCAAAGCACCATATTGACGAAGGGTTTCAACCTGAGTACGAACAGTTGACTCTTTCTGACCGATAGCCACATAGATACAAATCATGTCTTGGCCTTTTTGGTTGAGAATAGCATCAATAGCTACAGATGTCTTCCCTGTCTGACGGTCACCGATAATCAATTCACGCTGACCACGACCAATCGGAACCAAAGCGTCAATAGCCTTGAGACCAGTTTGAAGCGGTTCATTAACCGACTTACGTTGCATAACACCTGGTGCTGGATATTCAATCGGACGAGTCTTACTAGTACGAATTTCACCAAGACCATCCACCGGTTGACCAAGTGGGTTGATGACACGACCAATCAAAGCCGAACCAACTGGTACTTCCATAATTTTACCAGTACGACGAACAACTGATCCTTCACGAATATCGGTAAATTGTCCGAGAATGATGATACCAACATCGTTGGTTTCTAAGTTTTGTGCCATACCAATGGTGCCATTTTCAAATACCAAAAGCTCTCCACTCATGGCATTGTCAAGACCTTGCGCACGGGCGATACCGTCACCGATATAGGTTACGACACCAGTCTCTGTGTAGTCAAAGTCAGGCTGAAAGCCTTCAATTTGTTGTTTTAGTAAAGCGCTAATTTCTTGTGCATTAATCAAAAGAACACCACTTTCTATTTTCTAAAGTTTTTTTCTAACGTCCTTCAACTGTGTCCGAACGCTTGCATCGATTACCTTATGGTTAACCGTTACAATAAAACCACCGAGGAGACTTTGATCAAGTTCTTCCGTGATATTGCGTACACGCAAGGAAAATCGTTGTTCTACCAAGTGACGGAGACGCTCTTTTTGAGCTTCTGTCAACGGATAGACTGAAACCACACGGGCTTCAAATTCATTTTTAAATTTACTGATTTGTAATTGGACACGCTCAAGGGTTTCAAGAAGCAAGTCTGCATGACCATCACGAATAACATCTTCAATCAAGTCATTGATTTGCCAGAAACTAGATTGACGTACCGTCCTTACAAAATCAGCCTTTTCTTCTCTCGATACTGTCGCTGACAGCAAGAGTCGATTCAGCTTACTATCATGAATGATGGAAATCAAGTCAGAAATCTGGTCATACATATCCCAAATATCTGCATGATCACTGACTTTTTCAACAAATGATAGAGCATATTTTTGCACGATGGCATTTTCTCTAGCGTTCATCTACTTGTCTCCTAGTTTGTCCAAATAACGGTCAATCAAGTTACTATGAGCTTGTTGGTCCAAATCTTCCAAAATAATTTTGCTTGCAAGATCAACTGCCAATTCAGCAACTTGAACACGCAAGTTTTCTTGTGCTTCACGTTTTTCAGCTTCAATTTCCAATTGAGCTTTTTGCTTCAATCCTTGAATTTCAACATCTGCTTGCTCAAGAATACGTTTTTTCTCTAGTTTTGCGCGTTCAACCGCGTCTTGAATAATCTTTTGACTTTCAATACGTCCCTGTACCAACTCGTCTTCACGTTGTTGAACAAGGTTTGCTGCTGCTGTTAATTTTTCTTCTGCAGCATCAATATCGTTCGCAATCTTATTGGCACGTTCTTCAAAAATACCTGTAATTTTATCCCATGCAAAAACACGAATAAGAATAATAAGTACTGCAAATGAGGCTGTTACCAAGATAAAGTTTCCAAGAATGGTACTAGATTGCATTGTAATAGTTGTTGCCATAGTTGTCTTTCCCTTTCCTATTCACTCTCACTACTGATTTTTTTATTTAAGTACATAGATACCAACATGATAAATACATATCCCTGCAAGCATGAAATGAATACAGAAAATGCTGTCCAAACAACGTTCAGAGCAAAGGCAATTGGATATGCAAGTGCACTTTGTTGAGATAATTGTAGAAGAAGAGAGACAAGCACTTCACCAGCATAAATGTTACCGTACAGACGAAGAGCAAGCGACACAAGGTTGGTCACTTCTTCCAAAATGTTCATTGGAGCCATAGCCCAGGGTGTCACAAAAGATTTGAGGTATGCCTTGAAACCGCGACGACGAATACCCTCAACATGACAAAATACTGTTGCAATTGTTGCCAAACCGAAATCGTAAGCCATATTGGCCGTTGGAGAAGTCCACAAATTATGTCCTTCTGCTGTTTCCAATTTGGTCATCAAACCTAGATTATTGGCAACCAAAAGGAAAGTAAAGACTGTAAAGAAGAACAAGGAATACCGCTTTGCTTCCGCATCGCCAAGATTCCCTTTTGTAAAATTGATGGTCAATTCGTAAACGTACTCCAAAACATTCTGTTTTCCTTTTGGCTTGAGCTCCATCCGACGACTAGCCCAAAAAACAAGTAAGAAAATAATGGAAATGGTAATGACAGAAACCAATACCATGGTCAGGTCAAAGGTTACGGGACCAAGGGTAAGGGTTGGACTTAAATGTTCTTCCAATGGAGGTTCCCCCCTTTTCTATTTCTCTATTTTCTACTATTTCAAGACAAATGTCATAGCCAAGGTTACGAAGAAAGTTCCCTCGATAAAGGCAACACCCAAAAATACACCAGCCATCAATTTACTTTGCATTTCTGGTTGACGTGCAGTCGAACTAAGGTATGAAGCCACCAACAGTCCCTCACCGATACTTACACCAAGACAGGCCAATCCAAGGGCCAATGCGCCTAAACTCATAACGAATTCTCCTTTTAAAATTTAATACCATGTAAGGATACTCCTAAAACATCTATTTGTCAAGAAAATACCGCCATTGTAAGCGTTTAATTCGTTTTTGTAAAATAAAAAGAAAAGAGTATTTCATCTTTTCTTCCTATTTAATAGCTTCATCAATATGGTCTGTTTCTTCAATGAATCGTTTGGCCATATCTTCTCGATTCATCTGATCAGTATCAAGAGTGATTGCATGGTCAGAAACCAGATCTGTATCTGCGAAAAACTCTATATGGTTTGATAGGTTGTACAGACGTACAGGGGCTTCCCCACCAAACTCTCCATCTAGATTGAGCAGTAGACGGTTATCTGGGTTCAGATTTTCGATGGATAGGCTCTTGGTTTTTATGTATTCAACTAAATCACTCTCAATGTGTTTGCCACCGTCTAAGACTTGACGAATCAAATGCAGAATTTCAAATAGATTTCCTGTTTTAACCATCAATAAGGTAAAATTACCATCATCTAACTTAGCATCTGGAACGATCTGTTCAAAACCTCCAATTGAATTGGTTAAGGCAACAAAAATCATTGAAACCGAGCCTTCAAATACTCCCTCGTCATGCTCTACACGAACAGGTGTAAATTGTACTTGTGGTAGGAGTTCTGCTCCTTTTACTACATAGGCCAAATAGCCAAACATGGTCTTAAGTTGACTGGGAACACTGTAGGTCAACTCCGTAAGTGTACCTGCCGCAGCAATGTTGATAAAATAATGTTCTTGATGAAAACCATTTTTTTGATTTTTGGCTAAACCAATATCCATTAAAATGGTCTGCTGCTTACCGATAACCTTAGCTGCTTCTACAGGATTTCCCCTAGGCACTTTTAAGGCACGCGCATAGTCATTGGTGGTGCCAGTCGGTATGATGGCCATCTGCGGACGTTTTTCAAGCGGAGCAATTCCATTGACGACTTCGTTGATCGTTCCATCTCCACCAGCCGCTATAATCAAGTCAAAGCCTGCAAGCGCCGCACGTGTAGCTTCATTCTTTGCAGAGTCTTTCTCAGCAGTTGTTTGGAAAGCTGAAGTTTCATAACCGTAGCCTTCCAAAATTTCCAATACTTCGGCCACATTTTTCTTCATGATTTCTTGACCTGAGGTCGGATTATATATTAGTCTAGCACGTTTTCTTTCTTCCATCGTTTTACCTTTACAAGCTCTCTAACCAAGCCTCATCTTTAATTTCGATACCTAGCTCCTGTGCTTTGGTCAATTTACTGCCTGCATCTGTTCCGGCAACCACAAGATTAGTTTTTTTAGAAACAGATCCCGCTACATTTGCCCCTAAAGCTTCTAATTTGGCTTTGGCTTCGTTTCGTTTCATTCGCTCCAATTTACCAGTCAGTACAACTGTCATACCCGATAGCGCAGCATTTTCATCTACTACTTGTCCGAGATAGGTTAAGTTTACCTTAGCTTCCTTAAGTTCGGCTAAAAGTTGTTGCGCACCCTCACTAGCAAAAAAAGTTGTCAAAGACTTAGCAATAACCTGACCAAGCCCTTCTAGCGAAGCAATTGCTTCTTGATCAGTAAATGCTAGAGTTTCTAAATCACCAAATTTTTCTACTAAAATCTTACTTGCCTTACTACCTACATGGCGAATACCTAGTCCAAATAGGAGGCGTTCTGCTGAGTTGCTCTTAGAAGTTTGAATGGCTTGATAGAGCTTGTCAGCTGATTTTTCTTTGAAACCTTCCAAAGTCAATAGGTCATCAACAGTTAATTTATAAATATCAGCAACATCGTGTACCAAGCCTGCCCCAAAGAGTTTTTCAACGATTGAAGACCCTAGCCCTGCGATGTTCATGGCATCCCGACTTGCAAAATGTTCCAACTTACTCATCAGCTGGCTAGGACAAATAGGGTTGATACAGCGGAGGGCAACTTCGTCCTCATAGTGTTGTAGGTCGCTCTGACAAGACGGACAATGACTAGGAATGGGCATGATTTCTTGCTCTTTTCGATACTTGTCCACCACTTTCAGAACTGCTGGAATAATATCTCCCGCCTTATAAACAATGACCGTATCGCCAATACGAATATCTTTTTCGGCGATATAATCTACGTTGTGCAAGGTCGCTCGACTGACAGTCGTTCCTGCCAGTTGAACAGGACTAAGATTGGCAGTTGGTGTCACAACACCTGTTCGGCCAACAGTCCAATCAACCGACAAGATTTCTGCTTCTTTTTCCTCAGCTGGAAACTTGTAAGCTACTGCCCATCGTGGCGCTTTTACTGTAAATCCTAGTTCTTCTTGTATAGCTAAATCATTTACCTTGATGACAACACCATCTATCTCATAGGGTAAATCATCTCTACGCTCTGCTATTTTTTCAATAAAATCCCACGTGTCATCAATCGACTCCGCCAAGCAATATTCGTGGTTGGTCACAAATCCCAGAGCATCCAGTTTCTCCAGTACTTGTGACTGACTAGTCGCTTCAGATGGACTAGCCTCTTGGTAGAGGAAGGTAGCGAGGCCACGCTGGGCCACCACTCCCGTATCAAGCTGGCGGAGGGTCCCTGCTGCTGCATTACGCGGATTAGCAAATTCAGCTTCACCAGCCTCCTGACGCTGTTTGTTAACACGGTCAAAAGAAGCCTTTGGCATATAACACTCACCTCGGACAGTGATGTCCACAGCTTCGGGTAAGGTCAAAGGAATATCAGCCACTCGTTTGAGATTTTCTGTGATATTTTCACCGACACTACCGTCACCACGTGTAGCACCCACGACTAAATTACCCGCTTCATAGGTCAGGGAAATAGATAGACCATCAATCTTCAATTCACAGATATACGTTGCTTGAGGAAATTCCTTACGAACTCGCTGGTCAAAAGCTTCTAACTCTTCACGAGAAAAGGCATCCTGCAAACTAAAAAGAGGATAAACATGACTATATTTTTCAAATCCGTCTAGCACCTTTCCCCCGACCCGATGGGTAGGACTATCTGGTAAAATCAGTTCTGGATAAGCCGTTTCTAGCTCTACTAATTCACGATAAAGCGTATCATATTCTGCATCTGATACGCTAGGTTGGTCTAATTGATAATACTCTTTAGCGTATTGATTGAGCACGCTAACTAATTCTGATATTCTTGTTTTCATAAGAATATTATATCATGATTTGAGGGTGCGAACTATATTTGCGCTTCAATAAAAACAGATTCCTTTAGATAATTTTTAGCAAAAAATGTATAATGTTTATATAAAATTTTTGGAGGCGCCCTATGGCTGTAACCTATAAACGACAAGATGATTTAGAAAAGATGCTGGAAGAATTTGCTTCATTTGAAAAATTGGAAGAAATTGAGTATCCAGATCCAAAATCAAAAGAACATTCCGAGAAAAACAACTTGAATCAGGATAAAAAATAATATGTTTGGTCTTGATCAATTACCTACCTCCGTCCTACAGGCGGGGGCTATTTTCCTGTCTATCATGATTGAAGCCTTGCCCTTTGTCTTGATTGGAGCTATTATTTCAGGTTTTATCGATGTGTTTATAACACCAGATAAGGTTCGTAAACTCTTACCTAAAAACAAGTTTCTTGCCATTCTATTTGGAACCTTTATCGGCTTCATTTTTCCGTCTTGCGAATGTGGTATTGTCCCTATTGTCAATCGACTATTAGAGAAAAAAGTACCTAGTTACACTGCTGTTCCCTTTTTAGTAACGGCTCCTGTCATTAATCCCATCGTCCTTTTTGCAACCTTTACCGCTTTTGGCAATTCCCTACTTTTCGCCTTCTATAGAGCCCTAGGAGCCATCATTGTATCCCTAGTATTGGGAATCATTCTTGGTTTTTTCGTAAAAGGACCAATTCTTAAAGGAAACAAGTTTGACCATCACCAGCATGATTATTCAGATAAAACCAGCTGGCAAAAAGTTGGCTTCGCACTTATTCATGCCATTGATGAATTTTTTGATACGGGACGTTACCTAATCTTTGGTTGTCTATTTGCCAGTCTCGTACAAGTCTATATTCCAACCGCTGTCCTGACTACCATCGGTCACAGTCCATTAACAGCTATTTTACTGATGATGTTGCTGGCCTTTCTTCTTTCCCTATGTTCTGAAGCCGATGCCTTTATTGGTGCATCACTACTATCCAGCTTCGGATTCGCCCCAGTAATGGCTTTCTTAGTTATCGGACCCATGGTGGATGTTAAAAACTTGCTCATGATGAAACATTATTTCAAGGGAAAATTTATAGCCGGTTTTATCATTACTATCACTCTCGTTATTTTGGGATATAGTCTGATACTTGGAGGTATAGTATGATTCGTTTTTTAATTCTTGCAGGTTACTTTGAAATGACCATGTATCTCTATATTTCTGGAAAATTAGACCAATACATTAATCTGCACTATAGCTATCTAGCCTATCTATCCATGGTTTTATCTTTCATACTTGCCATCGTACAATTGTATGTCTGGGTAAAAGAAATTCGAGTACATAGCCATTTAAAAAGCACAATTGCCAAACTATCAAGCATTGGACTACTGCTCATTCCTCTTGCTATAGCCTGGCTCTTTCCTACGGTCAGCCTGGATTCAACAACTGTTGCTGCCAAGGGCTATCATTTCCCACTAGCAGCAGAAAACGATACTAATACACAAAACCAAGAAGGGACGACTGTTCAGTATCTCAAGCCTGATACGTCTATTTATTTTACAAAATCTGCCTATCAAAACCAGATGCGTGAAATTGCTGACAGATACTTGGCTGAAGAAACCATTGTCGTTACTAATGAAAACTATATGGAAGTGATGGAAGCAATCTACGACTATCCTACAGAATTTTCAGGAAAAACGATTGAAATGATTGGATTTGTCTACAATGACCCTGACAATAGCCAGCAATTTTTCCTTTTCCGCTTTGGTATTATTCATTGCATTGCTGATTCTGGGGTATATGGCTTACTCTCTACGGGGGCTACCACAGAATTTCCTAACAATACTTGGGTAAAAGCCAGAGGAACAGTCAAGGTTTCCTACCACACATCGTTGAAACAAAATCTCCCAACACTTGAATTACAATCGATGGTTCAGATTGAACAGCCAGATTCCCCGTACGTCTACCGTGTTTTCTAATAATTCCAACTAAAAAAGTGAATTTTCTGACAATTTGTGGTATACTATTAATGATATTCAACAGATAGGAATGAAATTATGTCATCACATGTATTGTTTACAATTTTTGGTGCTAGTGGCGACCTTGCCAAACGCAAACTTTACCCATCTTTATTTCGCCTCTATAAGGCTGGACACATCAAGGAAAACTTTGCAGTAATTGGTACAGCTCGCAGACCCTGGACTAAGGAATTTTTTGAGCAAACCGTCATTGAATCACTAGGTGATCTGCCTGACACACCACGTCAAGCTCATGAATTTGCTAGTCATTTCTACTACCAAAGCCACGATGTCAATGACACGGAACATTATGTAGCTCTTCGTAAATTGCAGGACGACTTGTGTGAAAAATACGATACCCAGCACAACAAGGTCTTCTTCCTCTCTATGGCGCCAGAATTTTTCGGAACCATTGCCAAACACCTCAAGTCTGAGAAGATCGTTGACGGACAAGGTTTTGAGCGTTTGATTATCGAAAAACCATTCGGAACAAGCCTTGCAACTGCAAGCAAACTCAATGATGAATTAGCCGCAGCCTTCAATGAAGACCAAATCTACCGTATCGACCATTATCTTGGTAAGGAAATGGTGCAAAACATCTTCGCTGTCCGCTTTGCCAATATTATATTTGAACATATTTGGAACCGCGATTACATTGACAATATCCAAATCACTTTTGCTGAGGCGATTGGGGTTGAGGACCGTGGTGGCTACTACGACCATTCTGGCGCCTTAAAAGATATGGTTCAAAACCATGCACTTCAAGTCCTTTCTCTCTTGGCAATGGATAAGCCAGCCAGCTTTAAAGAAGAAGATGTCCGTGCGGAGAAGATCAAGGTCTTCCAACACTTACGTCAACCTTCAGACGAAGATCTCAAACGCAACTTCATCCGTGGCCAGTACGCTGCAGGTTCCATCGACGGAAAAGACTACGTTAGCTACTTGGATGAACCAAATATTGCCGAAGGTTCTCAGACGGAAACCTTTGCAGGAGGTGTCTTCTTCGTTGATACCGACCGTTTCCGTGATGTACCTTTCTTCTTCCGTACAGGTAAACGCCTGACAGAAAAGGGCACGCGCGTGACCATCACCTTCAAGCATGCGGAAGATATTTTTGGTCAGCCTTCTGAGGCCAATGTATTGACCATCTTCATCCAGCCAACAGAAGGCTTCATGCTCTCTATCAACGGCAAGGAAGTTGGTTCCCACTTTGCTCTTACTCCTGCCAAACTCAACTTCCGCCACAATGCTACTGCTCTGGGTAATTCACCTGAAGCCTACGAGAAACTCTTTTTCGATGTTCTAAATGGCGACTCTACCAACTTTAGCCATTGGGAAGAGGTTAAGGCAAGCTGGAGCTTGATTGACCGCATTGTTGATTTATGGGCAAATAACCAAGTCCCACTCCACACCTACCCAGCAGGAACCATGGGACCACAAGCAGCCTTTGATTTGCTAGAAAGCTACGGTTGCAAGTGGGTATGGACTCCAGATGTCTGGTACCGTGAACGTGGTTTGTTGAAATAGTCATTTAGTTTATCCTTGATTGCTTCGTTAACTCACTTTGCCGTACTCCACGAAAGTGACTTGCTTCGCATGTCTTATTTCCAACCTAGAACAGCCTCTAGGCTGTTCTAGCAACCTGCACCTCGTTACCTTGTACTAAAAGCAAACTAAACGACTATATATAAAAACTGGAGTACTCCAGTTTTTTTGGGAGATAATTATGACTGAATTAAACACCATTCTCACACAGCTTGAAGCAGCCAGCCACACTGGCACACTCAAGCGATACGAAAAAATTGGCGAAACTAAGCCCTACTACGGCGTTCCAATGGGAGCTATTTCTAGTATCGCAAAAGCTTATAAAAATCGACTGGACTTGTTTGCCCCACTCTGGCAAACAGGTGTCCTAGAAGCACAATATTTAGCTATTCAAATTGCAAAAAATAAGCCTGACCAGCTTCCCAAAGCTGACCTAGAGAATTGCCTCAATGAACAAATTTCGGTCAATGTGCTCGATAAGCTGGCTTCCATCATTCTCAGCAAACGAAAAGACGGCAGGGTTTGGGAAGAAGATTTGCTTGCCAAAGATCAAGCTATTTTTCAACGCCTTGGCTGGTTCCTCCGTGCCAAATATTTTGCTGGAAGAACTGCCTCAAATCAAGAAATCGAAGAGTCTCTAGACCATATTCGCCAGCATTTGCAAACCGCTGACCCATTGATCCAATGGACCATGAATCAATGTTTGGTAGAAATTGCAGTTGCCTATCCTGACTATCTGGAACAGGGGCTTGCAATCGGTCAGGAACTCGCGGTCTATTCCGATATGAAGGTGCCAAAAGGCTGTACTTCTGCCTACGCACCCGACTGGATTGAGGCATTGTTGAGGAGGAAATAAGATGCAACATAAAGGAACTCAGATTTTAGAAACAGAACATCTAATTTTACGCCCTTTTCAAGCAAGCGATGTTGAATCAGTTTTCCAAAACTGGACTTCAGATGAAAGGGTTACCACCTATCTGACCTGGCCAACTCATCAGACAATTCAAGATACCCAAGACTACATCCAGTTCTGTATCCAATCCTATTCATAGGAAAAAACATACAGCTGGGTAATCGAGTTCAAAGAAAGTAAGCAACATATTGGAGTTATTTCCGTTGTCAACCTTAATGAAAGAGTCCAAGCTGCCGAATTAGGTTGGGTGTTGGGCAGTAAATGGTGGGGGCAAAGTTATATGACCGAAGCTCTTGAAGCTGTTAATCACTATTTATTGGAGGAAGTGGGCTGTTTACGGATTACAGCTGTTCACGATAGTGAAAATCGTCCTTCTGGTCGTGTCATGGAAAAAGTCGGTATGACCTATGAAGGAACTCTCCGCCAAGCCGCTCGAAACAATCGTGGTATTGTGGATATTGCCATTTACTCACTGCTGCATACAGATAGAAAAAGTCGCTAGTTTTTCAACTAACGACTTTTTTCAATATTACACCAATCCTTCCAAAAGCCCGCGCATGAATTCTTCGGATTTGAATTCTCCAATGTCATCAATTTTCTCACCGAAACCAATCAGCTTAACTGGAATATCCAGTTCCTGACGGATGGCAAGGACGACACCCCCCTTGGCCGTACCGTCTAGCTTGGTCAAGACAAGACCTGTCAATGGGGTAATTTTTGCAAATTCCTTGGCTTGACTGAGGGCGTTTTGACCTGTGGAGGCATCTAGTGCTAAGAGGGTTTCATGCGGTGCATCAGGCAGAGTCCGTTTGATGATGCGACCGATTTTTTCCAGCTCTGCCATGAGGTTTTCTTTATTTTGCAAGCGACCTGCTGTATCAATCATGAGAATATCCACGCCTTCTGCCACGGCACGTTTTACCCCGTCAAAGACCACGCTGGCTGGGTCTGACTTTTCAGGTCCTGTGACTACTGGCACATCGACACGGCGACCCCACTCGACCAGCTGGGCTACCGCACCCGCACGGAAGGTGTCCGCTGCAACCAGCATAACCTTCTTGCCAGCCTGCTTGTACTTGTAGGCTAACTTACCGATAGACGTCGTCTTCCCAACACCGTTGACACCGACAAAGAGCATGACTGTCAAATCATCTTGGAAATTGATCTGCTCGCTGAATTGACCATCTTTTTCGTAAATATCCACCAATTTTTCGATGATAACCCGACGGAGTTCATCTGTCTTCTTGGCATTTTGTAGCTTGGCTTCATAGCGGAGCTCCTCTGTCAGCGTAGAAGCAACTTGCACACCTACGTCTGACAAAATCAGCATTTCTTCCAACTCTTCGAAAAATTCTTCATCAACCGAACGGAAATTGGCAAAGAATTCATTGAGCCTTGCTCCAAATCCTGTACGAGTTTTTTTCAAGGTACGCTGGTACTTGTCCTGCTCACTTTCTTGCTCTACTGGAGCAACTTCCTCAACAGGCTCTTCCTTGACCTTGGTTTGAATAGCAGGGTCAAAACCTTGTTCCTGCGCTTCCTTCACTCGAGCTGCAGCAGCTTCTTTGGCTGCATAATACTGAGCCATCATGTCTAAGGTCCGTTGTTTCTGAGCTTCTTGTTCGGCTGTCAATTCAGGCTCTGCTACTTCAGACTGGAACTCTTCCATTTCTTGAGTAGCTGACTCAACTTCAGTAGTTACTGTATCTTCGCTAGAAGCCGACTGCTCCCTTTCCACTTCTTCAACAAGAGCGACTTGCTCCTCTTGTTTTTCTTGTCCAAATAATCGATCAAATAATCCCATACTAGTCCTCATTCAATACATAGTGCTCGATGGCCCAAGCAATGCCATCTTCATCATTGGTTTTTGGCAGGACAAGGTTGGCCGCAGACTTGATTTCATCAGTCGCATTAGCCATGGCAACACCCAGACCAGCCCATTCAATCATCGAAAGATCGTTTCCTTCATCGCCACAGGCCATAACTTCTGACTGATCAATCCCCAGATGTCCAATCAACTTAGCCAGACCATTTGCCTTATGAACACCTTTTGGACTCCACTCGAGCAGAATATCACGCGATTTGAAAATCTCGAAGCGCTCGTGAAGTTCCGCAGGAATTTTTGGAATTTGTCCATCCAAAAAGTCTGCTGCCACAGCTGAAACTGCCTTATTGTAGACAAAATCTTCTGGCATTTCCTCATCGCTTGCCACAATTTTATTAAGCAATGGATTACAAGTTAGATAAAGTGATTCATGGGCTGATGGTAGAGAATAGACATCACCACCATAGAGAACATCCAGAGGCAGGTCCAAATCATTTGTCACACGACGGATGGTGCGCACATCTTCAATGGTAAAGCCAACCTTATCCAAAACCCGACCTGTATTTTCCTGGACTAGACCACCGTTAAATGTAATCGAATATTGATTCTCCCCTAGCAGATCTAGTTCTTCTAGAAAAGTACCGATAGCTTGTAAAGGACGCCCTGTTGTCAGAACTACATAAACTCCACGCTCACGCGCTGCCTGCAAGGCCTTTTTATTTGCTTCTGAAATCCGTTTGTCCGATGTCAGAAGTGTTCCATCCAAATCCAATGCAATCAACTTAATTGCCATTTACTTCCTCCTCTAAATAGGCTAATACTGCCCCATCATTGCAATGACCAATAATAGAATCTGCCTGGACCTTCACTTCCTCTCTTGCATTTTCTGTCGCAAGAGCCAGACCTGCAAAGTCAAACATATCTAAATCATTTTGATTATCACCAAATGCCACTACATCCTGACGAGTAATTCCAAAATAAGCACAGAGATGGCTCAATCCAACTGATTTATTTGAACCATTTGGAATTATATCAATATTGTCAAAACCAGTTGTCATGGCCGTTACACCTTCAAATGTATCATTTAACCATCGTCTGGCATCGTCCATTTCCTCAGGAGAAAATTTGGCATTGATTTTTATAATCTCTTCTCGAACTTCTTCAAATGTGTCTACCAATCGAAAATGTGCGTAATAATTCGTCATCGCTTCTAAAAACTGAGGCTCAGCATTTTTTAATAAATAAAAGTTTTCGAGTCCAGACAGCACCATGGAACGACTGCTACCAAAGGGACCTGCATCAATACCCGCGATAATCGGCAGATAGATTTCAGGACTAATTGGATCATCCATAAAGATAGTCTGCCCCTGATATTCAACGATTGAACCATTTTCTGCCACAAAACCGATTTCATCTACAAAATCTTCAAAAACAAGTTTCAGGCTTTGCATAGATCGCCCACTTGCTGCCACAAATAAATAACCTTTTTCTTTAAACTGATTCAGTATACGACGAAACCGTTCCTTATCAAAACTATGGTCTTCTCGTAAAAAGGTACCATCCATATCACTGGCGTAAATTTTGTTAATCATAATTTCTCCACATCTTTCAGCTTAACGGAAACAATCTTGGACACGCCAGATTCCTGCATGGTCACCCCATACATGGCATCCGCTGCCGCCATGGTCCCTTTACGGTGGGTCACGACGATAAACTGACTCTCCTTATCAAAACGGTTGAGGTAGTCGCCAAAACGTTTGACATTCGCCTCATCCAAGGCTGCCTCCACCTCATCGAGAATTACAAAAGGAATGGTCTTAACACGGATAATGGAAAATAGCAGAGCGAGGGCCGAAAGGGCTTTTTCGCCACCTGACATAAGATTGAGAGATTGAATTTTCTTACCCGGAGGTTGAACTGAAATCTCCACACCCGCAGTCAATAGGTCACCTTCTGTCAAAATCAAATCCGCTGAACCACCGCCAAACATTTGTTTGAATGTCTGCTTAAAGCTTTCGCGAATAGCTTCAAAAGTAACCTTGAAGCGCTCTTTGACTTCATCATCCATCTCGTGGATAGTATCTAGTAGTAAATCACGCGCCGACAAAATATCTGTCCGTTGCTCATTGAGGAAGGTAAGGCGATTATTGACCTCGTCATACTGCTCAATAGCATCCAAATTGACTGGGCCCAAAGCACGAATAGCTCTTTCTAGGTCTTTGAGGCTTTGTTCAGCAACTGCAAGATTCTCAACTTCCTTGGCCTGAGACTGAGCAGCTTCAAAACTCAATTTGAAATGCTCGGTCAAATTACCAAGTAAAGTCCGTAATTTATCGCCCGCTTGCTCACAATCCGCCTCTAACTTAGCCTGCTTACGAATCAAATCATCATTCTTAGTCCGAGCTTGTTGCAATCTTTCTTCCAAGTCTTCAAACTGCCCATCAATATCTTCCAATTCAAACTTTAAGCGAATTAGAATCTGATTGGTCTGGTTTTGCTTATCAGATGCGGCCTGCAATTGTTCTTCAAGAATCTCAATACTAGTATCTTCAAGAGCTTCTAGCTTCTGGTCAATCATATCCTCTAAAAGAGAAATTTCCTTATCTGCAACCACTTTTTCTTCTTGCAAACGTCTCAAATCTGTCTGTTCAAAACGAAGTTGGCTAGTCAGTTCAGCCTGTTCCAAAGTTAGTTGACCCTTCTGAGTCTGTAGTTTCTGCAAGCTTTCTTGAATACTGTCGCGATTATCACGGACTTGATTGATTTGTTGATCCAAGGCTAGTTTTTTCTCATTCAAGGCTTGGACATTTACTTCTTCCTTAGCAGCAGCCTCTTCTAGCTCAGTCAAAATGGTCGGACTAACCTGACTCATTTGCAGGTCATACTGGGCTGATAGCTGAGCCAGTCTATTTTCTGCCTGTTCCTGATGAATCCTTGCGCTCTGCTGGTTCAATCTAGCTTCTTCCCCCTCCGCCTTAATCGTTTCCAAGGCTTCTCTGGTTTGGTCTAAGCTAGTTTTCTTAGCTGCAACCAAGCTTTCTTGCTCCTGCAACTGGCTAGACAGCTCTGCTATTTCTCCTAAAAGAGCATCTAGTTCTGGTTTGATAAAGGTCGTACTGTTATTTCGATTGCTACCACCAGCAAAGGCTCCACCAGGACGGATTTCCGCTCCATCCATGGTCACCATACGCACTTGAAACTTGGTTGCCCGCGCCGCCTGATTGGCATGGTCAATGGTATCAAAAATCGCGATAGTACCTAGCAAATTTTGGAAAATCGCATCTAAATTTGGCTGATAAGTCACCAAATCACTTGCAAGCCCCAAGAATCCTTCTGAAGATTCTAGTAAAGAGACTTGCTGTCCAGAAAGCTGACGTGGCTTGATAGTTGTTAGAGGTAAGAAGGTTGCCCGTCCTTGCCGTTTTTCTTTCAAAAATGCGATTGCTCGTTTAGCAGTCGCTTCATCTTCAACGATGACGTTTTGACTAGCACCGCCAAGAGCAATTTCCAAAGCCGTTTGGTAACGAGTATCAAAGGTCAATTGTTCACTGACTGCTCCAATAATTCCTCCTAAGCTTGGTGCCGCCTGTAAGACAGCCTTAACCCCCGCGTAGAAATTGGAATGATTTTTTAAAATAGCTTCTAAACTAGACTGGCGAGCCTGCTTGCCTTTCAACTGATCCAGCAAATCAAACAAGCGACCTTGCTCAGCCTGATAAGCAGTCTGGGTTTGATCCAATTCTGATTTTTTGGTCTGATAGCTCTCAAGTAACCGGCGTAACACGTGATCAGCTTCTTCTAAACTTTTCCGACTCTTATCAAGCACTTCTTGAGCTGTTTGTTTTTCCGTCTGCAAGCGTGCCAAGTCTTCAGATTTACTCTCAGAAAGACTGATTTGATTGGCAATATCCTGCTGAATCTTGGTCAGACTGTTTGAAGCTTCTGCCTCTTCCTGCATCAGAGCAACATACTGTTCACGCAGATGATCTAAAACTTGATCAGGATCTTCTGAAAAGTAGGAAATTTCTTTGTCTACCGCAGCAATATCGTCTTTCAAGCTAGACAAGGAACCATCTAATTGCGCAAGCGTTTCTTGCTTTCGCTCAATCTGTTCTGCCAAATGCTCTTGTCTAGTCAACAAGTTTTCCAAACGCGCCTGCGCTTCTTGACGACTTAATTCGTTTTGACTAGATTCCAGTTTATGGACCTCAATTTTTCGCTCCAAATCACTGATTAACTTGGTCAAATCCAACAGAACTGCCTGTTCACGCTCCAATTGTTCTGAAAGGCGGTGGCGCTTCTCTTTCAAGTTCTGATTTTCTTGCTCCAACTCAGAACGCTGTTTGTAGTAGCTAGTCAATTCAGTTTTGACAGACTCTAGTTCGGCTTCTTTTTCCGATAACTTTTCCTTACCAAGCGACAACTGAGCCACCAAAACATCTAAGTATAACTCCTTACGTTGACCATCTAATTCTAGAAATTTCTTAGCAGTTTGTGCCTGTTTCTCTAATGGTTTGACCTGATTATCCAATTCATAGATAATATCATCCAAGCGGTCCAAGTTGCCCTGGGCCTGTGCCAACTTACTTTCTGTTTCTTTTTTACGCGTCTTGTATTTTAAGACCCCTGCCGCCTCTTCAAAAATAGCACGGCGTTCCTCAGGCTTGGAATTGAAAATTGCTTCAACCCGCCCTTGTGAAATGATAGAGAAAGAATCACGTCCCAAGCCCGTATCCATGAAAAGATCATGAATATCCCGTAGACGAACCTTTTGCCCATCAATCAAGTACTCACTATCCCCTGACCGATAGATGTGGCGTTCTACCTTGATTTCTTTCTGTTTATTGGCGATAAAACCTGTGCTATTATCCAAGGTCACGACAACCGAGGCATAGTTAAGAGCCTTACGGCTTTCTGTTCCCGAAAAGATGACGTCTGGCATCTTACCTCCACGTAGGCTTTTAGCAGACGACTCTCCCAAGGCCCAACGTAGACTTTCTGTAATATTAGACTTGCCAGAACCATTCGGCCCTACAACAGCAGTCACTCCACGATCAAAGACTACCTTAGTCTTATCCGCAAAGGACTTAAAGCCCTGCATTTCAATCGATTTAAGATACATACCTATCCTCTAGCCTCCACAGCATTTTTGGCGGCGGCTTGTTCAGCTAATTTCTTAGAGCGACCACGACCACGACCAATCACACGCTGATCAGCAGATACCTCCACTTCAAAGGTCTTATCATGGGCAGGTCCAGACTCAGCTATTACTTGATACGAAATAGCAATCTCACCATTGACCTGCAAAATTTCCTGCAAAGCAGTCTTATAATCGGTCACGCGCTCAAAATTCCCTTTTTCTAAACGAGGAATCATGACCTTATGGATAAATTCCTCCACGGTCTTTTCCCCTTTGTCCAATAGCAGAGCTCCTAAGAACGCCTCGAAAGCATCTCCTAAAATAGTATCGCGATTGCGACCCCCAGACTTCTCTTCTCCTCTACCAAGACGAAGAAATTGATCAAAGCCACAGGCACGTGAAAAACTAGCCAAGGACTCCTCACGAACAAAGGTCGAACGTAACTTGGACATCTCACCTTCGGGTCTATCAGGATATTTTTTATAAAGGTACTTGGAAATCATCAGTTGGAGAACAGCGTCTCCTAAAAATTCCAAGCGTTCATTATGTGAAATTTTTAGAAGGCGATGCTCATTGGCATAGGAAGTATGGGTAAAGGCCGTTTCCAGCAAACTTAAGTCTGAAAAATCGATCCCAAAATCAGCCAATAATTTTGCATGTAAATCTTTCATCTATATGCTCCTTTCTAACTTAAACGAAATAGATGGTTTACATTTACTCCGTCCTAACATTATACCATATTTTCCACTGGACTTCTCTTGTCAACTAAGTTTCAGCCAGCACCTCTCCACATCTTTTTGCAAACATTTACATATTCATCAGATTTCGATAAAATAGAAGAAAAAAAAGAAAAACGTTAGCATGCAAAATAAGACAAAACCACTCAATACATCACTGCTCTCCCTCATCCAGTTCATCGGAGCCATTCTCGTTATCGCCCTCCATTGCCGCAGGTTATTTGAAGCAGACCAGCTCCACTTCATCCAAAAATCAATCTTTAGTCGCATGGTCGTTCCCTACTTCATGGTCACAGCCAGCTTCTTCCTCCGACGCAACTACCCCAGTCTCCCCAAACAATACCTCATCCGCTACAGCAAACAATACCTGACCTGGTCCATCCTCTACCTGCCCTTCTACCTCATCTACCTAACACTCCAAGAAATCCCCCTACTCCACTACCCCCTCGCACTCCTAGTCGGCCTGACCTACACCGGCACCAGCTACCAACTCTGGTACATGCCCGCCTTCTTGCTAGGACTTGTCCTCGTCCATTTTTCCTTGGAGAAATGGGGCTGGCGCATCACAGCTTGTCTAGCCTGCCTTCTCTATCTCCTAGGATCAGTCGAAACCTACTCCTCCTACCTGGCAGAATCGATTTTCCTGACCGCATTTGACAGCTACAAAACCTTCTTTTTCACCAGCCGCAACGGCCTCTTCTACGCACCGATTTTTGTCCTGACAGGCTTTTATCTAGCCGACAAACTCAATCAATCCATTTTCCAATACCGACAAAAGACCAAACTACTTGTCTGCATAGCCCTTTTAGCCTTTGAAGCCACTATCATCTATCTCAATCAGGGCTACGACAAGAACTTTCTATTTAGCCTGATTCCATTCACAGCCTATCTAGTCGCCTGGACCCTAACCACAGACCTCTTCCGCCAGAAAAAATTCCAATTTCTCAAAGGATACGCCAGCTATTATTATTTTATCCATGTTATCCCAGTGGAAATCAGCTTTTTCTTCCTAGAAACTAGTTCCCTGACCAAAATACAGCAAGGTTGGTTAGTCTTCCTTATCACCATCATCACTTGCCAACTGCTCAGCTGGTTAATCATTAATACTCAAAGAAAATCAAAAACAGACTAGCTCCAACAGTCTGGAAATAGACTGTTGGAGGTCGGAAATTAGACGAACTTGGTTCGTGACCGTAAGATGCAGATAGAACACTATTCCTTATTATATTTCAAGGGAACAGGCTGAAAAGATCCACTGGACCTTTTCACTCATCAAATCAAGTCAACAACGTCTGATTTTGATTTTCGAAGAGTATAAGCACAAAAGAACCTTGTAAGACTTAACTTACAAGGCTTTTTTACAAATCAAAATCCTCTTTCAACTTATCAATCACCTGTTGGAGCAGGTCGCGATTGACACTGTATTTAGCGTCCTTGACTTTTGTGTTAAAGAGGAGCAGGTCGCCATTAATCAGCTTTTGGGTGTGGAAGGATACGGCTGCTCCTGTAATAGCTAGTCGCTCTGCGATGTCCTTGCTCTTAGCATGAGGCTTGGTCAGCTCCACCAAGACCTGATAGCGCGTGCTATCGCTGATGACTTTAAGAGCCGTTGTCAAATCATCCAGATCCAGCTCGTCATTTGACAGCATAATCTGTTCAATTCGACAAGACGCTAAAAGAGCGACTTTCATATAGTCAAATTGTTCATTGCCATAATAAGCAAACCAATAATTCCACGGACTGAGAACGAAGAATTGGGCAGTTTCTACACTCAAGCTATCCAAGCTAGTCATGGCTAACTGCTTGGATTCTTGATAGAGTTTTTCAATGTCAAATTCATGAGCAAATTTTTCACGCTCCGCCCTTGCCTCTTCAAAATAGGGCTGATAGATTGGAAGCATCTTATCCAAGAGATGGACAGACCGCTGAACCGTTTCCAAGGGATTGCGAATAGCCAGTGACCAGTACCACTTATCTGCCGGCTTTTTATCCGTTTTTTCCAAAAGTTCCATGAGGCTGAGGGTCTTCTCACGATGTCCGTCATTTTCAGACGCCAACATGGTTCGCATGGCATCTTCTACTTCTTCTTGAGACAGCTTTAAAATCAATTGACAAGCTTCCTCAACTGTCTTTGGATCCTGTCCATCATTCAAGAGATAAAAATAAAGACTATGCAAAATGTTGAAGATATGTCCCCAGACAAAGACTTGATTGACTTCCTGACGAAAATCTAACAACTTTTCTTCAATCTCATAACGAATGTCCAAGGCATCTTTGAGAATGTCTTTTTCTTTCTGTGAAAAATCCGCCTCAATCGGTTCCTCACGATCCTTGACAATCAAGGGAATGAACAGTTTTTCCACAATTTCACTGCGGTAATCACGGTAATCTAATTTCATACGCATACTTTCTAAGCTTTAACAACTACTTCATTTTCAGGCCTACGCCCCACAAGAATAGTATAGCTTACTAGCACCACAGAAAGCAAGAGAAAGATGAGAGAAATACTTGTCGCAGAAAGAAGAGTCACCATAAGGGCGACCAAGGTTTGACCTGCAAGCATCCCAATATTAAATATAGTCCCCATTCCTGCATAGATAGACGCCAATTTATCTTCGGGTAGTTCATTCATTATCAGGGCATACAATTTGGGATTGATAATGCCAGTCGTCATGGTAGTGACTAAGATAGTCGCCATCACAATATAAATATTATGAAAATAAAAACCAACAAACAGGATGACCGCCAAACCTGTACAACACTTAAGCAGGTTGGATAAGCTGATATTTTTGAAGAAAGCCATACCTAGACTAGAGCCAAGGATGTAACCAACAGAAAATAGGTTGAATACCAAGGCAAGAGTTATTCCAGAATTGACAATCACGAAGTCTGAAAATTCCTTCATAGACAGGATAACCAAGGGAGATACGGCACTAACAACCGTATTGATACCCGAAATGGTCAGAATAGAAGCCTTTAATACAGGGATGTTTTGAATGGCTTGATAAGATTCTTTGAGGCTCTGACCAATTCCCTTGACAAGTCCTGCTTCTGTTTCGGTTTGTTCAACCTCTTGGATAGGATTTTCTTTCAATAACTTGGCAAAAGCTGGACGCAAACCTGCCATAATCGCAAGGCTGACCAAGAAGGTCCCAGCGTTGAAAAAGGCGAGATTCTGGTAAGACATGAAGCCGATGAGAATAGCACCGCTAGATCGAAAGACAATCATCAAGATGCCGCCAACAGCATTCTTAAAGGCCATGGCTGTTTCACGGTCTTCTGCCTCTAATACTCGCAGGCTAAGTGGCATATAAAGCCCGTTTTCATACTGACCAGCCAAGTCAGACAGTAAATTCACCACACAGACGACTGCTACAATCCAGAGAGCTGGTGTAAATCCCATCAGTAAGCCAACGAGGGCATAAAGAACAAAACGAAACACCAGAGTAGCCAAAATCGTATCCAATTTATTTTTGGTCCGATCAGCCCAAATTCCCATAAAAAGTCCCGACAAGATCGGCAGAGTTTCAGAAACCGTAATCATGGCCAAAGCAAACTTGGTATCTGGTAAAAACAAGACGTAGTTCATCAAAGCCAGATAATAGAGTGTATCTCCAAAGTTGGAAATCACATCTGCTAGGTAGCTTGATAAGAACAATTTATTGTTGAGTATCTTTTTCAAAGTAATTCTCCTTCTAATAGTCAGGATTTTCTTTCTAAGCACTAGCTACAATCTTTTCAGTATTTTTTCCTGTAAAAATGCTATAACCCAAGAGTCCCACAGAAAGCAAGAGAAAGATGAGGGAAATACTTGTCGCAGAAAGCATCGTCACCATAAGGGCTACCAAGGCTTGACCTGCTACCATACCAATCTGGCAGAAAGCATCAATCCCTCCACCGACTGTCGCCAATTTATCTTCAGGCAGTTCATTTAAGACCAAGGTATTCATTTTCGGATTGAAGACACCCAAAGTCATAGCTGTCACAAAAATAACCGTCAGTACCACATAAATATTGTGGAGGAAGAAACCTGAGAAAATCAAGACTGGCATCAATGTAGAGAATTTGAGGAGATTGATCAAGCTGACATTTTTGAACAAAGCCATACCGATACTTGACCCCAAGATACTACCAACTGAGAAGAAAATGGAAATCAAAGCAACGGTTGTTCCTGCATTGACAATCACAAAGTCTGAGAACTCCTTCATATTTAGAATAACTAATGGTGAAAGTGCGGTAAAAATGGCATTCAGGCTGGCAATGGTCACAATTGACGCTTTGAGAACAGGAATATTCTGAACAGCTTGGTAGGATTCTTTGAGACTGTTACGCATGCCCTTGATAAGTCCTGCTTCTGTTTCTGTTTGCTCAGCTTCTTGGATAGGATTTTCCTTCAGTAGCTTGGCAAGAGCTGGACGGAGGATTGCCATGATGACAAGACTGACCAAGAAGGTCCCTGCATTGAAGAAGGCGAGATTCTGGTAAGACATGAATCCGATGAGGATAGCACCGCTAGCTTGGAAGGCAATTTGCAAAAGACTTTTCACCGTCATCTTAAAAGCCATAGCTGTTTCACGGTCTTCAGCAGCCACAACCCGCAAGCTGACTGGCATATAGAGACCGTTTTCGTATTGACCAGCAAGGTCAGACAGGAAGTTGATGACGCAGACCACCGCCACAACCCAGAGGGCTGGTGCAAATCCCATCAAGAAGCCAACAAAGGCATAGAAACCGACACGTACGACCAAGGTAGCCAGAATGGTATCCAATTTATTTTTGGTCTTGTCTGCCCAAATCCCGATAAAGAGGCCTGCTAAAATCGGCAAGGTTTCAGATGCGGTAATCATAGCCAGGGCAAACTTGGTATCTGGTAAGAGTAAAACATAGTTCATCAAAGCCAGATAGTAAAGCGTATCTCCAAAGTTAGAAATCAAGTCCGCTACAAAGCTAGATAGGAATAATTTATTGTGAATCAACTTTTTCATAAACATCTCCTTAAATATCAATTAAATATTCGTTTAATATTATTTTACACTTTATTTTAATAAAGTCAATACTTAATTTTATAAAAATTAAATATTTTTTAAGCAATTGTTTAATTTTTGTTCTATCCGACTTTTTCTTGACAAGATTAGCACAGTTTGTTATAGTATTGTTCGGGCACCTCTTTTGAGAGGTCGGAGAAAAGGCTCCCTAGTTTTAGGGAGCTATTTTTGTTTTTCCCAGAGAAAATTACACATTTGGAGGACTTATTTGATGAAGAAAATCGCATTTGATTCAACTAAATACTTGAATTTGCAACGTGATCACATTTTAGAGCGTATTGCTCAGTTTGAAGGCAAGCTCTATATGGAATTTGGCGGAAAAATGTTGGAGGATTTCCACGCAGCCCGTGTTTTACCTGGCTATGAACCAGATAACAAAATCAAACTCCTCCAAGAGTTAAAAGACCAAGTAGAAATCGTCATTGCCATCAATGCAAGCAACATCGAACATTCTAAGGCACGCGGCGACTTGGGTATTTCTTATGACCAAGAAGTCTTCCGCTTGATTGACACCTTCAATGATATTGATATTTATGTTGGTTCTGTGGTCATTACCCAATACCGCAACCAACCAGCCGCAGACGCCTTCCGCAAACAGTTGGAAAAACACGGCATCAAGTCCTATCTCCACTACCCAATCAAGGGCTATCCTTCTGATATCGACCACATCATTTCACCAGAAGGTATGGGCAAAAATGACTACATTGAAACTAGTCGCAATCTCGTCGTTGTCACCGCACCTGGACCTGGTTCAGGTAAATTGGCGACTTGTATTTCCCAACTTTACCACGACCAACTACATGGCGTAACATCAGGCTATGCCAAGTTTGAAACCTTCCCAGTGTGGAACTTACCACTCCACCATCCCGTTAACTTGGCCTATGAAGCAGCAACTGCTGACCTGGACGACCTCAACATGATTGACCCCTTCCACCTGCAAACTTATGGCAAAACTGCGGTCAACTACAACCGTGACATCGAGGTCTTCCCTGTCCTCAACCGTACCTTTGAACGTATTTTGAACAAATCACCATACGCCTCACCGACAGACATGGGCGTTAACATGGTGGGCTATTCCATCGTGGACGAAGATGCTGCGATCGAAGCATCCAAGCAAGAAATCATCCGCCGCTACTACCAGACCTTGGTTGATTTCAAGGCAGAGCGGGTGAGCGAGCAAGCAGTTAAAAAGATTGAACTCCTCATGAATGAAGTCGGTGTGACACCAGCAGATCGTAAGGTTGTTATCGCTGCGCGCGAAAAAGCAGAGCTGACAACTAGCCCTGCCCTTGCTATTCAGTTGCCAACTGGAGAGATTGTAACAGGTAAGACATCCGACCTCCTCAAGCCAACTGCAACTGTCCTTCTCAACGCCATCAAGCAAATTGCTAAAATCGATGATGAAACACTTCTCATCGAACCAAACTACATCCGTCCAATTCAAGAATTGAAGGCAGATTATCTGGATAAGACCAATACACGACTCGATGCAAGCGAAATTCTTAACGCCCTTGCCATCACTGCACAAGATAGCCCTCTTGCTGCACGTGCCATGAAAGAATTAGGCCAATTAAATGGTAGCGAAGCTCATTCGACTGTTATCCTATCCGATGAAGACAAGAGTGTCCTTCGTAAATTAGGCATCAATCTTACCTTTGACCCTATCTACCAACACAATAAGTTTTATCAAGCCAAATAAGCAATAAAGTTCTAATCTCATTTTGAGGTTAGAACTTTTTTTGTGATTGAATGGTTGCCTGTATGTAAGAAAAGAGGCAGGGACAAAAGTCCTGGCCTCCTTAGTTTTTTTCAATAGTTAAACTTGACGCAGTGGTTGAGTGGGCTCTAATTAGGGAGTGGGAAAGAACTCGACCAGTTTAAAAAGAGTTCGTCTTCCCACCCCCGCACAGTTGATTAGGTCAGATCTGGAGTGTGAAACACGAACAAATCTGCCAATCAACCACTGCGCTGAGATGTTGACACGAACTCTGAGAAGCGAGGCTGTACTTTCTGCCCAGCCTCTTTACAGCCCTACTCAACTGTGCGGGGGGTGGGCTGACGACTCATCGAACCCTGCGGGTTACCGATTTTTGTCCCACTCCCTTATTATTTTATTGAACGTCAAATACCACTGACTTCACTTTAGTCATCGCTTCGATACTGTAACGGATACCTTGAACACCTGCCCCTGAACCCTTGACACCCAAGAACGGGAAGTTGTCTGGACCACGTTGTGTCTTGGCATTGATATGAACCGTACCAACTTCTAATTTAGAAGCAAAATCAAAAGCAAATGGATAGTTGCTTGTAAAGATAGAAGATTGAAGACCATACTCAGATTGGTTACACAATTCCAACATTTCATCCAATGATGAAACACGAATAATTGGGAGAACTGGTCCAAATGGTTCTTCCCAAGCAATTTCCATATCTGGTGTAACATGGTCAAGAAGGGTTGGCCAAATCAAGTTTTTCTCACGTTTGTATGGTGTCAATTCAGTTGCACCTTTTGCCTGAGCATCTCTAACCAGACCTTCAATAAATTCTGCTGATTGTTCGTCAATAACTGGCGTAATGTCCTTATTCTCAAATGGATCACCGACAGTCAATTTCTCAACTTCTGCTTTCAACTTCACAGCCAATTCATCAGCTACAGAATCCATAACAAGAACACGCTTAATAGCCGTACAACGTTGACCTGAATAGCTGTAGGCACCACTTACAATTTCTTTTGCAGTGTGGGCCAAATCCGCATCTTCCATAACAACCGCAGCATCCTTACCACCTAATTCAAGCATGATTGGACGAATGCCTGCTAATTTACCAGCTTTTTGTCCAATTGGTGTTGAACCTGTAAAGTTAATGAAGTTTACTTCTGGATGTTCAATGATGTAGTCACCAATTTCTGAACCACGACCTGTAATGGTATTGAAGACACCCGCTGGGATACCAGCATCTGCAAAAGCTTCCGCCAGCAATAGACCTGAAATTGAACCCTGTGTAGGTGGTTTAAACATAACTACGTTGCCACCAATTAAAGCAGGTGCAATTTTTGATGCCGATAAGTTAACAGGGTAGTTATACGGTGCAATCGCCAATACGATACCTACCGGTTCACGACGAACCAAAGAAACCTTTGACTTAGCAGTTGGCTCATAGGTTCCACCCTCTAATGATGAACCATAAACACGCAAGCCTTCTTCAGCAGCAAAACGAATGAGGTGGGCAGAACGATCCACTTCTCCGATGGAAGCCTTGATCCCTTTCGAAACTTCTTTAGCTAAAATTTCACCGATTGCATCTTTACGTTCTTCCAAAATATTTGCTGCCTTATGCAAATATTGTGCACGTTCAAATGCTGACAAGGCACGCCAAGCGGGCAATGCCTTTCTAGCAGCATCCATCGCCTTATCAACTTCTTCTTTTGACATAGCAGGTACTGTACCAAGTTTTTCTTGATTAATCGGTGAGTGAATCGCGATTGATTTTTCTGATCCAACCCAAGAACCGTTAATATAATTATTATACGCCTTCATTTTTTCCTCCTTTGAGTATAATGTGATTATTGTAACATATTGAACCTGGTTTAGCAATAATTTTTTGAAAATTTCGAATTTTCTTTCAAATCAATTTCAATCTTCAAAGTATTTTAAGCCGTATATCTCAAAAAATATATAGTACTCAATGCTGGAGCATACAAAAAAAGTTTGAAGTAGTTTATCTACTCCAAACTTTAAATTTCTTATTAATCGAAATCAACATACTCTTTTTGAAGTTCAAGAACTTCTTCTGCCGTTGCACATTCTGTCAAGGCACGGTGAGCATATTCTTCCATCTTAGCTGTATCAAGTTTCTTCATAAGGCTACGTGTACGAAGTACAGATGTTGCACTCATAGAGAACTCATCCAAGCCCATACCTACAAGAAGTGGAACAGCTTGTTGATCACCAGCCATCTCACCACACATACCAGCCCATTTACCTTCTGCGTGTGCAGCCTTGATAACATTGTTGATCAAGCGAAGGATTGATGGGTTATATGGTTGGTAGAGGTATGAAACTTGTTCATTCATACGGTCTGCAGCCATTGTGTACTGGATAAGGTCGTTTGTACCGATTGAGAAGAAGTCAACTTCTTTGGCAAATTGGTCTGCAAGCATTGCTGCTGCAGGGATTTCAATCATGATACCCACTTGGATATCATCCGCAACTGCTACACCTTCAGCCAACAAGTTTGCTTTTTCTTCATCAAGGATTGCTTTTGCTGCACGGAATTCAGTCAACAAGGCAACCATTGGGAACATGATACGAAGTTTACCATGTACTGATGAACGAAGAAGGGCACGCAACTGAGTACGGAACATTTGGTTACCAGTCTCAGAGATAGAGATACGAAGGGCGCGGAAACCAAGGAATGGGTTCATTTCGTGTGGAAGATCGAAGTAAGGAAGTTCCTTATCACCACCGATATCCATTGTACGAACCACAACTGGCTTGCCATTCATACCTTCAAGAACAGCCTTGTAAGCTTCGTATTGCTCGTCTTCAGTTGGGAAATCTTGTGAATCCATGTATAAGAACTCTGTACGGTAAAGACCAACTGCCTCAGCACCGTTATCATTTACACCTTCAACGTCTTTTGGTGTACCGATGTTAGCTGCCAATTCAAAGTGTTTACCATCAGCTGTTACTGTTTGAGCATCTTTCAACAGAGCCCATTCAGCTTTTTGTTTAGCATAAGCTTCACCAGCTGCTTTAAATTCTGCAATCACTTCTTCAGAAGGGTTGATAACCACTTCACCCGTGATACCGTTAACAGCTAATACATCGCCGTCCTTAACGATTTCAGTAATGTTATTTGTACCCAAAACAGCAGCAATTTCAAGTGTACGAGCCATGATAGCTGAGTGACTTGTACGACCACCAATGTTCGTTACGAAAGCTTTTACAAACTGTTTGTTTAATTGCGCTGTATCTGAAGGTGTCAAGTCATGCGCGATAACGATTGATTCTTCGTCGATAGTTGCTGGGTTTGGCAAGCGAACACCAAGCAAGTGTGCCAATACACGTTTGGCTACGTCACGAATATCTGCGGCACGCTCTTGCATGTATGGGTTATCTTCCATACCTTCAAAGATAGCGATAAACATATCCGTAACTTCTTTCAAACCAGTCTCAGCGTTTGTTTTCTTCGCACGAATTGTTTCCTTAATCTGACCAATCATTTCTGGGTCAGCAAGAACCATCAAGTGTGCATCAAATACGGCTGCGGCCTCTTCACCTAGGCTAGCTACTGCGTTCTCACGAATAACAGAAAGCTCGTTTTGAGATGCTTCTAGAGCAGCATCCAAACGAGCTTTCTCTGCATTTGTATCTTCAACTGTAACAGTTTCGAAGGACAAATCTGGCTGAACGAGTAGATATGCCTTAGCAACAGCAACACCATCTGATGCTGCGATTCCTTTAAGCATTTCTGTCATATTCTTATGCCAATCCTTCTTTTTCCATTGTTTCAGTGATAGCTGCGATTGCGTCGTCAGCATCAGCACCTTCAGCTGAGATAGTTACATCAGCACCTTGACCAACACCAAGGCTCATAACACCCATGATAGATTTAAGGTTAACAGACTTTTCTTTGTAGTTCAAAGTAATGTCTGAAGCAAATTTACTAGCTGTTTGCACAAGCAAAGTTGCTGGACGTGCGTGGATACCTGTTTCTGCCACAATGTGGAAGTCTTTTGAAGCCATATTTGGATTCTCCTTTATTTTTACAAAATTGCGAGTTATTTGTGATAACCCTTACAAAGGACATTATACCACTTTTTGAAATCATTTTCAAGATTTTTTTACCTTTCTTTCATGTTTCCGTCATAAAAAGATAGGTTCATTTTACTTTTTCTTCATTAAATAGAATCTATTAGAACTTCTGAAAATTGACTAGTAGATTGATGAGCAACGTCCAAAATTTTAGCAAAATCAAGCGTGACATTTTTATTTATAAAAGCGCCTTCCAAGGCCTGAATAATTAAAACAGCCGCTTCTTTCCAGCCAATATATTCCAACATCATACAAGCCGAAAGCAAGAGGGAACATGGATTAGCCAAATCCTTTCCTGCAATATCAGGAGCAGTTCCATGTGTCGCTTCAAAGATAGCATGACCTGTCTGATAATTAATGTTAGCACCCGGTGAGATGCCTATTCCTCCGACCTGAGCCGCAAGAGCATCTGATACATAATCTCCATTTAGATTTGTAAGAGCAACCACCTGGAAGTTTTCCGGTGCCAATAAAATCTGCTGCAGAAAGTTATCCGCAATAATGTCATTTACTACCAAAGTCCCCTCTGCAAGTTCTGTAGTAAATTCTTCTTTCGCCAATTCATAACCCCACTTGCGGAAGCCGCCTTCTGTAAACTTTTGAATATTTCCCTTATGAACTAAGGTCACCTTCTTCAATTGATGTTCTAGGGCATATTCTATTGCAGAGCGAATGAGGCGTTTACTCCCTTCTTCCGAAATCGGTTTGATACCAATACTTGAAGATTCTGGAAAACGGATATTTACCACTCCCATTTCTTCTTGCAAAAAGGAAATGACTTTGGCAACTTCAGCTGAACCAGCCTCCCATTCAATACCTGCATAAATATCTTCTGTATTTTCACGAAAAATAGTAATATCCGTCTTTTCGGGCTCTTTCAGCGGACTTGGCACTCCCTTAAAATAGCGAATTGGACGCACACAGGCATACAAATCTAATTCTTGACGAAGTGCAACATTAAGAGAACGATGACCTTTCCCAATCGGCGTCCCCAAGGGACCTTTGATTGCAACTAAATGCTCACGGATTATTGCTAATGTCTCATTCGGCAAAGAAGTTCCCGTTAATTCATAAGCCTTTTCTCCTGCAAAAACCTCCCTCCACTGAATAGAACGTTGACCTGCATAGGCTTTTTTCACTGCAGCATCAATAACTTTTTGACTGACTGACCAAATATCCCTGCCAATACCATCTCCTTCAATATAGGGAATAACGGGATAATCTGGGACAATTAACCGCCCCTCTCTCATCAGGATTTTTTCTGCCATATTTACCTCTTTCCAATCGGGATGTAAACCAAATTTCTACCACCTAAGTAGAAAGAGCGCGGACGAATCAATTTATTATTTTTCCGTTGTTCCTGGACATGTGCAATCCACCCCGCCATACGGCTCATTGCAAAAATCAATGTAAAAATATCACTATCAATACCTAGCACATGGTAAACTGTCGCCGAATAAAAATCTACGTTTGGAATTAAACCTTTTTTGTTTTTAATAAAGCTCTCTACTTCCTCTGACAATCTATAAAACACTTCATCGTCTGTTCCGAATGTCAAATCACGCGCCATCTCTTTCAAATACTCTTGACGAGGATCAACCGTTTTATAGACTCGATGGCCAAATCCCATAATTTTTTCCTTCGAATCCAGCTTCTTCTGCAAATATCTCTCGGTATCACCACTCTCACGAATAGCCAACAACATGTCAAACACTCGTTCATTTGCACCACCATGCAATGAGCCTTTCAGAGTCCCAATTGCCGTGGTAACACAAGAATATAAATCCGTTAACGTTGATGCCGTGACACGCGCAGCAAAAGTAGACGCATTCAATTCATGATCAGCATGAAGCACCAAAGCTTTATTAAACGCTTTGATTTGTAAATCACTCGGCTCCTCACCATTCAGCATATAAAGAAAATTCGCCGCAAAACCCAGATCAGACCGCGGTTCAATTGGAACCAATCCGCGTCTCAACCGAGCAAATGTTGCAATAATCGTCGGAACCTTGGCCATAATCTGAATAGATTGCTCATACAAAGCTTCTAACGAACTCTCTTCAGCGTGTACATTATATACTCCAAGGAGAGATACTGTCGAACGCAACACACTCATGGGATGCAAATGTCGCCGTGATTGAATCAGAATACATTGCTCTACCGCATCTGAAATCGCATATTCTTTTCGCAAGCTTTTCTCAAAATAATTTAATTCAATCTGAGTTGGCAAATGCAGGTTCCACAGAAGATAGATGACTTCCTCAAAAGAAGCGTTATTCTCCATCAATTCAGCAATGTCATACCCTGCATAGGACAAGCGGTCATTTTCAATTGCACTGATTCGCGTATCACAGGCAATCGCATCTTTTAACCCATTCGTTTCTGTCATACCTTTCCTCCTAGTTTCTTTCTTACTACCATAGGTAAAATACCTCCGTGGCGATAATAACGAATATCCGCCTCTGCATCAAACCGCACCAGAGCTTGAAACTCCTTTGTAACATCATCTGTTTGCGCATGGACTGTTACAATTTGACCAACACCAACATCTTCTGGCAAATCAATTGTATAGCTTTCATGTCCAGTCAAGCCAAGACTTTCTGCCGACTGACCTTCTAAAAATTGTAAAGGAAGAACACCCATCATCACTAAGTTTGAACGGTGAATCCGCTCAAATGACTCAGCAAGAACAGCCTTCACACCAAGTAAACTTGAACCTTTGGCTGCCCAATCACGGCTTGACCCCATCCCATAGTCTTTACCAGCAATAACAATACTACCGATACCAGCGGCCTTATATTTCATGGCCGCATCATAGATTGAAAGAATCTCGTCGCCAACTCTTGTCCAACCACCAATTTTTCCATCCGCCAGCTCATTCTTTATACGAATATTTGCAAAAGTCCCACGCATCATGACTTCGTGATTTCCACGACGACTTCCATAAGAATTAAAATCCTTATAAACAATACCATTCTCTTCGAGATAACGAGCTGCAGGACTCAATCGTGCAATATTCCCCGCCGGGGAAATATGATCTGTCGTTACAGAATCGCCAAATTTAGCCAAAACAGATAAATTTTCCAGTGGTTTTATGGATAAATCTGCCTGCATGTTGTCAAAATAGGGCGGATTTTGAATATATGTAGAAGATGAATTCCAATTGTAATTCTTATCTGTCTTTGTTTCAATCGCATTCCAAGCCTGACTATCTGTAAATACCTGTTGGTATTCTTCCTTATAAAGGTCACGAGTCACATAACGCTCAATGTAGTCATCTACCTCCTTACGACTTGGCATAATGTCCGCAAGGTAGACAGCTTGTTGCTTCTCATCATACCCCAGCGGATCCCTTGTTAAATCTACATTCATATTTCCCGCAATAGCATAGGCAACAACAATCGGTGGACTCGCTAAGAAATTAGCTTTTACCAACGGATTAATCCGTCCTTCAAAGTTACGATTTCCAGATAATACCGCAGAAACCAATAAATCTTCTTCCTTAATCGCCTCCGCCACTTCAGGACGCAGATCACCTGAGTTACCGATACAAGTTGTACAACCATAACCAACCAAATTGAACCCTAAGGCATCTAGATAGGTCTGCAAACCTGATTTTTTCAAATAGCCAGTCACTACTTTTGAGCCTGGTGCCAATGACGTCTTGACCGTCTTAGAAACTGCCAAACCTTTTTCTACCGCATTTTTTGCCAGTAATCCTGCCGCCAAAAGGACATACGGATTGGAGGTATTTGTACACGAGGTAATCGCCGCAATAGCAACATGACCTGTTTGAATTTGCTCATCTCCTTCAACATATTTAACCGTGGCTGTTTTATCTAACTCTGCTTCCTCCAAACCAAATCCACGCACACCTACTTCACGTATTAAACTAGCCTGAAACTCTGCTTTTGCATCTGTTAATTCTATCAAATCCTGTGGTCTTTTAGGACCAGAAATAGATGGGACTACTGTCGATAAATCCAATTCTAAAACCTTGCTGTAAGACGGAAAACGTTCAGCATCATAGAATAAATAATTAGCCTTAGCATAGGCTTCTGTCAACTCCACATGCTCCTCCGAACGGTTGGTCAATCTCATATAATGTAAAGTTTCTCCATCAATCGGGAAATAGCCACAAGTCGCACCGTATTCTGGAGCCATATTGGAAACAGTTGCTCGATCCGCTAATGTAAGAGAAGATAAACCTGGTCCAAAGAATTCTACAAACTTCCCAACTACATTTTCCTGACGTAGAAGTTGAGTGACCTTAAGCGCCAAATCCGTTGCAGTGGCAACCTTAGGCAATTGCCCAGCTAGGCGAACACCAATCACCTCAGGAATAGGAAAATAAGATGCTTCACCCAACATTGCAGCTTCCGCCTCAATACCACCTACACCCCAACCAAGTACACCAATACCATTAATCATGGTCGTATGACTGTCTGTACCAAACATAGAATCTGGATAAAGCAAACCATCCTTGTTGATAATAACATCGCTTAGAAATTCAATGTTTACCTGATGGATAATTCCTGTTGCTGGAGGCACAGCGCGATAATTTTCAAAGGAATTCTCTGCCCATTTCAGAAATTCATAGCGTTCATTATTTCTTTCGAACTCTAAGGCAATATTTTTCTCCAGAGCATCTTCAGTCCCAAAAAAATCAACTTGAACAGAGTGGTCGATGACTAAATCCACTGGAATTTCTGGGTTAATCAATTCAGGGTTTCCACCTGCTTTCACCACCGCATCACGCATGGAGGCTAAATCTACCACAACAGGAACACCTGTAAAATCTTGCAAAATAACACGACTAGGTTTAAAAGGGATTTCCCCTTTAGGAGATGCAGCCTGATAATAAAGCAACTCCATTATGTGATTTTTTGTAACATCCAAACCATCTTCTTTTCTTAAAAGACTCTCTAATAAAATACGAATAGTATAGGGAAGTGAATGAATATCCACTTTTTCTTCCATTGAAATCGAATCCAATGCATAATATGAATATTCTCTCCCTTTATGAACCAAGCGTTTTATATATGATTTTTCCATATTTTATAACCTCTTTCGGCATTATTTAATAGTATAGTACAAAAGCTAATATATATTCAACACATGTATAACTATAAATGTTATATTTTGTAACATCGTGTATTTCCTTCAAAATATTATGACATTTGTAAAAAAGCTGATTTATACTTTACCGAGAGATTGTTAGGGTTATCAAACTAAATAGAAACAGCTATGTAAACGCTATTTTTTGACTTGGCATCATTGGACGGATGTACAATATATGGTGTCTTACAAAAATATTGTGCACTATATTTTGTGATTTTAAATAAACTTCCTTCTTGACTTTAACCTTAAAATCTTGTATCCTAGATTGGTAACAAAATTGGGATTTTTTATTAATCCCTCATGGACAAAGGAGAAATTGAATGGTAACGATCTATTCAAAAAATGATTGTGTACAGTGTAAAATGACCAAGAAATTCTTGGATCAACATAGTGTAGATTATAAAGAAATCAATCTAGATGAACAGCCTGAATTTATCGATCACGTAAAAGGTCTCGGTTTCTCAGCTGCACCTGTTATCGAAACTGAAAATGATGTTTTCTCAGGTTTTCAACCAGGAAAACTAAAAGCCTTGGTTTAACTCCCTACTGTTTATAGAAAGAGATTGCGACTATGAGTTTAAAAGAGCTAGGCGATGTGTCCTACTTCCGTTTAAATAACGAAATCAACCGTCCTGTCAATGGACAAATTCCTCTCCACAAGGACCAAGAGGCTGTCAAGGCTTTCTTCAAGGAAAACGTCCTTCCAAACACCAAGCAATTTGATAGTATTTTAGACAAGATTGCTTATCTATTAGAAGAAAATTACCTTGAAAAAGAGTTTTTAGACCAATACAGTCCAGAATTTATCATCAAAATTGATCAATTCTTGAAAGACCAAAATTTCCGCTTCAAGTCTTTCATGGCAGCTTACAAGTTCTACAATCAGTATGCCCTCAAAACAAACGACGGTGCCTACTATTTGGAGAGCATGGAAGACCGTGTTCTCTTCAACGCCTTGTATTTTGCAGAAGGAAATGAAGAGTTGGCCTTGAACTTGGCTAACGAAATGATTCATCTTCGTTACCAGCCAGCTACTCCTTCTTTCCTCAACGCAGGCCGTGCCCGTCGTGGTGAGTTGGTATCGTGTTTCCTCATCCAAGTCACTGACGATATGAACTCGATCGGACGTTCTATCAACTCTGCTCTGCAATTGTCCCGTATCGGTGGTGGTGTTGGTATTTCCCTCAGCAACTTGCGTGAGGCAGGTGCTCCAATCAAGGGCTATGAGGGGGCGGCTTCTGGGGTTGTTCCTGTTATGAAACTCTTCGAAGACAGCTTCTCCTATTCTAACCAACTTGGGCAACGCCAAGGGGCTGGGGTAGTGTATCTGGATGTTTTCCACCCAGATATTATTTCCTTCCTTTCGACTAAGAAAGAAAATGCCGATGAGAAAGTTCGTGTGAAGACCTTATCACTCGGTATCACCGTTCCTGATAAATTCTACGAATTGGCACGTAAAAACGAAGATATGTACCTCTTCAGCCCATACTCAGTTGAGTTGGAATACGGTGTCCCTTATAGCTACCTTGACATCACAGAAAAATACGATGAATTGGTGGCAAACCCTCGCATTCGTAAGACAAAAATCAAGGCACGTGACTTGGAAACAGAAATTTCCAAACTCCAACAAGAGTCTGGCTATCCTTATGTCATCAACATCGATACTGCCAACCGCAGCAACCCTGTTGACGGCAAGATTATCATGTCAAACCTCTGTTCAGAAATTCTTCAAGTTCAAACGCCAAGCGTCATCAATGATTCTCAGGAATACTTGACAATGGGGACAGATGTATCATGCAACCTTGGTTCAACCAACATTGTCAACTTGATGAAATCGCCTGACTTTGGACGTTCTGTCCGTACCATGACTCGTGCTTTGACCTATGTAACAGACCATTCGCACATTTCTGCGGTACCGTCTATCGAAGCTGGAAATGAACAAGCTCATTCTATCGGGCTTGGTGCAATGGGACTTCACTCATACTTGGCACAAAACTTGATTGACTACGGATCAAAAACAGCCGTAGAATTTACCAACATCTACTTCATGCTCCTCAACTACTGGACCTTGGTAGAATCAAATAACATTGCCCGCGAACGCAAGGCTACTTTCCATAACTTTGAAAAATCAAAATACGCAGATGGTAGCTATTTCGACAAGTATGTGACGGGTGACTACCAACCACAATCTAACCGTGTTAAAGAACTTTTTGAAGGCATTTTCATTCCTAGTGGACAAGATTGGGCTGACCTTCGTGAAAAAGTCATGGTAGATGGTCTTTATCACCAAAACCGACTAGCTGTTGCACCAAACGGTTCTATCAGCTACATCAACGATGTTTCTGCTTCTATTCATCCAATTACCCAACGGATTGAAGAACGCCAAGAGAAGAAAATTGGTAAAATCTACTATCCAGCAGCTGGTTTGGCAACTGAAACCATTCCATTCTACAAGTCTGCCTACGATATGGATATGCGGAAAGTTATCGATGTCTATGCTGCCGCAACAGAACACGTTGACCAAGGTTTGTCCCTTACCCTCTTCCTCCGCAGTGAGCTTCCAAAAGAACTCTACGAATGGAAAACAGAGAACAAGCAAACCACCCGTGACCTCTCTATTCTTCGTAATTACGCCTTCAATAAGGGTGTCAAGTCTATCTATTATGTACGTACCTTTACCGATGACGGCGAAGAAGTCGGTGCAAACCAATGTGAAAGTTGTGTGATTTAAGATGTGAGGGCGTCAAAAGGACTCAGCAAAAATAGGAAATACCGCAGAGATGTCTTGCATCTCAAAGGGATTTATCTTTTTTGCCAAGTCCTTAGCCCGAACTCGATTTCGACGTAGCAAGATTAGCTGTTGGCAAGCCAACTAGCTAATCTACGCCAACCGCTATGAGCGGATTGGCTAGCTACCTTACTAACTTCGAAACTGAAGAAATATCATCTTCAGTTTCTACGTGTCGCAATACACTAATACCAAAGCATCTAATGAATGAACGGTACTGACTATATGGTCAGTACCTAAGTGGCTTACTACCTCGAAAAGTCGTTAAGTTCGAACGACTTTTCTCAGGTCGTAACTTTCACAAGTTTTACTGTTGGCAAGCTACGCCAACCGCAATGAGCGGATTGGCTAGCTACCTTACGACACTGTCGTTCACGATGTGAAGCAACTAATAAGCGATCGATTAAAATCCCTTTTAGGGGATTTTTTACAGGCTACTATCTATTTGTGATATAATATTTGAAGTATAAGAAAAAGAAAGAGAATATGATGGAAACCTACTACAAAGCCATAAACTGGAACGCCATTGAGGATGTTATCGACAAGTCAACCTGGGAAAAGTTGACTGAGCAATTCTGGCTCGATACTCGTATCCCCTTATCAAATGACTTGGATGACTGGCGTAAACTGACTGCTGAAGAAAAAGACCTGGTTGGTAAAGTCTTCGGTGGATTAACTCTCTTGGATACTCTACAATCTGAAACAGGTGTCCAAGCTCTTCGCAATGATATTCGTACACCGCATGAAGAAGCTGTTTACAACAACATCCAATTCATGGAGTCAGTCCATGCCAAGTCTTACTCTTCTATCTTCTCAACCTTGAATACCAAGTCTGAGATTGAAGACATCTTTGAATGGACCAACAGCAACGAATATTTGCAACGCAAGGCAAAGATTATCAACGAAATCTACGAAACAGGTACACCTCTTGAGAAGAAAGTTGCCAGCGTATTCCTAGAAACCTTCCTCTTCTACTCTGGTTTCTTCACGCCACTCTACTACCTTGGTAACAACAAACTGGCCAACGTTGCGGAGATTATCAAGCTGATCATCCGTGACGAGTCTGTGCACGGTACCTACATCGGTTACAAGTTCCAGCTTGGTTTCAATGAATTGTCCGAGGAAGAACAAGATAAACTCCGCGACTGGATGTACGACCTGCTCTACCAACTTTATGAAAATGAAGAAGGCTACACGCGCTCCCTTTATGACGCAGTCGGCTGGACCGAGGAAGTCTTAACTTTCCTTCGTTACAACGCCAACAAGGCCCTCATGAACTTGGGGCAGGATCCACTCTTCCCAGATTCAGCAGATGATGTCAACCCAATCATCATGAACGGTATCTCAACCGGTACTTCTAACCACGACTTCTTCTCCCAAGTCGGTAACGGCTATCTTCTTGGTGAAGTGGAAGCTATGCAGAACGATGACTATCTTTACGGTTTATAATCAAAAAAAGCAGTTCAATCCGAGCTGCTTATTTTTTATACTAAAAATACAATCATCAAATAAGAAATACCGTTGTTGAGCATATGTAACGCAATCGGATAACGAATATCACGTTTGATCAGATAGAGCCATCCTAGATTGAGTCCCATAGTGAAATAAATCAAAAATTGGGGAAGAGTTGCTGGCATATGGACCAGACTAAATAAAGACCCCGTTACAGCAAGATAGATTCCAACAGCCTTCATATCTGCCATTTTAGGGAAGAAATAGGTCGCTAAAAATCCACGGAAAATCAATTCTTCTAAAATTGGAGCAAAAACCACTACTGAGCTAAATGCAATCAAGGGATAAGCTGATACGAATTCGATCACAAGCTTTTGATTTTCACTTTCTGGGACTGGTACAATAAATTGGAAGATAAAAAATGCAATATAGAGTAATATCGGCCATTGAATCTTATGGAACCATGAAGCTGTCACATGATAGTCAATAGAATGACGTGGATAGATATACTTCCATAACAGAATAATGAGCGCAATGGAAAGAACGATACCAACTATCGCACAAATCCAAATTGTACTGTCAATCAACTGGGTAGGTATGTCTTGTATGCTTTGTAAAGTTGGTCCTACCATCAGAAAACCTGAAGCAATTTGATAAGCAACAAAGTATAGAAATATTAATGCGACGTGTTTGATAAATTTTAACATATTCCCTCCCTAAAAGCTCAAGTCAATAATATTATCGACTCGTACTAACTTGGTTTCAATCTCCCCATTCGCTAATTCACGAGAAATTTTAACCCATTCCTCATCAACTGCCAAAATGGTGTATTCATAAGCAATAGAAAATTCCTCATCAAAGCGGATTTTAGCCTTACTTCCGACCAATTCTTTCAATAAAACGGACATCTGATTTTCTCCTTTTGTAGTTTTCTGCAACTTTTTTACCCTAACTTGCAACTGCTTCACTTTTTTCCTATCTGATAGAGAATTGAAAAATAGAAATCCCACAAGAATCCATAAAAATAGTTCCATCCTATCCTCCTATATCAAGCCCAGACTTTGCATCAGTAGCATCAACAAAAATCCGAGAAGATTATTCAGACTGTGTAGAATAAGTGCATTGGTATATTTGCCAGAAATACGATAAGCGAATCCCAGGACCAGGCCCATACCTCCATAGACAACCCAAGATCCGATATTGGTCGGATTGTGAATAAGTCCAAACAGAAAACTCGATAACAATAATCCCACAATCGAATCCTTACCAAAGACTTTCCCCATAAGAATCCCTCGGAAAAGCAGTTCCTCCAAAACTGGAGCAAAGAAAACTGTAAAGAGAAACAAAAGTAAAGTCGGTAAGCCTGAATTGTTGATGATTTCCTGATTGGCAGTCGTTTGACCGTATCCCTCTTCCAGCATAATCAATTGCCCACCAATTATTTTCAGACCAAACATAACGATAAAGGCGAGGGCTACAAAACCAACATTCGCACCCATCCCCCACTTCTGCTCACTTTTCCACAGACCTAATTTACCAGTCAAGATAAGACCAAGCACCACGGCTAACAATAAAAGGGCTGCAGCAATCAGAAGGTTATTCCCATCAAAATTTGGTAGGGTAAACATAGCCAACTGGGTCAATACATTTAGTGCAACGACAGCCAGTCCCACAAAGAGAAACTTCCAATTTTTAACCACATTCCAATCTTTGACATTTCCAAGTCTATTCATAGCAATCTCCTTTATATACACTCAATTAGTTCTTAGCACCTTTTTCGAACAATAGTAGAGCTGGCAAGCCCAAAACCATCGGCAGAAGGATATTCAGATTTGACAAATCAATCTGCCCAGTAGCCAGCCATTCTCCGAAAACATAGCCAAATGCGTAGAGACCGAGACCGATAAACGAAGCAAGATAAATTTTCTTAAAGACTTTCATGAGTTGACCTCCATCTAAACTAAATACGTTTGATTTTCTTACGATTAACAATATAGAAACTAATGAATCCCACCAGGGTCAGAAGAACAACTGTCATGGGAGTGACAAATTGGAAATACTCTGCTGCAGATGTTCCACTTTCCTGTGGAATTTGTGACTGCCAGAGGCCGATACTGACTAGCAAACTCAAAACGGCAATCTGTAAGGTTTGATACAGAGTTCGTTTCATCATTTTCTTCCGAGCCATTTTTACATCAGCCTTGGCAACCACCAATTTATCCAAGCCCAGCCGTTTGATAATGGCCTCTTGCTTGACCTGAGAATATACCAATGTCAAGAAGAAGCTTATCCCCATAACATCTTCTCCCAGCGCAAAGCTAACTAGGAAGCTCAGCAGTGTCACTGTCATAAAGAGCATATACATATTGTTACCGAAATTGGTCAAGGCCGCATAAGACACCTCGTCTAACTCATCAACAATATCATAGAAATAACGAATTGCTCGAATGTGTAGATTTTCCTTTTTCATAGCTATCACCTAAAACTCTTTCAAAAATCCTTATTTGAAGTAACGACGAACCATGCGATACTGCATGATATTGATGTAAAGATGAATAAAGACAACGACTAAGTAGGCAACCAGCTGCTGTTCTTTGAGAATGGCTGATATGACCAATAGTACGCCATACAAACTCGGTAGAACAAGTTGATTCAAAGTGAAGACAATCCACTGGGACATTTCATAGCTTGCCTGTTTCTCGCCCTCATCGTAAGAGTCAAGATAAGCCTTGACATCTTCAAAGGTTGAAAAGATAGAGAGCTTATAATTCCGAATCTTGTGAATCAATTTCAAGACGATATAGTTTGCCACAAGTAGAATGACAAATAACCCTGCATCAACAAGAGAATCCACTAGAGGAATTTTTTCATCCGAAACCAACTGCATACTAACAAACAGACTCATAATCACCAGAGCACTAACGCAGTTAGTAAGAATAATTGCATACTCTAGGCTACGGTACATTTTATTGGAAACCTGGTCTAACAAATCTTCTTCATCCTCATCCACCAACTCATATTCCTTGTGGGTTTGAGAGGCAGTATAAGCAAAATAGGCACCTGCAAGCAATAAGCCTAGAGCTGGCAGACGGACTCCCCACAGGATTGTCCCAATGTCAACTAATTTTGGCAAGTCTGTGCGGTTTAGTGCTGAAGCCGTAGCCCCAGTCGCCCAACCCAAAATAAATAATAGCCCTAACTTCCAGTGTTTCTTTACAAATCCTTTTTTCATTTTCAAACCTCCACTAATTGAAAGACATTCTCCACATTTTCATTAAAAATTTGAGCAATTCGCATGGCAATGACCACCGAGGGCGTGTACTCCCCCCGCTCAATCAAGCTAATGGTCTGTCGCGAAACCTCTGCTAACTTGGCTAGTTCTGTTTGATTGAGACCATCTCTGGCTCGCAATTCCTTGAGCCGATTTTTTAAGACATATTCCATGAGTTTTCCTTTCTAGACTTGGTAGATAATCAAGCCTGTTTCTGTATCTTCAACTGCTATATTCCCCTTAGCAAACTTAACCAACAAGAGATAAGTATAGTAGAAATCACCAGCACAAGCAGCTGCATGCATGGTAGCTACCATCAGATAAAGAGATACGTCCATTCCCCCTAAGCTCGCTAGTATTGTCAAGCCTAGACTAATCACAACAAAGGGAGCCAGGGAAATTACCAACATTTGCATCCGATTATAGAGGGAACCTGGACTGGTAGCATAGGCCATGCCCGATTTCCATTTAAACCCGTATTTAACAGGATTTTCAGGACAAAAAACCTTGAAGAAGATGCCGTGGATAGCCTCATGCACTACTATCAAAAGAGGAAATAGAACCATCCCTATCCATAACTCTGGTAAGGTAAGTGGCAAATTTTGTTCTACATTAGCCAACAAGGAAAAGGCTAACTTACCGAATAGAAGAGCAAATGGGAAAATTAGAACAGTCGAAAGAATATTCAATCCCCAAACAAACTTCTTATTTTCCATGATATTGACTTCATATAATTTCTTTTTCGCTTCCATGTTTCTTCTCCTTCTATTTTCTGCAACCTAGACTAAACTATGTAGTCCTAGAGCAACTCCAATCAGTAAGCCGATAATAATTGACCCTATAATCATAATCGCTGACATATCTGCTGAAATGTACCGTTTCATGGTCTATCTCCTTCTACATATTTCCTTTTTTCTCCATTTGTAAACTTGCTTCGATACAAGCAATTGAAGCAATTAGAGTAGTCATTAGAGCTGTATCCATATCGCTCCATCCCAGCAAATCAGAAAGGAGAATGTAAGCCAATAATAGAATGGACCCTATTTCGACTGCACGCGCAACGGTTGTTCCTGTAATCAAAATTCCTTTTTTATTGCTATTTATCTTTTTCATGGTTATACCCAGCTTTCTTTTTTCTTGTCTGATGAATTCGTTTTCATCTCCTTATCTTGATATCATTGTAACACTTCTTTTTCTTTTTGACAAGTATCTTTGTCAAAAAAATAATAATTTTTGTCAAAAAGTTTATGAACATTGTCAAAATGTAGTAAATATTGGTCAGGATAGCCAAAATTCATTAAAAAAGAAGCAAGATTACTCTCGCTTCTTTTCTCTAAAGACTGGATGTCCATGTTCCCACATGATAATCTCTAAATTAAACCACTTAGCATAATTTCTTTTATAACTTTGTAGCTTGCCATGCACCAGAGTAAATAAAAGAAGAATGCTCATGATAAATACTCCTATGATTACTTCCCCTGAATTCTCACCAATCATCGATTTGACCGCCTCAGTAACAAACATTGCGACGATAATCAGAAAAGGAAAACTAACCGAATAAATCATAACAAAACCCGCGTAGTAAATTAGCTGGTGCTTTCTGCTTCGCTGATTGTATTTCTTCCTATAGACTTGCTCTATCTTTCTAAAACGTGGATAGAGGACTTCCTTGGTACCGTATCCAAAAGATGAGATAGAGAGGAATAATTAATAGATAATTCCATATCTGATAGGATATTATTAGACAGATAAACAGTATGTTCATGACTTGCAGAAGAAAATAAAAAACTAAAATCATGTTTTTATTATACCAAAAACTCTTCTACCCAATGGATAAAAGAGTTTTTTTGTATAGATTATAAGTTGTCAGCTACGCTGTTCAAGAGGGTTTGGATAGCAGAAGCATCGCTACCACCTGCCATGGCCATGTCTGGCTTACCACCACCGCGACCTGCTACGATTGGAGCAAGGACTTTGATGAGGTTTCCTGCATGAACATCGTTTGACTTGCTTGCTACAAGGACATTGACCTTGTCACCGATTGCGGCAACCAACACCAAGACGTCAGAGTAGTCTTTTTGCTTCCAGTTGTCAGCGAAGGTACGGAGAGCACCTGCATCTGAAACTTGGACCTGGCTAGCAATGTAGCGAACACCATTTGCCTCTTTAACATCTTTGAAGACATCTCCAGCAGCTGCTGCCGCTGCTTTTTCTTTCAGAGCTGCATTTTCTTTTTGCAGGTCACGAACTTGTTGTGCAAGACTTTCAACCTTGTTTGGCACTTCCTTGATCTGCGGTGACTTGATAGTTGCCGCTACTTCTTTGAGGGCATCTTCTTGGTCACGATAGGCAAGGAAGGCTTCACGGCCTGTTACCGCAATGATACGGCGAGTACCTGAACCGATACCTTCTTCTTTCAAAATCTTGAAGATACCGATTTCAGCGGTGTTGCTAACATGGGTACCACCACAGAGCTCCACAGAGTAGTCACCGATAGTAACAACGCGGACTTCTTTACCGTATTTTTCACCGAAGAGGGCCATGGCACCCATTTCCTTAGCTGTGTCAATATCAGTTTCAACCGTCACAACTGGAATGGCATTCCAAATTTGCTCATTGACTTCTTCTTCAATACGACGAAGTTCTTCCGCAGTAACTGCCTCAAAATGCGTAAAGTCAAAGCGGAGGAAGTCTTGTTCGTTCAAGGAACCAGCCTGTGTTGCATGCTCGCCGATAATATTGTGAAGAGCTGCATGGAGCAAGTGAGTTGCTGTGTGGTTCTTCTCAACACCCTTACGGCGTTTTGTTTCAATTTCAAGTGTGTAGGTTTGACCAACTGAAATACTTGCGGACAGTTCAACTGTGTGCAATGGTTGACCATTTGGTGCTTTCTGCACATCGATGACAGTCGCAACAATGTCTCCAGCAGCATTTTTCACAAAACCATGGTCTGCAACCTGACCACCCATTTCTGCATAGAATGGTGTTTGGTCAAAAACAAGGAGGGCTTGACCTTCTGAGACTGCTTCTGTACGCGCATTATCAGCCACAATGACAGATAAGCTTGCTTCAAGAGCTGTTTGGCCATAAACAAAGGTCGACTCTTCTGTGATAGCAGCCAGGGTTTCATTTTGCATACCCATTGAACCACCTTTGACAACTGAGGCACGTGCACGGTCTTGTTGCTCTTTCATAGCCGCTTCAAAGCCAGCAATGTCAAGGGTCATACCACGGTGCTCAGCCAATTCTTCTGTCAATTCTACTTGGAAACCATAGGTATCATAGAGTTTGAAAATGTCACGACCATCAATCTCAGACTTACCTTCTGCTGCCAATTTATCCATCAATTGCTCAGCAAATTGTGAACCTGTATGGATAGTACGAGCAAATGACTCTTCTTCACTCTTAACAATCTTCTCAATGAAGGCACGTTTTTCAAGCACTTCTGGATAGTAGCTCTCCATGATATTGCCAACTGTCTCCACCAATTTGTACAAGAATGGCTCTGTAATGCCTAAACGTTGGCCATGCATAGAAGCACGACGGAGAAGACGGCGAAGGACATAACCACGGCCCTCATTTCCTGGAAGGGCACCGTCACCAATGGCAAAAGAAAGGGCACGGATATGGTCTGCGATAACCTTGAAGCTCATGTTGTCGCCATCTGGATCGTAGGTCTTACCAGAAATCTTTTCTACTTCACGAATGATTGGCAAGAAGAGGTCCGTTTCAAAGTTGGTCTTAGCCCCTTGGAAAATAGCTGCTAAACGCTCCAAACCTGCGCCCGTATCGATGTTTTTGTTTGGCAATTCCTTGTACTCAGAGCGAGGAACAGCTGGGTCTGCGTTGAACTGGGACAATACGATATTCCAAATCTCGATGTAACGGTCATTTTCAATATCTTCTTCCAAGAGACGGATACCAATGTTTTCAGGGTCAAAGTCAGTACCACGGTCGAAGAAAATCTCCGTATCTGGACCAGAAGGACCTGCACCAATTTCCCAGAAGTTATCTTCAAGCGGAATCAAGTGGCTTGGCTCAACACCAAGGGCAATCCAACGATTGTATGAATCCACATCATCAGGATAGTAAGTCATGTAGAGCTTGTCTTTTGGAAAATCAAACCATTCTGGACTGGTCAAAAGCTCAAAGCCCCACTCAATCGCTTCATCACGGAAATAATCTCCGATAGAGAAGTTACCAAGCATTTCAAACATGGTGTGGTGGCGGGCTGTCTTACCAACGTTTTCGATGTCGTTGGTACGGATTGATTTTTGGGCATTTGTAATCCGTGGGTTATCTGGAATGACAGAGCCATCAAAGTATTTCTTGAGGGTGGCCACACCAGAATTGATCCACAAAAGAGTTGGATCGTTAACAGGGACTAGATTTGCTGAAGGCTCAACAGAGTGACCCTTTGATTTCCAGAAATCCAACCACATTTGACGAATTTGAGCAGAAGATAGATTTTTCATAAACTAAGATACCAAGCCCGATTAGAAGGCGACTGAAAAATAGGAAACTGACAGGAAATCCTGATTTCCTAGGCAGTTTATCTTTTTTCCGAGCCTTCCGGGCGGGTTCAATTTAACGAAACAGTTAAATTAAACATTTCCTTTCATATAGTAATAATTGAGGGGAAAGTCCGTAGCCCGAGTTCAACTAAGATACTAAGGGCGTTAAGCGGACACCGTCAAAATAGGAAACCTGACGAAGACGCTTGCGTCTAGGAAGGGTTTCTCTTTTTGACAAAGTCCGTAGCCCGAGTTCATTTCAGAATAAACTCGATGCCCTTTCCTTTCGTTTAGATATTTTGAGAAGTCAGCATTAGAAAGAAGCGAGCCTTCCGGGCCGGTTCAATTCAGAAAATTATCTAAATTGAACATTTCCTTTCATAAGTGATAGTTAGGCGGGTTCAATTTAACGGACCAGTTAAACTGAAGGATTATTTCACGATTAATTCGATGCATCTTCCATCATTTCGATGTAGTCAATTGCGACCACCAAGGAAATGACCAAATCTGCATAGGAGTCCTCCAATACAGTAACGGAGTAATGAGAAGTTAAATGAAAGAGTTCTTTGGAGATTTCAGCTACGAGCATACCATCTGGTCTTTTCAAGCGAAAATCCAAATCCCAGATATTTCCGTCTAGGATTAAACCTAGATTTTCCACAGTATAGCGATCCTTGAAAAAAGTAAATTCCTTTTGCAAGTAGAAAGAATGACCATCTGCCATATCAATGGTAAACTGGGGCAGGAAGGTCAAAAACTTCTTAGTAATCTGACAAACTTCCCCACCTATGGAATTGGTCACGATAAATCGTTTTGGAATTTCGAGGAAAGAGCCCTCCACTTGATAAGCAAGCTCCCCAAAACTATCACGAATATCAAATTTTTCACCACCAAAGGTAAAGCGCTGTTTCACTTGAAATTGCTTCATGATAACCTCCAAAAAAAATAACAAGAAACCAAACGAAGGGCGAAAAACCGCGGTACCACCTTCATTCAATGACTTGTCATTCTCATTTCATAACCTATGCTCACAAGTGAAGCACTCGTATATAAGAGATAGAATTTCGCTAATCAAAGCAGTTTTTAAGGTAATACGACTGTATTTTGAAAAAACTAACGATGAGTAGCTGAAAAACTAGACCTAGATAGAAGTACTAAACTATGAATACAGGTTCTCATATTCAATTGTTCTATTAAGTAGCAAGATACTTGGCCTAGATGGCTCGCAACAACCGCCAATTTTCTGAACTAAGTAATCAAGTATCTATTCTTAATAAGTAAAACGTCAATTATTGACCTGAAGAACTAGAAGATTCTGTTGTAGAAGAAGAGCTTTCAGTCGACGAAGAGCTACTTTCCGTTGATGAAGAACTGCTTTCTTCTGTTGTCACATATTGTGAAAGAAGATTTTGGAAAGCACTGTCTTTAACCTTAACGTTTGCTTTTTGGAGCGCTTCTTTCAGCACAGTAGCAACAAATGTTGAATCACTTTGTTTTTGCGCCAAAATAATCTCTTTCAACTTATCTTTGTAGTCTTCCCAGTTGGCAGATTTTTCTGACTTCGCTTCCAATTTTACAACATAGTAGCTAGTTGTATAAGTTGTCATATCTACTACTGAAATAACGGATGCCCCTACTTGGCCTGCATCCAAGGCAAAGACCGCATTTTGAACTTCTGTAGGAACAGTTGTTGAAGTTGAATCGAATTTTACTTCGCCTCCATTGTCTTTTGTAGCAGTATCCGTAGAATTGTCTTTTGCCAATTGAGCAAAATCTGCACCTTCAGCTTGTGCTGCAGCTAAAACTTCTTTTGCCTTAGCTTCGTCTGTCAATTTGATGACACGTGCGGTTACTTCTGGTGTATAGGCATCATAAGCTGCCTTGTAGTTCTCATCAGTCAATTCCTTTTCAGCAGCCTGTTTTACAGCATACTCAACTAATTTATTAGTACGGATTTGTTCTTTGTAAGTTTCTTGAGTCAAGCCCGCTGAAGAAAGAGCTGTTGCAAATGAATCACCATATTGCTCTGCCATTTTGTCATAAGCCTCATCGACTTCTTTTGCAGTCACTTTGTCACCATACTGGTCTTCAAATACATCACTAATAATCATTGACAATAGAACTTGTTGAGCTTGAGAGTTTGTTTTTACCTTCTCATAAAACTCAGACACAGTAATCGTGTTGCCTTTCATCGTAATGATATCTTTATCAGCTGCATTAGAACAAGCAGCGAGCGTTACCGCAGCAAAGAGTGTTACTGCACCCGCGAGAATTTTTTTAGTTTGCTTCATTTAAAGTCTCTCTCCTTTTTTCGTTAACCCTTTCATTATAACACAAAAGCTTAAAAACTTCTTAAATTTCTGTATATTTTAAGTCAACATTTTCCCTATTTTTCCTCAACATAAGGAGACCGTCACTCATGGAAATAAGACTAGCAGTCACATCTGGATTATCCAAAGTCGCATCGAATAAACGTTGTAATCCCTTATAAATAGTACGCTGCCCTCTTCTGACATCCTTGATATCTTTGGCAACATCTCCTCCTTGGAAGATATCATCCAAAATGATTAGACCGCCTACTTTGACCTTTTTCAAGACTTCTGGTAAAAATACAATATATTTTGATTTAGCAGAATCCATGAAAACAAAATCGTATGCGTCATCTGGTAAAGTCGGAAGAAGGTCCATCGCTTCCCCTTCCAGCAATTCAATCTGCTGGCGCTGATCATATTTGGCAAAGTTTTCCTTTGCAAAGCCAATCATTTCTTCATTTCGATCAATCGTTGTAATCTTCGAATGCGGGCTATTGTCAGCCATCAGTAACGCAGAAAAGCCAATAGCAGTTCCAATTTCTAAAATACGTTTAGGTTGGAGTGTCTGCATTAGCAAGCGGAAATAAGCTACCGTTTCATGAGGGATAATTGGAATATTTTCTTGACGAGCAAACTCTTCCAGTTCTTTCAAAAAACCTGTATTTTGCGCCTGACGTGTTCGCATAAAATCCACAATTTCTTCCTTGACAACCGGACGGCGCATATTGTGATTTGCGTTTTTACTATATGATTCGACCATAGAGTCCATTATATCATAAGCCGACAAGATTTTCTTCCTCAACACGCTAAAAGGTAGGTTTCCCCACCTTTTCTTTACATATTTTTGGCGTAATCAATTCGATACCCTAAATTTCCAGCTAGTTCTTGAAGTCGAACATAAGTCGCTTGCTTACTGAAAAAGAGATAGTAACTATCCGTGTCCATATCTACTGCCCCTAGACAAAAGTTTTCATCAAGATATTTGCTATCAACGACTCTTGCCCATTCTGAAATAGAGGCAGCTGGATTTAATCCATCTGAATCCAATTTGAGAGAAATCCCTGCATTGCGGACTTGATGAAGACGGTCAAAAAAGTAGATAAAATCTTCAAGATTATCCTTGTAATCACGCACACAAATATAATTATAATGCTCTAGTAATTTTATCAAGATTAACCAAAGATTTTCCTTTTCAGACTCCCCAATACGGTCCAAGAAATCATCGAATGAATCTGGTTCTAAGATGCGTTCAATAGAGTCTAGAATCTGATTCGGATCACTAGCAAAAACCACATCCCTAAGTTGAAGAAATAGCTCCCTGTCACCATTTGACATGAGGTCTGCCAGTTCAAAAATGTCCTGTAGTTGTTCTTCCGTTAACATAATACCTCCATTATGAATTTGAAAAATCCCATCTTATAAGCGGTGCTACTTGCTCTACAAAATGGTAAATATCATTAAAATCTGCACCATCAAGCTTATTCAAATTGACGACTGCAAGTAGTGTTCCCTTATTTCCTACGATTCGCAAACGTTTCGACTGATAGCCACGATAGACAGGAGAAACGATGTATCGAATCTCCGCAATCTCTTCTAACGAATGGCGCTGATAGTTTCCTCCTGCTTTGCTTTGATATTCTAAATACTGCTCATTCAAGACAAAGACAGCTCCCTGTTTGCGCAAGAAATAAGCATATAATGCTGACGGAATATTCAGCAATAAATAACACAATCCTGAAATCACTGCTGGTTCCGGCTTTGTCATTAAGCCAATTCCAATCAAGACCAAACCAATACTGACTGCAACTGGTATCACAATCGAACGTTTATAGGAAATCATATTAGAGGTGCACACCTTTCTCAACGAGAGCTTCTAATTCTTCCAAACGAGCTTCAAATACCTTGAAGGCATCATTGAGGTAATCTTCCTTGGTCATGTCTACGCCAGCCTTAGCGATGACATTGAGGGAATAATCTGAGCTACCAGCCTTCAAGTAGTTGAGATAGTTTTCTTTGTCTTCTGGGCTACCATTGACAATCTTGTTTGCTAGAGCTGATGCTGCCGCGAAACCTGTCGCATATTGATAGACATAGAAATTGTAATAGAAGTGTGGAATACGAGCCCACTCAAACTGGATTTCTGGGTTTTCTTCGGCAGAAAGTCCGTAGTATTTCTCGTTTGTCTGACCGTACAATTCATTTAGGAAATCAGCCGTCAAGACTTGACCTTCCTGGTCTGCCTTATAGATAGCTTGCTCAAACTCGGCAAATTGGGTCTGGCGGAAGACTGTACCACGGAAACCATCTAGGTAATGGTTAAGAATCGCAAAGCGTTCCTTATCATCTTCTACTTCTGCCAAGAGTTTTTCTGTCAAAAGATTTTCATTGGTTGTTGAAGCAATTTCTGCCAAGAAGAGGGAATAATGACCGTAGACATAGGGTTGAGTCTTACGAGTCAACATAGAGTGAAGAGAATGCCCTGTTTCATGGATAAGGGTGTACATATTATCCAAGTTATCCTGCCAGTTGAGAAGCATGAAGGCGTTGGTGTCGTAGGCGCCTCCTGAGTATGCTCCTGAGCGTTTTCCTTCATTAACATGGACATCAATCCAGCGATTTTCGAAGGCTTCCTTCACAATAGCCGAATAATCCTCACCAAAGATTTCTAAGGTTTCTTGGCATTTCTTGAGTGCATCTTCATAAGAAATCTTGGTGCTGAAATCTGACAATGGTGTGTACATATCGTACATCTTCAAGTCCTCAATCCCCAGGAGTTTCTTACGCAAATTGATATAACGGTGCAAGAGCGGAAGGTGCTTGTTGACAGCCGCCACTAATGTATCGTAAACGGATTCTGGAATAAAATTGGCTGCAAGTGATGCGTGGCGGGCTGAATCGTACTTACGCAAACGAGCTTTCAGGTTATTGACCTTGACATTAGACTGCAAAGTCTTAGCGTAGGTATGCTGGAACTGCTCGTAGGTACCGTACATAGCCTCATATGCTTCTTGGCGGACGTCGCGGTTTTTAGACTCCATAAAGTGGATGTAGTTTCCGTGAGAGAGTGGTACCAAATGACCATCCTCGTCTGCAATTTCAGGGAATAAAATACTTGCATTGTCCAAGACTGAGAAGGTTTCAGCTGGTGACTCGAAAATCTCGCTGGTCGCCGCAAGGACTTCTTCTACTTCTTGTGACAGGACATGATCCTTGGCTGCTAAGAGTTTTTCAAATTGATGGCTGTACTGAACAAGAGCAGGCTCTTCTGCCTTAAAGGCCTCCAATTGCTCTTCAGTAATAGCCATAAATTCAGGCTCATAGAAGGCAAATGCTTGTGAAAAAGCAGAATAAAGACCCATAGCCTTAGCCTGAAATTCCTGGTATTTTCCTTCGCGAGTATCCTGGTCGTTTTTCATAGACGCATAGACATAGAGTTTTTCAATGCGACGCATGAGACCAAGTTGCGTTTCGCTGATTTCCAAAAGGCTCATCGCTGAGTCGAGCAAATGCCCTGCAAATTCTTTTGTTTTTTCAGTTTCAGCTTGTAAATCTGCAAGTTCTGCTTCCCAGGCTTCATCTGTTGGGAAAATAGTGGTCAAATCCCACTGGTATTTTTCTTCAATTTCATGACGTTGTTTAGACATAATAAATCCTCCGTTCCTATTATTTTACCACAAAAAAGCCTCGCTTTCCATTGAAAAGTGAGGGCTTACAACCTACTCATCAGTAGTAAAGTAGGTCTTGGCATCTGCTACTGCTTCCTTGACAAATCTGTCATAGAATGCAAGATTGGGGATACCATATTTATTTAACAAATCGTCAACGTAACTGCTTCCTTCAGCATCTTTAATATTACCTTTTTTCTCCTTGCCATCATACTGGTGGGTGAAATTTCCTTGTAAATCAATGAGGAGGGCGCCATCATTTGCAAAAGAAATAGAATAGCCACTGTCTACAAAATACTGTCCGACCTGTCCCTTGGCTGCACTTGCTTTGTCTTCGCCTTCGTATTCATCTGTCGCTACAGTATAATCACCACTTTCAACGAAATAGGTTACCTTACAACCACTTGGATAGGAAAGCATATAATATTCCCCAACGGTTGTATCGGAGACATGAACATACTCAGTTCCATCATCAAAGGTAATGCTGGTACCTCCGCTTTCCGCTATTTCCTTAGAGACTACTTTCTGACTATGTTGGGAGGTAAACTTCTGTGCTTCTTCCTCATTGATGGTTTGTACTGGCTGACTCGAGACAGTGCTTGTTTGTCCTTTTTCATACCTAGCAGCACAGGCTGATAAGCAAGCTATTAACAATAATGCTACACTTATCAAGGAAATGCGACTGAATTTCATCTTTTGAACCTCCTTGTAACCATTTTTGTTTATTATATCATTATTTACACGTTTTATCTATACATTTTAGGTGGATACAAGACTTGTTTCCTCTTATTTTCCACTTTGTCGTAAAACTGATTAAAAGCTTGGTAAATCGGCGTCAGGTCTTGGCGAATTTGGGCAAAGCCAATAGCAGAGCGGGGTAGACGGATGTGGGGATACCAGTCAAATGCTGTCTTGGTCAGTAGATTTTCTCCACGTCCATAAGCCTCTGCTTGCAGGGCGAGCCATTTGGGGGATTTGTAATAAAGCTGTTGAGCAATGTAGCGAGGCAAATCCTCATCCATTGGACAAGTCATGCTAGATAGGGTTTGCTTGGCAAAAGGTAAACGTAATATGTCCAGTAAGTTTCCCTGACCAAAGGGAAAGACTTTCGTAAGACCGTGTACCTTACCTCGCAAATCTTCATGAATGAGGTAACGGAGTCTTAACTCTTTCTTCTCATCATCTAGTTCCCAAAGATGAAAGCCCATGTTCATACTAAAAGTGAGAAATTGCTTGTGCAAATTGGTCAGTCGTTCCTTGAGCCATAAATCCTTACCAAGCAACCAGACAACTTGATAACCAGTATCATAATAGGCTTTTGTTCTCACCTGCAAACGAGAAATCGGTAGACTGGAACATTGGACTTCCAAGGCTAGACCATTATTGACCAATAAATCAGCGACCTGGCCAATTTTTGGCAAGCATTTTTCAAGTTCAACCTGCTCCTTTTCCACAAGCCAGCTGTAAATCTCTGATTTGAGGGAGAGGTGCTGGGCAGACTCATTCTCGGAAAAATAGTGGCAATCCCGCAGGGTGACATGGGCAAAGTGCGAACGCAGAACCTTTCCAGACTTGTATCGGACCAGGCCTCCACAACCCGGACAAGTAAAACTGCCTTGCGGCGCAGGATTTTCCAAGACATTAAAAACTTGTCCATCTTCATCAAGTGCAACTAACATAAAACCTCCTCTCTTTACTTAGTTCGCAAGTTGTGGTAAAATGTTGGAAAGGAGAGTAAAAATGACCAAAAAAATTGCCAAATGGGAAAAGGACGGCTTTGTCTTGCAGTCCTTCCAAGCGGGCTTTGCGGAGAAGTATTATGAGGACTGTTTTACCAAGCCTTCTGCTGAAATTTATCGCCTGACGGGGAGTTCGGGAACTTATAGAAAAGAAGATGTAGTCAGCTACTACAATCGAATTGTCAACGACTCTGAACGGTTTGATTTTATGCTGATGGCACCTGACGGGACCTTCATCGGCGAATCGGTTATCAATGAACTGGATAGGGAAAACAGCTCTGCTAACTTCCGTATCGTTATCTTTGACGAGGGTTATCTGGGACAAGGATTGGGCTCTTGGGCAGTTGAAAAGACCAGAGACTTTGCTTTTGAGCAGGTTGGCTTACATCGCTTGGAACTGGAAGTTTTTTCCTTCAATCCACGCGCCAAACGTGCCTATGAAAAAGCTGGCTTTCGTTTGGAAGGTATCAAACGGGACAGCCAAAAGACAGCAGATGGCTACACCGATACACTCATTATGTCCATTCTAGAAGAGGAATGGAAAGCACTCAAAAAACCAGCTGATTAGGCTGGTTTTTGTGTCTTTTCTAAGCAATTTTACCCAATCTGACTGCCGTTTGGCACAGATGGATCGACTGTTAAGAGTGTCAAATTGCCGTCGTGTTCGGCTGAGAGGATCATACCCTGGCTGAGCAAGCCCATCATCTTACGCGGCTTGAGGTTGGCAACGATTTGAACTTTCTTACCGACCAACTCCTGCTCATTTGGATAGTACTTGGCGATACCAGACAAGATTTGACGGTCTTGGCCATCACCTGCATCCAGGCGGAACTTGAGCAACTTGTCAGAACCCTCTACTTTGGCTACTTCTTTGACTTCGGCCACGCGGATTTCCACCTTGTCAAAGTCCTCGAACTTGATCGCAGCTTTTTCGTTTTTGAGTTCCACGTCAGCTGGGTCCCATTCTTTTTCTTCCTCTTGGGAAATAGCAGAGCTACCACCCATTTGGGCTTGGATATAGGCGATTTCCTCTTCCATATCCAGACGTGGGAAAATAGGCGTGCCTTTTACGACCACTGTCAAACCTGCTGGAAGACCTGCAAAGTCAAGATTTTCAAGGTCAAATGTTGTTCCCAAACCAAGCTGTTCCATAATAGCATTTGAAGTGGTCATCATGAATGGCTGAATGAGGTGAGCCACCACACGAAGACCTGCTGTCAAGTGAGCCATCACCGCCGCCAACTTGTCACGATCTGCTTCTTCTTTTGCCAAGACCCACGGTGCTGTTTCATCGATGTACTTGTTGGTACGGGAGATGATATTCCAGACCGCTTCCAGAGCGCGTGGATAGTCAACAGCTTCCATATACTTGTGGTAGCTTGCCAAGTTTTCAGCTACTACTGCTGCCAAGTCCTCATCAAAATCTGTCACATTAGCCACAAAAGTCGGTACCTGACCACCGAAGTACTTGTTAATCATAGCAACGGTACGGTTGAGCAGGTTTCCAAGGTCGTTGGCCAGTTCGTAGTTGATACGACCGACATAATCTTCTGGTGTAAAGGTGCCGTCAGAGCCGACTGGCAGACTACGCATGAGGTAGTAACGCAGTGGGTCCAAACCAAAACGTTCAACCAGCATTTCTGGATAAACCACATTACCCTTAGACTTGGACATCTTGCCGTCTTTCATGACAAACCAGCCATGAGCAACCAAGCGGTCTGGCAACTTCATATCCAACATCATGAGCATGATTGGCCAGTAAATGGAGTGGAAGCGAAGAATGTCCTTACCAACCATGTGGTAAACTGTTCCATTCCAGAACTTGTCGTAGTTGGCTGTTTCTTCCTGACCATAGCCCAAGGCAGTTGCGTAGTTGAGTAGGGCGTCAATCCAAACATAGACAACGTGTTTTGGATTGGACGGTACAGGCACACCCCAGGTAAATGAGGTACGTGACACTGCCAAATCTTCCAAGCCTGGCTCGATGAAGTTTTTCATGATTTCATTGAGACGACCGTCCGGCTGGATAAAGTCTGGGTGAGCATTGAAGAACTCAACCAATTTATCCTGATACTTGCTGAGGCGGAGGAAGTAGGACTCTTCTGACACCCAGGCAACCTCGTGGCCGCTCGGAGCGATACCACCTGTTACCTTGCCGTTTTCATCTCGGAAGACCTCTTCTAATTGGCTCTCGGTGAAAAATTCCTCGTCTGATACGGAGTACCATCCGGAATACTCTCCCAAGTAAATGTCGTCCTGCGCCAGCAATTTTTCAAAAACAGCCGCCACTACTTCCTCGTGGTAATCGTCGGTCGTGCGGATGAATTTGTCGTAAGAGATGTCCAGCAAGTTCCAGAGCTCCTTGACACCAACCGCCATACCGTCAACGTAGGCTTGCGGAGTCAAACCAGCTTCTTTAGCTTTCTCTTCAATCTTCTGGCCATGCTCATCAAGCCCTGTCAGATAGAAGACCTCGTGCCCCATGAGACGCTTGTAGCGAGCCAAGACATCGCAGGCAATAGTCGTGTAGGCCGATCCGATATGGAGCTTACCAGACGGATAATAAATCGGTGTGGTGATGTAAAACGGTGTTTTTGTCATGTTTTTTTCCTTTCCGCGCTAATGGAACGCGTTTTTGATACCAGCCAATTATACCACAATTTGAAGTCAAAAAAAAGACCAAGCAACTGGTCTTTAAAAGTTTTAGTTCCTATATATCAGTCTACTTTCTACTCCCATTTCTTGAGTGGATAGTGTACTGATTTATTGTTCGGTTAAATTTATATCTAAGACATTTACCTTAGAAATTCATTCCTTTCATGTATAAAACATGTCCAATTCGATTAAGACTGTGAGAAAACTACAAAGTATCGGAATAAATTAAAATATACAGAGTAAAATTTACGACTGCTCATCCATATCATACTAACTACATATCTAAAAAAATGCAGCTTAAACGATTTCAATTGCTATAACGTTCTGTTTTTTCAGAGAAAAACGAAGGCAACATTGTTAAATCTATCATCAGAGGACTTTCATGGAGAATACACTCTTTTCTTTAATAGCCTATCTCAACCAATTCAATTGCTTTTATTGTGTCGTCTTGGTAGCTAACTTTGCAAATGAGATAAAACTCTGGAAATTCTATCGCCTGAGTATCATATAGAAATAAATCGGCCTCAAAATCGCTGGCCGTGACGTTTAAAATTAGGGAACTATATACCAGTTTACACCAAACACAAGATATAGTAATTGTGATAAAATCAAAAAGCGTTTCAAATTTATGAAACGCTTTTTGATTTTAATAGTTATTTCCTTTAGAAGAATTGTGCTTTTTACATAGTAATTGGCAATTTTCTGGAACAGTTTTTCCGCCTAAAGACCATGGTGTAATGTGGTCGCCTGCTAGTTCTTTGAGAGCATACTCTCTATTGTTTCCTTCATCTACACAATAAACACAATGATGACTTTGCTCTTCATATTTTTGCTTGATAGTTTTATCATCAAAAGTTCTAAGTTGGAGATATTTGGAATCTCCATAAATGATGTACTGATAAATTCCTTTCATTTTGGTTGTAACTTCATCATCATTTACCAACTCCGCAATTTTTTCGTTAATAACTGAGGCGCTATTTTTGATGACGTTGTCATCAAGCTGTCCTGAATGATATTCTTTATAGATTGTTCCCCAATCCATACCTTTCAAGCTGTTTTGATAGCTTATAAACTTTCCACGTACCCACTCCAAAATAGCTGAGAAGTTTTGCCACAATTCAGAAGCATCAGCATCTCCTTGATGCTTCAACATATAATCTTCAATTGTATTTATATTATCGTCACTATCATTTTGAGTTGCCCATTTAATAGCGGTTTGTAGATACTCCTGCCTATTCCAATTACCATTTAATAGCGGTTCTGCTTTATCGTTATTTGGATTCTCGTCAGCAAGTACAACGCCCCGTCCAGTCTTTGTTGAAAATCTTTGTTTAGCATCAGAAAGCCAAGTTCCTGTATAAGCAGAGTTTCTTAATTCTTGCTCATTTAATGGTTCGCCTGCTGTATTGATAACATGAAACCATTTCATTTTTTCGGAAGCAGTTCCTTCACAAACATATATGTCTAACTCATAATCAAGAATTTGTTCTGCTAAGTCAGTTAGGTTCATCTGAAGATTTGGGAAATCTTGTTGTGGAGCACTGGATGGAAATTTACTTGATTTTACAGAGTAATTCCCCATAACATAATTACAAATAGCTAAAATACGTTGTTGACCATCGAGAACTTCATATTGTCCGTTTCCTAAATCAACCCAGTACATAATACCTAAAGGACACTCATCTAAAACGGTTTGAATTACAGCTTGTCTCTTATCTTCGTTATATACACTATTTCTCTGATAAGAAGGACGAATATTCAAGTTACCATTATATCCTTTTACAGCGTCAGTAGTAGCACCATCATCATTATTGGTATAACCAGTAACTAAATCATGAATAGTAAATGGTTTATTTAATATATCTCTTAGTCTTGTTACTTTCATTGTTTATACTCCTTAATAACCTGTATCTTCATTACGTTTAATGGGATTTCGATTTTTTATAAATATCCTAGCATATGTGTTTTTACCATTAATTAAAGGTCGTGCATCTTTTTCTCCTAAAAAATCTATACCTACCAATTCAGGATTATAACCAGCAGATGCACTCATTCCTAGAATGTCAAATTCATTTGGATTAAAACTATTCATATAATGTAATCGGAACCCCCATAATCCCATTGTAGTCAATCGGAATATCTTTTACATATCCAACTTCAATGGCATTGTAATTATCATATTTTGGATAGCGTTCCTCAAAACCTTCATAATATTTATGAGCTTTAGTTTTATCGAACTTATCCCCTATATGCCAAAGTCCATCGTGTCGTTTGTTGTTGTCTAAATTAGTAAACCAACAAACACCAGCGATATTCAATATTTTATCTCCATTGTCATCTATTTTAATTCCTTCGCTAGTCGCTTTGATATAATCAGGAATAATCATCCATCTTCCACCGTTTAGAGAAGTATTTCCAATCCAAATTTTGTTATTTTTCAGTAAGGGGAAAATTTCTTTGTAAGTAATTGCATTTTTATTTCCCATTATGATGAATTTCTTATTATAACAAACTAATTGAGCAACAAATTCCCTCAAAAGACTAAATGGAGGATTAGTGACAATGATGTCGGATTCTTTCAAATATCTAATACTATCCTTGCTTCGGAAGTCTCCAGCTGTATAATCGTCATCTCCATATATAGGTACAACGTCACCAGCTTCCATATTGAAATCATCTCCGCCTTCATAAATTAGAGCATAAGAAGGTTCGCTATCAGCCCTATAATGAGTTGCGATTAACTTTTTCAGACCTAAGCTAGTAAAATTATTGTGAAAATATCTCCAAAAGTTGGAATAAATAGGGTCATCACAATTACAATAAACAATTTTATCTCTGAAATGTTGCCTGTAGTGGCTAACTTCATCTGATATATCTTGATAGCGAGTAAAAAATTCATCGTTTTTAGCTTTTTTAGCATTATGAAGTGAGGTAGCCATTACACCACCTCACTTCCAAGGATTGCAAAAAAGACTTTTTCAAAAAAATATGAAAAAGCCTGTTTTAAGGGTTGACAAAAAAGACGCTTGATTACATAAT
>NZ_JANFME010000001.1:0-4527 GCF_029616525.1 Streptococcus suis | reverse complement strand
CTGTGAGCTGTGAGCTGTGAGCTGTGAGCTGTGAGCTGTGAGCTGTGAGCTGTGAGCTGTGAGCTGTGAGCTGTGAGCTGTGAGCTGTGAGCTGTGAGCTGTGAGCTGTGAGCTGTGAGCTGTGAGCTGTGAGCTGTGAGCTGTGAGCTGTGAGCTGTGAGCTGTGAGCTGTGAGCTGTGAGCTGTGAGCTGTGAGCTGTGAGCTGTGAGCTGTGATTGCGTTCATAATACTCAATTTCCTTTATGTTTTGATACTTCTATTATATCAAAATTTTTGCATTCTGTATAGTAGAAGTTTACATTTTTATTGACAGACGCTCGTTCTTTCGGTATAATGTAATCAAGAAGTGAGGAGTACCAGTTATGAAATTTGAGTTTAAGTCATTATTCGATTTACAATCTGCTTTTCCTGACGAACAGTCATGTATAGACCATTTGGAAAATATGATTTGGGGCGATGTAATTATCAGCCCTTTTGATACTACTTCAAAGGTTTATAAGTGCAAAGGGAACAAGTACCGTTGTAAAAATACTGGCAAATACTTCAATGTCAAAACTGGCACTCTTTTTGATAATACTAAGATTGAATTGCGTAAATGGTTTATGGCAATTTGGCTTGTAACTTCCCATAAAAAAGGGATTTCTTCGGTGCAACTGTCAAAAGATATTGGCGTTACGCAAAAGACAGCTTGGTTTATGCTGGAACGTATTCGCAAATGCTTTGGTACTGAAAACGGCAATAGTCTTGATGATGTCGTAGAAGTTGATGAAACCTATATTGGCGGTAAAAATAAGAATCGTCATAACTCTAAGAAGGTCAAAAATGCTCAAGGGCGTTCATTGAAAGATAAATCTGCTGTAGTAGGTATGGTACAACGCAAAGGAAAAGTCAATGCTCATCATGTGCCAGATACAAAGACAAAAACATTGACCGAGCAAATCGTCAAATATGTCAAAGAGACTGCTCAACTTTACACAGACGAATGGCTGGGTTATAATAAAGTGGCTAAAATGTATCAACATAACTTTGTAAATCACGGTGCTCGTGAATATGTACAAGGTGATGTTTATACTAACACGATTGAAGGCTTTTGGGCTGGATTGAAACGTGGCGTTTTAGGAATTTATCATTCATGGTCTAAGAAATATCTTCAAGACTATGTAGATGAATTTGTTTTTCGTTATAATACTCGTGATTATTCGGATAGTCAGCGTTTTAATCTCTTACTTTCAAATGCCTGTGTCCGTACTAAATATAGGGAGCTGATTTATGGCTACTAATACACTAAATGATTTACATTTTGAATTGGAAAGGTCTATTTCTCGAAAAGTTGATAGTAAACTAATTGGGTATCAGGTTAGTCTTTCTGATAAATTTTATGACAAGTATACGAAATTCTGGAACAAGAAGTACAGTTTTGATTTTGTTACTAACCATCGTTCTTTTTACGCTCAACTAACAAAGACTTGTGTTTACGATGCGTTGAAAGAAAGCCTCAAAAAAGTAGATAGAAAAGCAATCGCTAAACACATGGCAGAGCTGGAAGCCTTGATTGATGTCGCAGAGAATAAAGAGGAGTTTCAAAACTTTTTTGAGAAAAAGTATCGTCTCAAATTCCCTGATTTGAATGACTGCGTTTATCCAAAGGAAAAAGAACTATCTGATTTTGATAAGAAACTTTGGATAGCAATGCACTATAATCCTAGAGAAAATAAAGGGGAACAGTAATGACAACTTGGTATGATTACATGGTAAGAGCCAGCGAACACGCTGGAAGTGATGGTGATTTATGGTTTCGCTATCTCTATAAGGTTATTCAAGATGACGGTACAAAGTTAACCACCGATGATGTTAAGCAGTTGTTAAAAAATCCTACCCTGACACCTTTTCAAAAGATAACCCTTCAAGATGCCTTAACAGACGGTACACATACAAGGGAACACGTCTTACAAGCCAATCGTAAGAGCCAACCAAAAGATATTCTGAAGCTGTTTAGAGAGGGGAACTATGGATAAGAAAGTTTTATTTGAAGCTCTAAATACAGAATTATGCAAGGAAAACATAGACCTTGAAATCATTTGTGTTGGTGGTTTTGTCCTAGAGTACTATAATCTTCGAGGAACACAGGATGTCGATGCCTTTTATCAAGAAGATGCTAAAATCAAAAGTATTATTGAGAAAGTTGGTAATTATTTCGGAGTGAACGAGCCTGAAGAACTGTGGTTGAATAATAACGTTGCTAATATGAATAGAATACCGCCACGCTCTATCTGTGAGAAGGCATATAGCTATTCAAACCTGACTGTCCTTGTTCCTCCACTTTCTTACATTCTCGGAATGAAACTAGAAAGCGGACGAGATAGAGACAGGCAGGATGCTGGGGACATTATTAAGCTGGTTAAAATCCGTTCCATAAAAGATGTTATTCAAAAGCTCAAAGAATACGGTTTTCAACCAGACATTTCACTGATATTGGAAGTCTTTGAAATTGCCTATGGTATGGAGTGGTTGGCAGAATATATGAGCGAACATCCTGAAGAATTTAGACATTATTAAAAGACGATTTTCGTTTAGAAGTCGCCTTTTTTGATAATCTTGAATACTATATATTGTATCTAGTGTAAACTGGTATATAGTTCCCTAAAATTGAAATTTCCGTCTCCTCAAAGGGAATGGTATGGAAGGCAGTCAGTTCTTGGTCATTAAGGAAATATTGAATCTCTTGGTGAAACTCTTCCCAACTTTTCTGAGAAGTGTCAAATCGTTTGTAGGCATCTGAGTAGTTCCCTTTTTGAAAATCCAAATAGAGCATCTTGAGACGCTTCCTTAACTCCACATCAAGTTCTGGAGATAGACGTTGCAAATCATCAGAAGTCTCTTTTTTCTTTTTTGGGAATAGGGTAGTAAAGAGTTTTATAAGTGCTATCAGGATGACCCCCTCAATCATACTAAATAATAATGGAATCAGCCCCATTAGTAATAGCTTTACTGAAGTAGTCCAGCTATCAAAGTATCCCAAGGCTAGTAGCCCAACAACAGCGATGATAAATGGCCAATTTTTTTCACGCTTGACTTTCTTTGTGTAAATCGTTGACTGTTTCGTAGCTAGTTCTCTATAATAAGCATTTTCAAAATTTGTTGTCGCCCAAGTTTTGAAAAACCAATTATAAAAGAGAAAGCCAAAAAAGGGCCCCATACCTAAAATACCAGCAATAGTGACAAGCCCCTCAGGCCATCCCTCTCCCTTTGTGATGAAAAAAAGAACCAAGGAAATAAGACCGATGAATAGAGAAAGAAGAAGCGAAGGGCTTTATATGGCCTCCCAAAAGGCCCAAAACCTTAATTTTCTGGTATATTTACTTTGTACTTCGCTACTAATATGCGCCCCCATAGCCAGATAGTAATCCTCAAAGGATGGATAGGAGGTCTTGCTCCCGTGCGTAACGCCATGAACATTTCCCTCCCGATCAAAATAAGACAGGGAGCCAGAAATATCTGCTAAGTGGTCATCGATAATTGTTGAGATAAAAGACATGATAAACTCCTTTCTGGTAAGATGTCGAATAGCGTCTACAATTCCAGTTTTCTTGCTAATGTTCCCATTCTATCATATTTTTGTGCAAAAACAAAGCGACTTCCCAGCCATAAACCTTCTGAGATATGTTATACTAGAAGAAGTTATGAAAAAGAATGGGGTTGTCTATGTTTTCACCTAAAAATCTCTTGATACATTTGTTTTTTGTTATTATTTGCGTCGGAATGCTCTTAAATGACGTTCAAAATACCGGCCTGATGTGGAATATGCTCTGGGCCTTGTTGGCCTTGGACTTTGCTATTTTGGTTCGCCAAAATAATCATACTGCCAGCAAGCTCTTGATCACACCATTTTGGCTCTTCTTCTATCCGAATACCTTCTACATTTTGACCGAACTGGTCAATCTCCAATTTACCAGCACAGCCCTCTGGGAAAGCAACAGCTTACTCCTCTTTATGCTCTATGTCCCAGCTATTCTCTTTGGAATTATGGCTGGCGTGGAAAGTTTAGAAGCTATTTTCAAAAGCTACAATATCAAATTCTATGGCTTGCGTTTGCTGATTATTGGTAGTCTTTCCCTCTTTGCCAGCTACGCTATTTATATCGGTCGCTATGCTAACATTCGCTCTTGGGATATTTTCACGCGCCCAGTAACAGTATTTACTAGCATGATTTCTGCAATAAGTTGGGATACCTTCCCCTTCATCTTTGGCTTTACCCTCATACAAATCATGGTCTTGGTCTTTGCCGTTGATGAATAAATGAGTTGAAAGAGGCTGGACAAAAAGCCCAGCACCGCTTCTCAACGTTAGTGTCAACATCTCAGCGCAGTAGTTGATTGGCAGATTTGTTCGTGTTTTACACTCCAAATCTGACCTAATCAACTGTGCGGGGGTGGGAGTGAAACAGTCTGGGGATAGACTGTTTCAGCTCAACAACTAGGAATAAAGACTTGTTGACGAACTCTTTTTATCTTGGTCGAGTTCTTATA